>NZ_JADPJQ010000073.1:0-15073 GCF_023073515.1 Bradyrhizobium sp. 17 | reverse complement strand
AAAGCCGTGATTCCCGGCGTGGTCATGGTCTACCGGCAGGCGAAGCCGGAGACGCGCGCCGCCATCATCGCCTTTCTAAAGGAGCAGAACTGAGTGGCAAAGCCGGTCCATTCCATGATCCGCGCACTCGACGAGGCGCGCTCGCTCGACTTCTACAGACGGGCCTTTGGCCTGGAAGTCACCGACCGTCTGAAGTTCGCAGACTTTGCCCTGATCTATCTGCGTCACCCCTCCTCACCCTTCGAGTTGGAGCTGACGGTCAATTTCGATCGCAAGGAGTCGTATGCGCTCGGCGACGGCTACGGACATCTCGCCGTGGTGGTCGAGGATCTCGATGCCGAACATGCCCGCTTCGAGCGTGAGAAGCTCGCACCGGGTCCGCTGCGCGACTTCAAGCACGACGGCAAAACGCTGGCGCGCTTCTTCTTCGTCAGCGATCCCGACGGCTACAAGATCGAGGTGATCCAGCGCGGCGGACGTTTCAACTGATCGAACCACAAAATCAAAATCATAAAAGGAGGAATGCCATGAGAGAAGTCGATCGTCGAAGCAGGCACAGCCGCCGCATCTTTCTCAAGGGCGCCGCGGCCGCCGTGCCGGTCGCGGCAGTCGCGACCAGCATCGCCGTCAGCATCGAGGGCGCCTGGGCCGACGAGGCAAGCGCGCTTTCGCCCGCGACGATGAAGACGCTGCTGAAAGTCGCGCGCGATATCTATCCACACGACGTCCTCGGCGACAGCTACTACATCACCGCGATCAAGCCGTGGGACGGAAAGGCCGCCAAGGACCCCGCCGTCAAGGCGCTAATCAGCGACGGCATCACCAGGCTCGATCAGAACGCGCGTGATCGCCACAAGGCGCCCTATGTCGAAGTGCCCTGGGAAGCCGACCGCGTGGTGCTTTTGAAGGAGATCGAGCAGAGCGACTTCTTCCAGAAGGTGCGCGGCGACCTCGTCGTCTCTCTCTACAACCAGAAAGAGGTCTGGCCGCGGTTCGGCTACGAGGGCTCCTCCGCCGAACACGGCGGCTACATCAACCGCGGCTTCGCCGACATCGACTGGCTGCCGAAGGCTTAAGGCTCACCCAACGGTTCAGGAGAACGCATATGGCAAAATTCGATCTGAACGACTCCAGCGTTGTGGTGATCGTCGGCTCCGGTGCCGGCGGCGGCACGCTGGGCAACGAGCTCGCACAGAAGGGCGTCAAGGTCGTGATTCTCGAAGCAGGTCCCCGCATCGAGAATCAGGACTTCGTCAATGACGAGTGGGAGAGTTTCTCGCAGCTCGCCTGGACCGATGCGCGCACCACATCGGGATCATGGCGCGTCGCAAAAGACTTCTCGGGTCTTCCCGCCTGGATCGTCAAGGCGGTCGGCGGCTCGACCACACACTGGGCTGGCGCGTCGCTGCGGTTCGACGAGCACGAGTTCAAGGTGAAGAGCACCTACGGCAACATTCCCGGCGCCAACCTGCTGGACTGGCCGGTCACGCTCGCGGAGATGGAGCCGTGGTACGCCAAGGCCGAGAACAAGATGGGCGTGACCCGCACCAACGGCATTCCCGGACTTCCCGGCAACAATAACTTCAGAGTGATGGAGGCCGGCGCAAAGAAGCTCGGCTACAAGACGGTGCACACCGGCAACATGGCGATCAACAGCCAGCCGCGCGACGGACGCGGCGCCTGTCAGCAGATCGGCTTCTGCTTCCAGGGCTGCAAGTCCGGCGCGAAATGGTCGACGCTCTACACCGAGATACCCAAGGGCGAGGCGACCGGCAATCTCGAGGTTCGCCCCGCCAGCATGGCGGTCAAGATCGAGCACGATGCCGCCGGCAAAGTCACCGGCGTGGTTTACGCCGACGAGAGCGGTGCAATGCAGCGCCAGAAGGCACGCATCGTTGCGGTCGCCGGCAATTCGATTGAAAGCCCACGGCTGCTGTTGAACAGCGCATCCACGATGTTCCCCGACGGCCTCGGCAACTCAAGCGGTCAGGTCGGCCGCAATTACATGCGCCACATGACCGGTAGCGTCTATGCCGTGTTCGAGAAGTCGGTGCACATGTATCGCGGCACCACCATGGCCGGCATCATCCGCGACGAGGCCGCCAACAATCCGAAGCGCGGCTTCGTCGGCGGCTACGAGATGGAGACGCTGTCGCTCGGACTGCCCTTCATGGCGGCGTTCCTCAACCCCGGCGCCTGGGGACGTCCGTTCACCGCCGCGCTCGACGGTTATCCCAGGATGGCCGGGATGTGGCTGGTCGGCGAGGACATGGCGCAGGAAACCAACCGCATCACGCTCGATCCTGTCGTGAAGGACAAGTTCGGCCAGCCGGTCGCAAGCGTGCACTTCGACGATCATCCCAACGATCTCGCGATGCGCGCGCACGCCTACAAGCAGGGCGCTGCGGTCTACGACGCCGTCGGCGCCACCGTGAGCTATCCGACACCGCCCTATCCGAGCACGCACAATCTCGGCACCAACCGGATGAGCGAGAAGCCCAGGGATGGTGTGGTCAACAAGTTCGGGCAAAGCCACGACGTCAAGAACCTGTTCGTCTCCGACGGCAGCCAGTTCACCAGCGGCGCAGCCTGCAATCCGACGCTGACCATCGTCTCGCTGGCGATCCGGCAGGCGGATTACATTGCGGGTGCGATGCAGAAGAAGGAAATTTGATCCAATCTCGTTCGTCGTCCTGGCGAAAGCCAGGACCCATTGCCCCGGGAAGGAGTTCGGCGAAGGCTTCTTGTTCGGGACTCATACCGCCCATCGCTGATGGATTCCGCGGTATGGGTCCTGGCCTTCGCCAGGACGACATCAGGGCTATTCCGCTGCATCGAGGATGGGCGCAACCGTCGTCTTGAACGCCTGCACCGGCGCTGCCGTCTTGGAGCGGTAGATCAGGCAGGAGCAGCGCAGCAACGAAGCGAAATTGTTGACCTCGCCGTGATGGTCGAGCACCTCGGTGTAGAGCGTCGTCAGGAACTTGCCGACGCTCATGTTCTCCTTGGCCGCGATCTCCTCCAGCGTGTCCCAGAATGCCATTTCCAGCCGGATCGAGGTGCAATGCCCACCGATCCGCAACGAGCGGGTCTGGGATTCGTAGTCGCCTTGGGGCTGATGCGCGAAGAGATGGCACATGGCGTCCTCCCGTCCTGTTGCCATTTTTTCGCGATGCTACACCGCAGCCCGGTACCCCACAATCGGGACGGCAGCCGGAGATCGATCCATCCCGGTTGCGCGATTTTCTCGAACGTCCAATCCCATCAATGCGATAGATAGCCCTTTTCCCCAGCCCGCCACGTTCCTGTTGCCCAACACATGCTTTTGACGCAACACGGCCTAGAATGGCGTTCTCCGCGAATCCAGATCGAAGCCCAAGATCAAAGCCGAAAATCGAGTTTCATGCCCGTCCGCCAATTACCCGAGCAGGTCGTCAACCGCATCGCCGCCGGCGAAGTGGTCGAGCGTCCCGCGAGCGTGGTCAAGGAACTGGTCGAGAACGCCATCGACGCCGGCGCGAGCCGGATCGACGTCTTTACCGATGGCGGCGGACGCCGGCGGATCGGCATCACCGACGACGGCGGCGGCATGACCGCCAGGGACCTGTCGCTGGCGGTCGAGCGTCACGCCACCTCCAAGCTCGACGACGAGGACTTGCTGCAGATCCGCACGCTCGGATTCCGCGGCGAGGCGCTGCCCTCGATCGGCTCCGTGGCGCGGCTTGCCATCACCACGCGGCATGCCAGCGAGCCGCACGCCTGGGCGCTCAATGTCGAGGGCGGCGAGAAATCCGAGATCATGCCGGCGGCGCTGGCCCACGGCACGCGGGTCGAGGTCAACGACCTCTTCTACGCGACGCCGGCGCGGCTGAAGTTCTTGAAGACCGACCGGACCGAGGCGGAAGCGATCCGTGAGGTGGTGCGGCGCCTCGCGATGGCGCGACCCGAAATCGCTTTCACGCTCGCGGGCGAAGAGCGCGCGCCGGTGACCTGGGCTGCGGCGCTGCCCGGCGTCGCCGGTCGCCTGACCCGTCTCGGCGACATCCTGGGGGCGGAGTTCCGCAGCCATGCCATCGAGGTCCATGCCGAGCGCGAGGGCGTGGTGGTCGCCGGCTATGCCGCAGCGCCGGCGCTGACCAAAGCCAACGCGCTCGGGCAATATCTCTTCGTCAACGGCCGCCCGGTGCGCGACAAGCTGATCCTAGGGGCAGTCCGCGGGGCCTATGCCGACTATCTGCCGCGCGACCGCCATCCGGTGCTGGCGCTGTTTGTCACGCTCGATCCGCGCGAGGTCGACGCCAACGTGCATCCGGCCAAGACCGAGGTGCGGTTTCGCAACGCCGGCCTCGTCCGCGCGCTGATCGTGCACGGATTGAAGGACGGGCTTGCGCGGGAGGGCCGGCGCACCGCCGCCAACAGCGGCGAAAGCGCGCTGTCCTCGTTCCGCCCCGCATTCACGCCGCGCCCGGCAAGCTGGGACTGGCGCCAGTCGCCATCCGCCCCGGTCGCGCCGATGCCGTCATTCGACGGTGCCGCCGTGCCGGCCTTCGCCGAGCGCGCACAGGCCGCGTTCGATGTCGGCGCACCCAGCGCGGACGTGCGGATCGAATCCCAGCCAGTCAGTGACCTGGTCGACCGCCCGCTCGGCGCTGCGCGCACCCAGATCCACGAGACCTATATCGTCTCGCAGACCCGCGACGGCCTGATCATCGTCGACCAGCACGCCGCGCATGAACGCATCGTCTATGAACGGCTGAAGGCCTCGCTGGCGGCCAACGGCGTGCAGCGGCAGATCCTGCTGATCCCCGAGATCGTCGAGATGGACGAGGCCACGGTGGAGCGCCTGCTCGAGCGCAGCGAGGAGCTGGCGTCGTTCGGCCTTGCGATCGAATCCTTCGGCCCCGGCGCGGTTGCGGTGCGCGAGACGCCGTCGCTGCTCGGCAAGACCAACGCCGGCGGCCTGTTGCGCGATCTTTCCGAGCACATGGCCGAGTGGGACGAGGCGCTGCCTCTGGAGCGCCGCCTGATGCACGTCGCCGCCACCATGGCCTGCCACGGCTCGGTGCGCGCCGGCCGCAGGCTGCGACCGGAGGAGATGAATGCCCTGCTCCGCGAGATGGAGGACACCCCGAACTCCGGCCAGTGCAATCACGGCCGGCCGACCTATGTCGAGCTGAAGCTGTCGGATGTCGAGAAGCTGTTCGGGCGACGGTAACGTTCGAAATTACGGCCGCTTCAAAAACACGAACTCCGTGTCGTCATAAGCGCGCCGCTCCAATTCCTCGAAGCCTTCCGGCGTGACGAACTGCGCAGCCTTCGCCTCTTCCACCACGAGCAGCGCGCCCGGCGTGAGCCAGCCCCCGTCGCGCAAGCTCGCAAGCGCCTTCTCCGCAAACCCTTTGCCATAGGGCGGATCGAGGAACACCAGCGAGAACGGCTCGACCGGATGCGCAGGCCCGAGATCGGTGGCATCACGGCGATAGACTTTTGTCACGCCACCCAGGCCCAGCGTCTCGACATTATTCCGCAGCAGGGCGCGCGCTTCCGCGCCGTTGTCGACGAACAGCGTGAACTTCGCGCCGCGTGAAGACGCTTCGATTCCCAGCGCACCGGTGCCGGCGAAGAGATCGAGCACGCGCGCATCCGCAATCGGATCGTCATAGGCGTGCACGAGGATGTTGAACACGGACTCACGCAGGCGGTCCGCCGTGGGGCGGATGTCGCGCGAGGACGGTGAGGCCAGATTGCGCCCCTTCAGTCGACCGCCGACTACGCGCAACGTCAGTCCTCCTTCGGCGCCAGATCGCGCTTGCCGTGATAGCCGCGCTTGGGACGGCGCGGCGGGCCGTAGCCGCTCGCCTCAGCCTCGTTGCGCTCGCGCGCTTCCTCGCTGCCGGTGCGTTGCACCAGCACGCGGCGGCCCTTGCGGTCGTTGATCACGCCGCGCTTGGTCGCCGGCTTCTTCTCGCGCGGCACGTCGTCGCCCTCATGCGAGGCAGATTTCTGCGGCACGTCGAACTGCGCGCCCGATTTCTCGATGATCTTTTCGCCGAGCTGGTCGCGCAGCACGCGGGACTTGATCTCCTCGACCTGGCCCTCGGGGACCTCGCCGAGCTGGAACGGGCCGTAGGAGACCCGGATCAGCCGGTTCACCTCGAGCCCGAGATGAGCGCAGACGTTGCGCACTTCGCGGTTCTTGCCCTCGCGGATCGCGAAAACCAGCCAGACATTCGCGCCCTGGTCACGCTCCAGCGTGGCGTCGATCGGACCGTATTTGATGCCCTCGATCTCGATGCCGTTCTTCAGCTCGTCGAGCTGCGCCTGCGTGACGTCGCCATGGGCGCGGACACGGTAGCGGCGCAGCCAGCCGGTGTCCGGCAGCTCGAGCGTGCGCGCGAGCCCGCCATCATTGGTGAGCAGCAGCAGGCCCTCGGTGTTGAAGTCGAGCCGGCCGACGCTGATCAGCCGCGGCAGACCTTCGGGCAGATTGTCGAACACGGTCGGACGGCCCTCGGGATCGTCATGCGTCGTCATGAGGCCGCGGGGCTTGTGATAGAGGAACAGCCGCGTGCGCTCGCGCTCCGGCAACGGCTTGCCGTCGACAGTGACGACATCGTTCGAGGTGATGTCGAGCGCCGGCGAATTGATGACACGGCCGTTGACGCTGACGCGGCCCTGCGTGACCATCTCCTCGGCATCGCGGCGCGAGGCGAGGCCCGCGCGCGACAGCACCTTGGCGATACGCTCGCCGGCCTTCTTCGGCTTGGTCTCTTCCTCGCGGCGCGGCCGCCGCTCGGAATCACGATCGCGCTCGCGATAGGCGCCGCGACCGCCGAAGGCCGGACGCTTCTCGAAGATCCTGCTCTCGTCCTCGTTTTCGCGGCGTGGACGATCGCCGGAACGCGCTTCGCTGCGGGGATGCTCGTGCCAGTCGGAACGGCCCTCGGAACGCTCGCGCGGACGATCGAATTTCGGGCGATCGCCGCCGCGATCGAACCTCGGACGATCATCGCGTGGACGATCGAACTTGGGACGATCGAATTTGGGCCGCTCGCGGAACGGACGATCGCCCGATGGACGATCGTCGCGCGAACGCGAAAAGCGCGGACGGTCGTCGCCGCCGCCTTGCCGATCATCGCGCTTCTGCCAGGGCTTGTCCCCACCGCGGTCGCTGCCGCCAAAATCCTTGCGCGGACCCTTGCTGAAGTCCTTGCGCGGCGGCCGGTCGCCGCGAGGCGCCGCATCGCGCTTCTGCCAGGGTTTTGAATCGCTGCGCTCGCTGCGATTGCGGTCCGGTGCGCCGCGCGAAAACTTCCGCTCGCCGTCGAACTTGCGTTCCGGACGGTCGCCACGCGGCGCATAAGGTCGCTTGTCGCCAAACTTCGCGTCACCGGTTCGGCCGGCCGGACGGGAATCGTCGCGATCCCTGCGCGGCGGACGGTCATCACGCCCATAGGACGGGCGATCACCGCGCGGCTTGAACGGCCGCTTGTCGCCATCGCGCGAGGGGCGATCAGAAAATGGGCGGTCACCACGGGGCTTGAACGGGCGCTTCTCGCCGTCGCGCGACGGACGATCGGAAAACGGACGGTCTTCACGCGGCTTGAAGGGACGATCGCCGCGCGGCTTGAAGCTGCGCTCGCCACGATCCTCGCCGCGCGGCCGGTCTTCACGCGGCCGGTCTTGGCGATTGAATTTCGGGCGGTCGCTGAAGTCGCGGCGCGGGGCATCGCCCTCCTCGCGGCGGCGGAATGATGGACGGCTGTCGCGGTCGCCGCGGGGCGGGCGGGCGTCGCCTTTGTCCCCGGGAGGGCCGCGCTTGGCGAACTTCTTGTCGGGTCCGCGTGGCTTGCCGGAGCGGCCCTTGGCGGGGCCGCCCTTGGCCGGGCCGCGATCACGCCGGCCGCGGGAATCGTTGTCTTTGTCGCTGTCGCGAGGCATGAATAATCTCACTCAGGGGATGGCCAGAAAGCATTGTGCGCGCTCGTCTCGAGCCGCATGCTCAGGCAAATTCGGTCAAGCACTTCTGCTGAAGGCGCAGCTACTAGCAGGTTTCTCGCGATGATACGAGGCTTGAAAGCCCCCTCTTTCATGGATTTGGCGCTCAAAACGGCCGAAAACGCCGGAAAGGCGGGCGAAGTTCCGATCGGATGTGTCGTGGTCCGCAATTACGAGGTCATCGCCACCGCGGCGAACCGGACGTTAACCGATTACGACCCCACGGCCCATGCCGAGATCGTTGCGCTGCGCGAGGCGGCCAAAAAGATCGGCAGCGAGCGTCTGGTCGACTGCGACCTCTACGTGACGCTGGAGCCGTGCACCATGTGTGCGGGCGCGATCTCGTTTGCAAGGGTGAGGCGCCTGTATTACGGCGCCGCCGACCCCAAGGGCGGCGCGGTTGAATCAGGTGTGCGGTTCTTCACCTCGCCGACCTGCCATCACGTCCCGGATGTCTATTCCGGGGTCGGCGAAAGCGAGTCGGCGCGGATGCTGAAGGACTTCTTTCGCGAGCGGCGCTAAGGCGCGGCAAAGAACTCGCGCAGCGCCTTCGCGGTGACGCCGGGATTTTCCTCGGTGAGGAAGTGGCCGGAATCCACCGGCATGCCGTCCACGTTCGTCGCCCATTGCTTCCAGATGTCGAGCGGGGTGGCGGCGGCTTGCGCCACGCCGGCATTGCCCCACAGCGCCAGCATCGGAATGGTGATCTTCTTGCCGGCCTCGAAATCGGCCTTGTCGAGATCGTAGTCGAAATAGGCGCCGGCGCGATAATCCTCGCACATCGCGTGGACGCGGGCGGGATCGCGGAACGGGGCGATGTAGTGTTCGAGCGCACGCTTGTCGATCGCATCGAGCGTCTTCGATTTGGTCTGGCTCGCCATCTTGAAGCGCAGGAAGAACTCGCCATTGCTCGCGACCAGCGTCTCCGGCAGCGGATAGGGCTGCGCCAGAAAAGTCCAGTGATAGATCTTCAGCGCATAGGCGCGGTTCATCCGCTCCCAGTAATTGTAGGTCGGCAGGATATCGAGCACCGCAAGCTTCGACAGCCGGCCGGGATGATCGAGCGCCAGCCGATACGAGACGCGGCCGCCGCGATCGTGGCCGGCGAGCGCGAAGTGCACGTGGCCGAGCCGCTCCATCGCCTCGACCATGGCCTTGGCCATCGCGCGCTTGCTGTAGGGCATGTGCAGCGCGTCGCTCTCGGGCATGTCGGACCAGCCATAGCCGGGCAGATCGGCGATGATCAGCGTGAACCGGTCGGCCAGTTGCGGCGCCACGCGGTGCCACATCACGTTGGTCTCGGAGAAGCCGTGCAGCAGCAACAGCGGCGGTCCCTTGCCGCCGACGCGGGCGAAGATGCGGCCGAAGGAGGTGTTGATCCATTCGGAGGCGAAGCCGGGATAGAGGTCGGCGAGATCGGACATCTTCTGCATCCTTATCTGTCAGCGTGGGATCTGCTCGGTCTTGAGAATGCCCAAAACAAAAAAGTCGAAAAACAACCCCATGCACAGTAGCTAAGTCCAACAGCCGCCTACATAATTTCGGAGCGCCGACGGGCGGGGCGGAAATTGCGCGCGTGTGCGAAAAAAGCCTGTCAGCCCTTGGCCTTCTCGGCGTCCACCGCCTGCCAGCCGATGTCGCGGCGGCAGAAGCCTTCCGGCCAATTGATGCGGTCGACGGCCTGGTAGGCGCGCACCTGCGCTTCCGTCACGGTCTTGCCGAGCGCGCAGACATTGAGCACGCGGCCGCCATTGGCGAGGATGGCGCCGTCCTTCTCGACCGTGCCGGCGTGGAAGATCTCGGCGGTCTCGACCTCTGAGGCGTCATCGAGCCCCTCGATCCGCGTGCCTTTCTGGTAATCGCCGGGATATCCCTTCGCCGCCATCACCACCGTGAGCGCGGCCTCCGGATGCCAGCGCAGATCGAAATTCCTCAGCTGCCCGTCGCAGGCGGCGAGGAAGGCCGGCACGATGTCCGACATCATCCTGAGCATCAGCACCTGGCACTCGGGATCGCCGAAGCGGACGTTGAACTCGAACAGTTTTGGCCCTTGCGTCGTCAGCATGATGCCGGCGTAGAGGATGCCACGGAAGGGCGTGCCGCGCTGCTTCATGCCTGATACCGTAGGCCTGATGATCTTGGCCATGATCGCGTCATGGATCGCCGGCGTCACCAGCGGCGTCGGCGAATAGGCGCCCATGCCGCCGGTGTTCGGACCGACGTCATGGTCGAACACGCGCTTGTGGTCCTGCGCGGACGCCAGCGGAATGGCGGTCTCGCCGTCGCACAGCGCGAAGAAGCTGATCTCGCGGCCCGGCAGAAACTCCTCGATCACGACCTCGGCGCCGGCCTCGCCGAAGCCGCCCTCGAACATCATGGCGATGGCGTCCTCCGCCTCGCGCACCGACTTGGCGACGACGACGCCCTTGCCGGCGGCAAGGCCGTCGGCCTTGACCACGATCGGCGCGCCCTGGCTCTGGACGTAAGCACGCGCATCGGCGGCGTTGGTGAATCGCTTGTAGGCGCCGGTCGGAATGCCGAACTCGGTGCACAGCGCCTTGGTGAAGCCCTTCGAGCTTTCGAGCTGGGCGGGGATCTTGTTCGGCCCGAACGCCTTGATGCCGGCGGCGGTGAGGTCATCGACGATCCCGGCCGCCAGCGGCGTCTCCGGGCCGACCACCACGAGCTTGACCGCGTTCGCCTTGCAGAAGTCGATCACGGCGGCATGGTCGGCGACGTCGAGCGCCACGCATTCCGCCTCGCGCGCGATCCCGGCATTGCCCGGCGCGCACCAGAATTTGGTCACCAGGGGAGAGGCTGCGATCTTCCACGCCAGCGCATGTTCGCGGCCGCCGGAACCAAGCAGGAGAATGTGCATCGAGGGCTCAGAATTGAGGGGTTTTGCTGGGGCGGAGGTCGCACGAATCGGGGTGGGGCTCAAGGGGGTGTTGCCCCACACTCCCCGTCATTCCGGGGTCACGCGTGCTCCTGCTGTCCATGAGCGCTTTCCGCGGCTCACCTATTATAATAGCGCTCCACCGGGTCCACACGGATTGATTCAGCGTTTCTGAGCACGCCATAGTTGCGCGCCATGGCGAATCAAATCCCAGAGCCTTACTACGTCGCTTACATTGATGAGGCGGGCGACCCCGGACTGAAGAAAGTACGCCCAATTGACGATGTGGGCGCGACGGAATGGCTTTGCCTTGGCGCGGTGCTAATCAAAGTCAAGTACGAGCCCGAAGTGAACAACTGGGTTCGAGCGATCTTGTCAAAGGCTGGGAGCAACCGCGCCGACCTTCACTACAGGCACTTGTCCGCCTCTCAGAAGCGGATTGCTTTGGGTGAGATCGCTCAGCTCCCTTTGCGTGGCTTTGTTCTTGCGTCGAACAAGAAGAACATGCGGGGTCACCGAAATGAGCGAGCCGAGCGCGCTGGAGCCCAGCAATGGTTCTACAACTATTGTCTGCGCCTACTTTTGGAACGGGTAACAGACTTCTGCTATCAGCATGCAGCAAAAGAGCACGCAAAGGATCGTTTCGTAAAGATCCTATACAGCGAACGCAGCATTCATTCTTACGCTCAAACAGCAGCCTATCATGAGCTTCTGAAGATGCAGGCAAGAGCCGGGGCTCTCGTTCTTACGAAGCGACGAATTATGTGGGAAGTTTTGGATTGGCGGCTTGCCCAACCAGTATCGCACTCAGCAAGTCCGGGCGCGCAGCTTGCGGATCTTGTAACGAGCGCTTTCTATCAAGCTGTGGATACGCTTCCGCCAACGAAGTGGAATAACGAATTTGCAAGACTGCTGAAGCCGATCATGGCAACGGAGAGTGGGTCATCCATGGGCTATGGCGTCGCTCTTCAGCCAACGCCCACGTGGAAAGCGAAGCCGACACCAAGCAAAGGCAGATCTTCGAGTTCTACGGTTATAGGTTCTGGCCGTGACACATGAAGCACTTCCGTGAGCAGCGCGCCAGCCGTGGGGTAGACCGAAGCCGAAGCCGTTGGCGATGTTCTTTGCGCATCAGGCACGCCCCTAGTCGATTGAGGAGCAAAGACACACGCCCTCGACGCTGCCCTTCTAGCGACGGCCTCTTCTCAAACTTTGACCAATGCGCGCAAGCGTAATCCGCTGCGACACTGGAGCCTGATCCGGTCCGCCCACTATTGTCCCCGTTGGAACGCTGTCCCTGTTCTTTACCACGTCAGGTACCCCGGCTTCCTTAGCCACCAATCTCCACTTTCTGCGGAATTCGGTCGTGGACCAAGGTAAGCCGGTAACATCGTTTATGATGATTGGGCCGGACGTCGGGAGCGCCAAAATGTCGAGGCCATGCTCGGCAGTTAGTTGCACGAAGCGCGGTCCCTGAGTGCGAAACCGGCTCTGGCGAAGTATTTCCGCAAGACGCCTGCACTCTGGATCTTCGAGCAGCGTAAAGCCAAACTTAAATAGAGCCCGAAGCCGCGCGATCATTTCATTCGCAGCGGCAGTCCGACCGCCAGAACCCGAAACTTTGTACCAGTAAAGCAGCGTTGGCGCCGTGATGCCTCGGACCTGATGGTGGCCGTATTTCTCACTTATCCGATCGAACGTGCGGCCCTGCTTGATGCGCACCTGATAGCGAAGTTTTTGGAAAGGCGAGTCCAAATCGCTTCGATAGGAAGCTATTAGTTGCTTGAGCGCTAGCGCCATTGTCCGTCACAGCCCCTCGGCGTGCAAGTACATCAACAGAATGATGGTGATAATCACAACCGCCGCAGCTATGCCAACCACTCCGTCTGCACGGATACCGGAGTAAAACGGCGTCACGCTGAGCCTTGGTATCGAGAGGGTTTTTCTCGCGCGAAGCGCCGGATGAGGGTCTCCATCCACGCGCACAAAGATTTGCGGAGACAGACCCCTCACCCGAGTGTGCCCGTGTGTACCAGCGGAGATGCCCTCTCCCACAAGGGGCGAGGGCACAGCAATCTGCGCCTCGATCGCGAAGCCACGCAATGGACTCTCCGATGCAAACTTCCGGTCTAGCCTCGTGAACCGACATGTAGCGGCACCACGTCAACGGAAGCGATGGGCCACAAGCGGAAGTAAGCCTTCGAAAAGCTCAAGGTTGAATGTTTCTTTTGGTGCATCCATAAGGATGCTAGGCTAGGCTACCGCCGCAACTTTCTTCCGGGTGGGTGCTTCTTCTTCACGGTCAACCTGGCGGAGCGGAAGCTAGCGTTGCTGACGGATCATATCGGGTTGTTGCGCACGGCGTTTCGTGAAACGCACCGACGCCATCCATTCACGATCGATGCCATCGTGGTGCTGCCTGATCACCTTCACACGGTGTGGACGTTGCCAGAAGGTGGTGCCGATTTTGCAATGCGCTGGCAGTTGATCAAATCCACCTTTTCGCGCGGCCTGGCGCGCAACGAGAGGATATCCCCAAGCCGCGCGGCCAAAGGTGAACGGGGCATCTGGCAACGCAGATATTGGGAGCATACCATTCGCGACGAAGCTGATTTCGCGCGGCATGTAGACTATGTTCATATCAATCCGGTCAAGCACGGGCTCGTCGACAGAGTCCGTGACTGGGCGCCCTCCTCGTTTCATCGCCACATAAAGTTCGGCAATTACCCGGCCGATTGGGCCGGCGATCAGTCGGATGACGGCCGCGATTTCGGAGAACGGGGATAGAGAAGCGATGGGTTTCGCAAGGGCTCAACCCATCCTACGAGCTTTGTACCAGTAAAGCAGCGTTGGCCCCTTGATGCCTCGGACCCCGGAGAATCGTACTCGCTTTCGGCACCTGCACACGGCGCCCGGATCGGCATCCGACGCAAGGAAACGCGCGAAGCCGTCCTGCTATGGGAGCGCCAGAATCGCCCGCAATTTCTCGTTCAACTGATCGATAGAAAACGGCTTGCCTATCGCGGGCGAACTGTTGAACTCCTCCTCGAGCGGAGGTCCGCCGTAACCCGTGCTGAACAGGAAGGGAATCCTTCGCTCCCGCAAGATGCGAGCTACCGGAAAAACAAGTTCGCCAGCCAGGTTCACATCAAGGAGCGCCAAATCGAACGATGCCGTCGTCGCGAGTTCGCACGCCTTTTGTACGTGGGCTGCTGAGGCAACGACCTTCAAGCCCAGTTCCTCAAGCATATCTTCGAGCATGAGGGCCACAAGGCCCTCATCTTCGACCAGGAGAACCTTGGCGCCGGACAGCTCAACCATTGGACGCTGCAGGCATAATGGGAAACACCATGCGGCAGCGAGTGCCCTCCGGCTCGAATACCAGATCGAACTCACCTGCGAGATCATGCTCGACGCAACGTTCCATCAACCGCGTGCCGAAGCCGCGCCGCTTTGGAGGCGTAACAGGTGGTCCGCCACGTTCGTGCCATTCGCAATCCAGCACGGCTTGCGAGCGCTCGCCGGCGCTGATCCGCCAAGTGAGCGAAACTGATCCATTCGGCACTGAGAGTGCGCCGTACTTCGCCGCATTGGTCAGAAGCTCGTTGAGCACCATGGTGATGCTAAGTGCCATGCGGGCGTCTAGCTCAACGTGCGGCCCGCTAGTCAGCACCCGTCCGCCCGACATCGGAGCGACGATATCGTGGACGAGCTTTTCGAAAGGGGTATCCTGCCAGTTTCGCTTCGTCAGCAGGTCATGTCCGCGGGCGAGCGCAAGCAGCCGTCCCGTGAAGGTCGGCAGAAATTCCTGCAGATCGGCGGCGTGACGGGCGGTCTGGTTCGCCAGAGATTGCACCGTGGCCAGGGTGTTTTTCACACGGTGGTTTAGTTCGTCGATGAGAGCCTTTTGAGCGTTCTCGGCGTTCTTCCGCTCGCTAATGTCGACGAGCATGTTGATGGCGCCGACAAGATTGCCGTCCGCGTCGCGCAGCGGCGTTGGAAAAGGAATAAACGGCACGCGTCTGCCGTCTGGACGTTCGGCCACCGCTTCGGCACCGCGAACCGGCCGGTTTTCGCGCAGCGCAACAGCCATCGGGCATTCATTGTGCGGCAGCGGCGAGCCGTCGGGCCAATAGAGCTTCCAGGTCACACACCATTCGTCGCCTGGCTGCGGCGTTC
>NZ_JADPJQ010000088.1:0-7066 GCF_023073515.1 Bradyrhizobium sp. 17 | reverse complement strand
GCGGCCGATCAGTCGACCTCGCATCCGTGCCATCAGGGTAACAATTGCTGATGCGGCAATACGGGGGGTCAATATTGCAGGCCGAATGACAACCTGAGCAAATCTTGTCCGCCATGCCTCAATAAGCGGACCTCGTGGAGCGATGCTGCCACTTCGCCGAAGGGCCAGACTCGGTCCTGCAGGCTGTCCTTGCTGCAGTCCGGTCTTTACTCAGAAGCTGTTGTTCGGTCCGATCGAGGAGCCGCGCCGTCCCGTCATTTTCGAGAGGCGAGGCCCCTTGATCTATGCGAGTCGGCTTCCGTGGCCGAAAGATCCACGTTTCAGTTGCTGGCTCGGCCCATTTGGGTGCGAGAGTCGGCTACGACGAACTACTCTCGGGTAGGCACTATTTTCCACTCGGCGCGTTTCCCGTTGCAGTCGCCGTGGTCCCCGCTTGTTGCGGCTGCGGCGGCGGTGCCTTAGGAGCCGACGTCAGCATACGAATCTTCCATTGCCCATTCTCACGAACATCAACAGCAGTCCAAATAGCGGTTACTTCTAGGGGGCGCCTTTCTCACTCTTACCGGTAATGTGAGCTTCGCCAGTTGATAGGGCCATGTTTTCTGACAGCGGCTGAACTTCGGTCACCTTCACCTCGAGGCGACTAAGTCCAGCTTTGAAACCGTCTTCGTAAAACTTGGTATTATCGGGCTCAATTCCATTCTGAGTAACACGCAGGTAGTTCTTCGTATAAAGTTACGCCTGGGCGCGCTCGCGGGCTCCTTGCGCATGGATCATCGGGCCCATAATCCGGCCGCTCCAGACTACCTCTCCACACTTTTCGCGGAGGATTCCGCAGGTGCCTCGCCGATTGGTCGTTGCCCAATAGCAGAAGGCAAGTTGAATCCCGAGCGGCGAGTACCATGGTTTCGATGAAAGCTTGATGGGCAGGCGAGATCTCCGCGCTATCGTCTCATCATACAGGTAGCGAAGATGCGAGGCCGGGCCAAGTTCTGTGTAACGGCGAAGTCATCTTAGGCAGTCGCGACGTCATTCGTTTCAGGCCAAAAGCCGAATTTTGACGTAAGGGCTGGCGGTTGTTTGTTTTCGTAGGGCAATAGACCTCTGCTACAACACCTCAGCACGGACCTGAGCCACGCCACGTTCAGTTATCCCCAAGCTGCGCGCCGCGCCGAGCGAGAGGTCGAGGACGCGGCCACGGACCCAGGGTCCGCGGTCGGTGATACGAACCACCACTGACTTATTCGTCTCAAGATCAATGACCCGGACTCTCGTGCCGAACGGCAGACGGCGGTGCGCCGCGGTTAGTAGATTCCGATCAAACGATGAACCGCTCGCTGTCTTGCCTTTGGAATACGAATAGTAGGAGGCTTTTCCGGAAATGACTCGATTGTAAGATTGACCGCCTGAACGATCTTTCAACAGCTCTTCTCCGTTCGGAGGTTGCGCTTGTGGCTCCTCCTTCTTTATCTGATCGGGTCCTTCAGGAGCCGGCTCCGCGTGAGCCTTCGGAATGATGGACCATCTATCATTGAATGTTTGCCCGACAGCAGGGGGCGCATGAAGTCCCGTCCAAGTCGAGACTATTGCAATCACGATCTTTCCAGAAAGCGGACGCATGATCGACCTCGCTTCAAATCACAAAACAGAGAAAATAATGCAAACTCGCAAGGTGCGTTCCGGCACATCCGGGATTCATACGGTGATTAGGTGATTTCATACCGATGTTTTGAGCAATGTGCTGCAGGGCGGAACGTAGACGCAGTGCAGCAAGCAGATAGCCCGCTGGAACACTCAGGCGAGCGCCTCTAGAGCTTTCTGGCGAAGCGAGCGTCAACACCGCGTGTGCGTCCAGGCGTTGAACGGACCGCGACAATTCAGTGGGCGAGAGGCCGCGTAAGACGCTGCCCATGCTCCAGCCTCGCTCGCGCTGGATGCAAACGGACGAAAACGACCGGTTCGTCACGTTGGTCCGTGGTCGCCGCTCATGGGGATGTTGAAATCCCGCGGCAAGCTCCAGCTCGAGCTCAGTGATCCGCTCAAAGATGCGAGCAGCAATCGCCTCCGCCTCTCCGCGGATAAGGATCGATGCCCCTAAAGGATAGCTCGTCCCTGAGAACCTTCGCCACAAGCAATTGGATGGCCAGTGGATCAAAAATCCAAAAATCCTAAAATGACGATCCAACCGGAGCGTCGTGCCGCGCCATGAAGTCGATTTGAGATTGAGCTCGTTGTTGTTCGGTGACATCTTCACAACTGATGAGCCAGCCGCCATCGGATGTGGAGCGATGAGCGATCGAGACAACGCGTCCGTCGCTGAGCTGCTGGAGGTAGTGATGCGCCCTGCCTCGATAAGCGGACGTCGTGAAGTGATGCTGCCAGTTCGCCGAAGGGCAACAAGCTGACTTCGTCGGCATTATCGCTGCCGCGGCTTGAAGGGCCGTCGCGGCTGGGGGATTTATCCGGTCTCAAATGACTTGATGCGGAGCTATCGCTCTGATAATAATAATTATGATGGTTGCAAAAGCTATTACATTGCGTGGATCCTCGGAGGTCGACCCGGCGCCACAGCCTTATCGCCTCGTTCCGGCATATCTGATCCGGCGGCTGCACATGATCTCGACCGCTGTCATCGCCGAAGAATTTGAAGAGGAGGACATGAGCGTCCCCGAATGGGCGGTCCTAACGATCATTGAAAACCATCCGGAGATAGATCAGAGCCGCCTTGCCGAAGTGGTCGCCGTCGACAAGACAAACACTGGCCGACTGGTGGATCAGCTCGAGGCAAAAGGGCTGGTCGAACGGCGGCCTAATGATTCAGACCGGCGCGTCTGGATGCTCCGCTGCACCCCTCTCGGTCACAGGATCAGAAAGCGGCTGCGTCCACGAGCGCTCGCCACTCAAGAGAGGCTGCTATCCTGCCTCGAACCGGCGGACCGCGAGCTGTTCATCGAGTTAATGTCCAGAGTGGTCAGGGCCAACGAGAAATATGTCCGCCCTGGCGCCGGACGTCGAAAGCGGAAGTCGCGCTGAACGCAATTCGGAAGGAGTAGGCATGAGCATCTTCGTTCGCTTCTTCGCTGCCGTCGGTCTTCTCCTCGCCATCTCCTGCTGGAGTTCCAAGCTCATGGCGGCCGACTGGCCTCACCGGACGGTCCGCTTGATTGCACCCGTGCCGGCTGGAAGTGGTTCTGACTTCAGCGCTCGACTGTTTGCCGAACGGCTTTCAGAACAGTGGGGACAGCCCGTCGTCGTGGAAAATCGGCCCGGCGCCGACGGAGTGATCGGGGTCTCTGCTTTTCTCAACACGGAGGATGATCACACCCTGCTTTATGCCATCTCCGCAGTATTTACTTTGCTTCCAATTACGCACGAGAAGTTACCCTATGATCCTGTGCGTGACTTGGTCCCGATTTGCCCCACGTCGGACGTTGTCTTAGCGATAGCGGTGACCGGAAAAAGATCGATCCGTTCGCTCGATGATCTGGTTCAAACAGCTCGCGCCGAACCGGGCAAGCTGAACTGGTCAAGCTCGCCGGGCCTTCCGCCGTTTGTTGTTGGCGGATTCCTCAAGAATGCAAAACTGGAGCTCGCCTTTGTGCCCTATAGGGACCTTGCTCCTGCACTACAGGACCTGGGTGAGGGGCGCATAGACGTCTTCGTTCATGCACTTAGCGTGACAATGCCGCAGGTGCAGTCAGGGAGAGCTCGGCTCCTGGCGGTAGCGAGTGACGCCCGCGCACCCCTTGTCCCTGATGTCCCCACGGTCGCGGAGGCTGGTTTCCCGGACCTTCGCATGGACGGTGTGGTTGGCTTATTCGGCAAGCGCGGAATTCCGCATACCTTGCGAGACCAGATTGCATCCGCCGTCAGCGCCGTCGCGAACGATCCTGCCATCAGGCAAAGGCTGGCTCACGTCGGACAGGCCGCTCATCCAGGGACGGCGGCCGAATTTGCAGCTTTGCTCGACGAACGCCGTCGCAGTCTTGCTGACCTCGCGAAAGCAATGAACTTCAAGCCGACCCAGTGATTTTCGCAGCATCCGGACCATGCCAAGCCAGAACCGTCATCAAGGAGCGCATCCATGACAAGCGATCCTCGCCTCGACTTGCTGACTCTGATCAATGGCTTCCAGGTCACGAAGGCGATTAGTGTCGCAGCAAAGCTGCGGGTCGTCGAACATCTGAATGACGGCGCTCGATCGGTGGACGAGCTCGCGGTGCTGACGAAGAGCCATCCCGATTCGCTGTACCGGCTGTTGCGTGCGCTCGCCGCCATCGGTGTGTTCCGGGAGGAAGAAGGCAGATATTTTGCGCTCACCCCGGTCGGTGATTGCTTGCGTGCCGACTCCGCGACACCCGTCGGAGCCTGGGCGGAAGTGGTCGGAAGCCCCTATTATTGGCAAGCGTGGGGGCATCTGCTGCACAGCGTGCAAACGGGCGAGAACGCATTTCAACACTTGCACGGCAAAAGTGTCTGGCAATTCCGCGCAGAGTACCCCGAATACGGCGCGACCTTCGATCAGGCTATGGCGCAATTCTCACGGGACGGAGCCGACGCAGTTCTCCGCGGCTATGATTTCTCGCCGTTCAGTCACGTAGTCGACGTGGGTGGCGGGCGAGGCTCGATGTTGGCGGCCCTGCTATGCGCTCACCCTCACCTTGGCGGTACGCTGTTTGATCAACCCGACGTCGTCGCGGGAGCAAAGGCCGTTCTGGCAGAACGCGGCGTGCTCGACCGCTGCAAGATCGTGGGTGGAAGCTTCTTCGAATCGGTCCCTGAAGGCGGAGACGCCTATCTGATGCGGGTGGTCATTCACGATTGGGAAGACACGGAAGCTGCTGCTATCCTCACCGCTTGTCGGCGCGCGATGACCAAAGGCGCAAAGTTGCTTCTGATCGAACGGATTGTCGGACCTCCGAACGAAATGCCGGCAACCAAGTTCAGTGATTTGAACATGCTGGTCTCCCCCGGCGGGCGAGAGCGAACCCTTGAGGAGTTCGCGGAGCTCCTTGCCAACTCGGCCTTCGAGTTGACGCGGGTGTTTCCCGCTGGCATCCAGAATGTGATCGAAGCACAACCATGGTAGGCCTCGCGGCTTATCATTCGAGCCCAAGGACTGCGAGCCCGAACGTCTGCCTAAGGTCCAAACGTCCTCGGTCACGCTGAGATTGCTGCAAGGTCCGCAATGGGTCTTGGCCGTGTAAAAACACCCGTTCATGAAGTCGATGGGAAGCGAGGACCGGTTCGGTCTCAGGCCGCGATTGCAGCCATCAGCGGCTTGGTCCCGACGATGTTCATGACCCGTCGCGTTGGTGGCCTGCCATTGGGTCATTATGGAAGAGATGAAGGCGATGGTAACTTCAACAGCGCCGTTCACCTCGGGAGTCCATATCGCGCGCAATGCCACCGCTCACGCAACCGGTCACACATGCGCCGAACTCCAACCACCAGGACCAGTTTTGCAAAGGCACATTCATCATGGCTGGTTGCCGGACGAGTCCATCCAATAGTTCGCGGAACAGCAATTCCGGGCAATTACCGTCAACCACGTTGACAAATGGGAGGAGCGCCCAGCGCCACAGTGCCTGGGCCGGAAATCCCTGCGCTGGTAACGGTGTAATTCGCGCTTTGGCCCTGACTGACCTTGGCTCAGAACGCCGCGACGGCCGCTTCCGGGAGGTGAGCCGACCAAATCATGCAAGCTGCCGATCTGCAGCATGCTATGATGGAGGTTGGCCGCGATCTGGGATCAAGTAGATAAATTGACGCAACCCGGTGACAGAGGCATTCCATGACGAAGGGCTTTTTCTTTCGTGAGAAACTTGCGGCGTTGCTGCGCTTTAGTTCGGCGCCAAAATGGTCCGCAACTGCTCCTTCAATTGGTCGATGGAAAACGGCTTGCCGATCGCCGGCGCATTCCTGAATTCCTCCTCCAGCGGCGGCCCGCCGTAGCCCGTGCTGAACAGGAAGGGAATTTTCCGTGCGCGCAGGATGCGCGCCACCGGGAAAACCAAATCGCCCGCAAGGTTGACATCGAGAAGCGCCACATCGAATGATGCCGCGGTGGCAAGTTCGCATGCCTTTGGCACGTGAGCGGCCGAGGCGACCAGTTCAGTCCTAGTTCCTCGAGCATGTCTTCGATCATGAGGGCCACCAGACCCTCATCTTCGACCAGGAGAGCCCTTGCGCCGGACAGCTCAACCATTGGACGCGGCAGCCGCTACGGGAAACACCATACGGCAGCGGGTGCCCTCCGGCTCGAACACCAGATCGAACTCGCCCGCGAGGTCATGCTCTAGGCACCGCTCCATCAGTCGCGTACCGAAGCCACGCCGCTTGGGCGGCAAAACCGGCGGACCGCCGCGTTCGCGCCACTCGCATTCCACCGCATTTTGCGACACTTCGTTTGGGCCAAGCCGCCAAGTGAAGGACACAGTCCCATCGGGCACCGAGAGTGCGCCGTACTTGGCGGCATTGGTCAGAAGCTCGTTCAGCACCATGGTGATGCTCAGTGCGCTGCGCGCGTCCAGATCGACGTGAGGCCCGTCTGTCACTACCCGTCCGCCTGACACCGGAGCGACGACGTCGTGGACCAGCTGTTCGAAAGGTGCGTCCTGCCAGTTTCGCTTGGTGAGCAGGTCATGCGCGCGGGCCAGTGCAAGCAACCGTCCAGTGAACGTCGGCAGAAATTCCTTCAGGTCGCCCGCGTGGCGAGCCGTCTGGTTCGCAAGCGACTGCACGGTGGCCAGTGTGTTCTTCACACGATGGTTCAGCTCGTCAATAAGGACCTTTTGGGCGTTCTCGGCGCGCTTGCGCTCGCTGATATCGACCAGCATGTTGATGGCGCCGACCAGATTGCCGGCCGCGTCGCACAACGGCGTCGGATAAGGAATAAATGGTACGCGTCTGCCGTCCGGTCGTTCGGCTACGGCTTCGGCACCGCGGACCTCACGGTTCTCGCGCAGCGCGATGGCCATCGGGCATTCGTTGTGTGGCAGCGGCGAGCCGTCGGGCCAATAGAGCTTCCAGGTCACACACCATTCGTCGCCTGGCTGCGGCGTTC
>NZ_JADPJQ010000005.1:0-990 GCF_023073515.1 Bradyrhizobium sp. 17 | reverse complement strand
ATCAGGCCGCCCGCGCCCTCGATCACCAATGGCCGCTCCCCGGTATCGGGCACATCGAGCAAATCCGCCTGGATGCGAACTCCGTCAAGTTCGGCAGAATGATGAGGAGAAGCGGGGGTCCGAAGGCGGTAGCGTTCCGGCAGGATGCGATCGGCCGAGAGGCCGCCAAGACAAGAGACGACCTCGGTATCGGTTTCTCCCTCGAGGCCGGCCTGAATCGGCTTCCAATAGTCCGCTCCGAGAAGATTGGCGAGCCCCGCGGAAAACACCGTCTTTCCAATCCCGGTACCTGTGCCCGTTACGACGATCTTGACACTCATTGAAGCTCGCCTTTCGTCTCCTCGATCAAGGCATCGAGCATTGCACGCACGTCGTCCTCCCCCACGTTAAGCGTCAGTGAAATTCGCAACCGGGCCGTGCCCGCCGGGACGGTTGGCGGCCGGATTCCGCGGATATCGAACCCGCGAGCCTGCAATGCAGAGGCGAGCCGCATCGTGCGCGCATTGTCGCCTACGATGCATGGCACGATCTGCGAATCCGAAGGACTTTTCCAGCCGCGCTCTCTCATCTCCCGATGTGCGAACGCGACCAGCTTGGTGAGACGCTGCTGTCGCTCGGGTTCCTGCTGCAGGATCAGAATCGCCTCCCTCACGGCGACAGCCATCAGCGGCGATGGCGCGGTCGCGAAGATGAATGGACGGCAACGATTGACCATAAAGTCTCGCAGCACGCCGGACGCAGTGACGAGCGCGCCGGCGGCGCCCAGCGCCTTGCCGCAGGTATGAACGACCAGCAGATTTTCGCGCCCCTCATAGGGCACGGTGAGTCCTCGTCCCTGCTCGCCGTAAACGCCTGTTGCGTGGGCCTCATCTACCATCAGGAACGCATCATGCCGGTCGGCGAGCGCGACCATATCCTTGAGAGGCGCAAAGTCGCCGTCCATGCTGTAGAGACTTTCGACCACGATCCAGATCCGGCCCATTCCGCCAC
>NZ_JADPJQ010000040.1:0-65156 GCF_023073515.1 Bradyrhizobium sp. 17 | reverse complement strand
ACTATGTCGCCAAGTTCGACCGTCCCGGTCTGATCGCGGCGCTGAAGGAACAGACCGCGGGCGCCGCCGGTGCCTCCGAGCTGAGCCGCGCAGCCGCCTAAACCCCAGCGGGATGGATCAGGAGATACGCACATGACCAAGAAGACCCAGTCCGGCGAAGGCGCCATGGTCGAATACGTCACCGCGATGATCGGCGGCCAGCTGTTCGGCCTGCCGATCTCCCGCGTCCAGGACGTGTTCATGCCCGAGCGCGTCACCCGCGTGCCGCTGTCCTCGCGCGAGATTGCGGGCGTGCTGAACCTGCGCGGCCGCATCGTCACCGTGGTCGACATGCGCGCCCGGCTCGGCCTGCCCAAGCCCGAGGACGGCAAGATCCCGATGGCGGTCGGCGTCGATCTGCGCGGTGAATCCTACGGCCTCCTGATCGACCAGATCGGCGAAGTGCTGCGGCTCGCCGAGGACGGCATGGAAGAAAACCCCGTCAATCTCGACCCCCGCATGGCCAAGCTCGCCGGCGGTGTCCACCGTCTCGACGGCCAGCTCATGGTCGTCCTCGACGTCGATCGCGTCCTCGAACTCAAAACCGAAGTGCAAATGGCTGCGTGAGCCCCAAAAACATCGAAGCCGGAGAACCCAAATGAAGACGTGCTTGGTGGTCGATGATTCCAGCGTCGTGCGCAAGATCGCACGCCGGATCCTGGAAGGCCTGCAATTCGAAGTCACGGAGGCCGAGGACGGCTCCAAGGCGCTCGAGGTCTGTCAGCGCAAGCTGCCCGACGCGGTGCTGCTGGACTGGAACATGCCGGTGATGGACGGCTTCGAGTTCATGGGCCACATGCGCCGCCTGCCGGGCGGCGACCAGCCCAAGGTTGTATTCTGCACCACCGAAAATAACGTGGCTCATATCGCTCAGGCGCTCAGCGGCGGCGCCAACGAGTACATCATGAAGCCCTTCGATAAAGACATCATCGCCGACAAATTCGCAGAAGTCGGCTTGATTCCGGTCGGACAAGCCATGGTCTGAGTGTCTGGCGGAGTGTTCCAGCCAGAGTGTTCCCAGTACAGCTTCCGAGAGGCCTATCCGTGACCCCGACCGAGTATGATTATCTGCGTAAGTTCCTGAGGGATCATTCCGGGCTCGATCTGTCCGCAGACAAGCAATATCTGATTGAAAGCCGGCTGTTGCCGCTGGCGCGCAAGGCCGGGATCTCCGGCATCGGCGAGCTCGTGCAGAAGCTGCAAGGCGCTGGCTCGGGCGCGCTCGTCACCAGCGTGGTCGAGGCGATGACCACCAACGAGACCTTCTTCTTTCGCGACAAGGTCCCGTTCGATCATTTCCGCGACACCATCATGCCGGAGATCATCAAGGCCCGCGCCGGCCGCCGCAGCGTCCGCATCTGGTGCGCCGCCGGCTCCACGGGGCAGGAGCCCTATTCGCTCGCGATGAGCCTAAAGGAGATGGGTGCGGCCCTAACTGGCTGGCGCGTCGAGATCATCGCGACCGACCTGTCGCAGGAGGTGCTCGAGAAGGCCAAGGCCGGCATCTACAGCCAGTTCGAAGTGCAGCGCGGACTGCCGATCCAGATGCTGATGAAATATTTCAAGCAGATCGGCGAGACCTGGCAGATCAATCCCGAGCTGCGGGCGATGATCCAGCACCGGCAGCTCAATCTGCTGCACGATTTCGCTCAGCTCGGCACCTTCGACGTCATCTTCTGCCGCAACGTGCTGATCTATTTCGATCAGGACACCAAGATCAACATCTTCAACCGGCTGGCTCGCCAGATCGAGGGAGACGGCTTCCTGGTGCTGGGCGCGGCCGAAACGGTGGTCGGACTGACCGACACGTTCAGGCCGATTCCGGAGAAGCGCGGTCTCTACAAGCCGAACGACCCGCGCGCGGCGGCCGCCAAGCCGGTTCTTGCCGGCGCAGCGCCGCGCCTAGCGGTCATGGCGGGACGATAGGCATGGCCGAGGATGGCAAAGGCGCGGAACGCGTGACGTTCAGTCGCGGCTATGATGTCTGCATCATGGCCATCGACGGCACTTGGCGCCGCGACTGCAAGCTCAACGCGATCTCCGACACCGACGCCATCCTGACGGTGGAAGGCTCGATTCAGGGCCTGAACCTCAAAGAGTTCTTCCTGCTGCTGTCGTCCACCGGCCTTGCCTACCGCCGCTGCGAATTGGTGCGCGTCAACGGCGTCGAAATGGACATTCAATTCCTGCGGGGCAAGAACCGGAAGAAGCGGGCCGTCGGTGGCCGTGACGAGGCGGCGTGATCTTCACGTGCGTCGCGTCGCCGTTTTCCGCGACGTTGGTTCGCATTTGCTGAAACATCCGACTGAATTTGCCGTCGCGGCTTTACGTCGCCTAAGCGCGAACGGTGTATCCATTGCCGGTCTCAATCTCAGGATACGGCAATGCCCAGAAGCTCTTTCTCCTCTCTCCCGTCAAACCTGCCCGACGCCGCCGAGCGGCGCGCGCTTCAGCTTCTGGTGGTCGATGACGACGGCACACAGCGCAGCCTGATCACGATCGCGGCCAAGCAGGCCGGCCACGAGGTCACCGTGGCGCCGTCCGTGGCCGAAGCGATCGAGAAACTCCGCACCGCGCGCTTCGACTGCGTGACACTCGATCTCGTGCTAGAGGATGGCGACGGCATGGACGTGCTGGGCGAGATGGCCAAGGCGAAATTTGGCGGCGCCGTGATCGTCGTCAGCGGCATGGACGGCAAGCGCCGCAGCGCCGCCCGCAGCTTCGCCCGTTCCGTCGGGATCGAGCTCCAGAGCCTGCCCAAGCCGCTGGATCTGGCCGCGTTGCGCATCAGCCTCGCCAATCTCGGCAAGACCGCGATGGGCCTGCCGGCGATCCACACCTGGGGCGGTGTCGCCACCGACGCGATCGTGGAGCGGCACCGCGCCTGATCCGCGGCCGGCCATGCGATGAAAGAATGCGGTCGCCGCGTCGCAGCGATCGCGATCTACAGCGTACCGCTGGCCTCCGACAGGCATTCCAGGGCGTGGCCAAGGCCCGCCCGGCAGGCGTCGAGCGCGGCGATCGCCCTGGCATACCGGGGTGTGACATCGTCGAGCACGAAGACGTCGGCGGAACTTTCCGGATCGCTCCCGTGTTCTTGAGCCATGGCTGTGGCGGTCCGGCGCATGCTGCTCTCGATCTGCGAGATCAGCACGCGAAGGTCGGCCGCAATCAGCTCACGGCTCTCGACTTCGGGCATTGCCACGAAAGGCGGTAGCGGCCAAAATTAGCATGGATATTCTCCGTCCTCTGCAATTAGGCGCCTCGCCGCTACTTGTGCGTCAAGTTCATGTCCCGTACAAATACGGTGGGCCGAATCCGCGCCGAACGCCATAACGGTTGGGGCGGACGCGAGTCCTTCATGCCAACCGGATGTGTGGCACATGGCCGAACAAAGCTCTCGCGGTGAAATCTTCGTGGTCGACGACGACGCTGCCGTTCGCGACACCTTGTCGATGGTGTTGAAGGCGGCGGGCTATGAGGTGATCTGTTTTGCGGACGGCGCAGCATTGCTCTCCGTCGCGCGAAGCCGCACACCTGCAGCGGTCCTGCTCGACGTGCACATTCCCGGCAAGTCCGGGCTCGATATTCTCAATGAGCTGCACGGCGAGGACTATCCGGCACCGATCTTCATGATCTCCGGACAGGGCGATATCGCGATGGCGGTCGGGGCCATCAAGAGCGGCGCGCTCGACTTCATCGAGAAGCCGTTCCGCGGCAGCGAGATCGTCGGCCGGCTCGACGAGGCGATCGACGCCTATGCCCGCAGGCAGTCGGAGAACGCAGCGCCGAAGTTCGGCTCGCTGCATTTCCCCGGGCGCGAGCCGTTGACGCGCAGGGAGCGCGAGGTGCTTGAGCAGTTCGCCGCCGGCGCTTCCAACAAGGAGGCCGGCCGCACGCTCGGCATCAGCCCGCGCACCATCGAGGACCATCGCGCCAACATCATGAAGAAGCTCGGTGCGCGCAATGCCGCCGATCTGATCCGGATCGTGATGACCGCGGCGCAGCGCGCGTCGTAAATTCCGTGGGCGACATTTCGTAGCCCGGATGAGCGAAGCGACTTCCGGGACCTGGCTCGTGGTGTTCCCGGGTATCGCTTCGCTCACCCGGGCTGCGGGCTCTCACCCGACGCGCCATCAACTGTTCAACGCCTTGCGGATGGCCCGCGCCAGATCCGATTTGCGATAGGGCTTCGCTAGCAGCAGAACGCCCGAATCCAGCCGGCCGTGATGGATGATCGCGTTCTCGGTATAGCCGGACGTGTAGAGCACCCGGAGATCGGGACGCGTTCTCTGCAGTTCGTCGGCGAGCTGCCTTCCGTTCATCTTGCCGGGCATGATGACGTCGGTGAACAGGAGGTCGAACGGTTTTCCGGCGGCGACGATTGCGAGCGCCTCCGCGGCGTTCGCAGCCTGCAAGGTGACGTAGCCGAGCGAATGCAGCTGTGCCAGCACGTAGTCGCGCACCAGCCGGTCGTCCTCGACCACAAGGATCGTCTCGTGTCCGCCCTCGATGGTCGCCGGCGTCACGCCCTCGCCGACCGCCGTCGGCGTCTTGCCGGGCGGCAGGTACATCTTGATCGTGGTGCCGTGGCCTTCCTCGCTGTAGATCTTGATATGGCCCGCCGACTGCTTGATGAAGCCGTAGACCATCGAAAGCCCGAGTCCGGTGCCCTTGCCCGGTCCCTTCGAGGTGAAGAAGGGGTCGAACACCCTGGCCAGCATGTTGGCGGGAATTCCGCTGCCGGTGTCGCTCACGGCGATCAGCACGTAGTGTCCCGGCGGGACGTCGTTGACGCTGGCATAGACCTCGTCGAGATAGGCCGCGCCCGTCTCCACGATCAGCTTGCCGCCGCCCGGCATGGCATCGCGGGCATTGAGCGCGAGGTTGAGGATCGCGGTGGTGAGCTGGCTGGGATCGACGATCGCGACGCAGTTCTCGTCCTCGAACACCGATTCGATATGGATCTGCTCGCCCAGCGTCGGCCGCAATAATTTCGCCGTGTCGATGATCAGCGCGTTGACGTCGATCTCGCGCGGCTGGAGCGGCTGCTTGCGCGCAAACGCCAGCAGGTGCTGCGTCAGCTCGGCGCCACGCCCGGCGGCCTCGTCGATCATCTTCGTGATCGCCGCGAGCTCCGGCTCGTTGGCCACCGCGTCGGCCAGGATCTCGATCGTTCCGGTGATGACGGTGAGAATGTTGTTGAAGTCGTGCGCCACGCCGCCGGTGAGCTGGCCGACCGCCTCCATTTTCTCGGCCTGGCGGATGCGCTCGTCGGCCGCGATCTTGTCGGTCAGGTCGCGGTAGAACGAATTGAAGAGAACGCCTTCGCGTCGCTGGAGCGCCGTGACGCTGAGCTCGGCCCTGAACTCCTTACCGTCGCGTCGCCGCACCAAAAGTTCGCGCCGTGGATTAGCCAGCGATTGTTGCTCGGATTCGAGAAAGAGCTTCAGTCTGGCCCTGACGCTTTCGCGCTCACTGGGGGCGACGAAAAGCTCAATCGCATTCTTGCCGATCGCCTCCTCACGGGTCCATCCGAAGAGCTTCTCGGCCTGCGAGTTCCAACTCAGGATGGCCCCGGTGTGGTCCGTCTGGGTGAAAGCATCGAGCGAGGTCTCGACGATGTTGCGCGCAAGCTGTTCGCTCTCCCGCAAGGACTCCTGTGCAAGCCTCGCTTCTGTCATGTCGCGCCCGACAAAGAAGTAGCGCTGGGCGTGGTCGGACCAGCTGCCGAGCCAGGACAGCCAGACCTCACGACCGTCCTTGTGGAAGCAGCGGGTGTCCGCGAGCTTCAGCCGCTCGCCGCGCCTGAGCGCGCGCATCTCGTCGCGCGACTGGTCGAGATGGCCGGAATGAATGAAATCGGCGCCGCTGCGGCCGATCATCTCCTCCGGCCGGTAGCCGAGAATGGCCTCGCTGCTCGGACTGATCTGCGCGATGTGGCCGCGCGCGTCCATCACCATGATCAGATCCTGGGAGGTCTCGAAGATCTGTCGCCGTTCCTCGAGCTGCTGCTGCAGCGCCCGCTCGGCCCGTCGCGCCTCGGTCAGGCTGCGCGCGGTGCCGGAGGCGCCCACGATCTCGCCCGATGGGCCCCTGATCGGCGACAGGCTGAGTGAGATTTCGACCGGCGTGCCATCCTTGCGCAGGCGCACCGTCTCGAACCGTTCCATCGGTTCACCTCCGGCGATCCGCCGCAAATAGTCCTTGCCTTGCTCGCGTCGGTCGGGTGGGACGATGATCGAGGTGGATTTCCCGATCGCCTCATTCGCCGAATAGCCGTAGAGGCGCTCGGCGGCGGCATTCCAGCCGGTGATGATGGCGTCGAGCGATTGCATCACGATCGCTTCGTCGGAGGATTCGACGGCGGCGCTGAACAAGCGCTCGCGCGCTTCATGATGGCTTCGCGCGGCCTCGGTGCGGCGATGCTCCTCGATCTCGCGTTCAAGCGCGGTCGTCTTCGCTCTCGTTTCTTCGACCATTTGCGCGAATGCCCGCGCCAGCACGCCTGTCTCTCCGCTCGCATCGACGGGAATCTCGGCGCGCCGTCCGCTGCCGATCGCTTCCACCGCCGCGGTCAGACGCCCGATCGGCCGCGTCAATGAGCGCGCCAGCAGTACCGCAAGCAAAGCTGCGGCAAGGACAGCAAGCAGGCCGACCAGTGAGGAGGCTTTTTGAATGGCCGCCGGAACGCTACTGAACACGGATGGTGGGGCCGTCTCGATGACTGCCAACCACTCCTTGCCGGCCAGCAGTGCCGGTGCGAGCGCCGCTCCACTCGGCCGGCCCGCTTGGTCGCTCGTAAGCTGCGTGGATCCTTGCGGCAGGCCGGCCCGGGCTGCAAAGAAAGGAAAGTCCCGGCGCCAATCGTTGGCGTTGCCAAGCAATGCACCGAATTCCCGCGCACGATCAGGGTGGACAAGATAGTCGCCACGCGAATTCACGACATAGATTTCTCCTCCTGCGCTCGTGGTCGAGCGGACGCGGTCGAGCGCAGGACGCATGTCGATATTGGCGATGACGATGCCGAACGGCTTGCTATCAGGCGTGAACAGCGGAGTCGCGACGCGCAACGTCGGAATGTGAGGGTCCGTGGTTCCTCCCTGCCGCGTGGCGAGATCGACGGGCGAAACATAGATGTCGCCCGGCGCCAATCGAATCGTCTCCTGGAAGTAGGTTCGGTCGCTCTTGCGTTCCAGTTCGCCGTCGGGGACGATCCGTGCTGTTCCGTTCGGGCCGGCGCGATCGACGCGGACCAACTCGCGCTGGTCGTCGTCAAGGCCGATGATTCGAAATTGCCCGTAGCTCGGTTTCGCGTCGATCTCGGCTGCGAGCCGGGCTGCGATGCGCTCGCGCCAGGTTTGCTCGGAAACGCCGTCGACATCGTCGAGGCCTCCACCGATGTGGGCACGGATCAGGCCGTTGATGGCCGCGGCGGAGCGATAACCGAGCAGATCGCCGCGCGCGCCGGCAACGTAGGATTCAAGATGGGTGGCCAGCAGGCTCGACTGGGCTTCAATCCGTTCCAGGACCCGCGGAATGACGGCCTGGGTGATATTGCGATAGCCGAGCCAGCCGACTGCGGCCACGGTGACCGCCACCAGCAGGATCATCGCGATGGCGAGCCGCGTAGCGAGTGTCATGGGGAAATCTGCACCGCTTCCTGAATGGCCGTGCCCGCGCTCGGTTGGAACAGAATGAAGGTTCTTGTCATCGGCGGCCGGTGCTGACATCCGGATTCCTCACCGATGCCGTCCGCGCCGCGTCCAGGCAGCCAGCGACCGCGGCGAGCAGCGCGTCGGCCCGGAACGGCTTCTGCAAGCTCGCCACCGCGCCGAGCTTGGTCGCCATCTTGAGGAAGTCCGGCTCCGCATGGGCGTCCGGCGTGAACGAACGGCCGGAAATGACGACGATCGGAATCGCCGGCTGCAGCGCCCGGATGTGGCGCATCGTCTCCAGGCCGTCCATGCCGGGCATGAAGATGTCGAGAAAGAGAAGGTCGAACTGGCCGGCCTCGAACAGCGCAAGTCCCTTGCGGCCGTCTCCGGCGACGGTGATTTGATGACCGGCCCTCTCCAGGAGCAGCCGAATCGTCATCTGCACGGCCGGATCGTCATCCACGATCAGGATGTTGGCCACGTCTGGTATCCTCCCGGGCCGGATGGGGTGTCCCAGCGACCGCAAATCAAACCATCAACTCTGAAATTGTTGCGCGGATTGCATCTGGCCTGCAAGCACTTCGCCATCGATCCCAAGATTGCTCGCAAAAGGCGAACTCGGTTGCGTCAATTTATGCACGGTGACGTGCACAAGCGCTCGCGACAACCGCGCGCCATATGCCTAGTCGGTCAAATATTCCGGATAGTGGCTTCGGATCGTGTCGAGCTCGCTCAACGTGCCCGACAGGTGCTTGCGCAGATGCTGTTGCGCAGCATCGGCGTCGCCGGCCTCGATCGCGCGCGTGATCAGCTTGTGGTGGCGGACGATGTTCTGGGCCTTGCCGGGTGAGGGCAGATGCATCCGGCGCAGCCGGTCGATATGTCCGCTACGGCTGCGCACCAGCGTCCAGAGTTCCTGCTTGCCGGCCGCGGCATAAAGCTGCGCGTGAAAATCATTGTCGCCAGCGATGAAGCTCTCGAAGTCTCCGGCCTTGGCGAATTGCTGCTGGAGCGCGATCGTGTGGTCGAGGCGTATGACCAGGGCTTCGCCGTGCTGCTGCGCGAGCAGCCGGACGATTTCGAGCTCCAGCGCCTGGCGCAGGAAATGGGCCTGCTCGGCCCGACCGACGTCGACGCGGCTGACGACGGTGGCGTGCTGCGGAAACACGTCGACCAGCCCTTCTTCCTCGAGCCGCATCAAGGCGTCGCGGATCGGCGTCGAGCTGACGCCGAATTGTGCGGCGAGATCCGTGCGCGACAGCGGCGAGCCCGGCGGCAATTCGAGCGCGAGAATGGCATTGCGCAGCCGCTCGAATACTTGCGGTGCGGCCTGCCGGGCCCGGTCGAGCCGCGCGCCGGGGCGGGGGGCTACGCGGGGCGCGGGTTCGGCTGGTTCCATGCGAAGCGCTCCGGCCAGCTTGCCTTTGATACACTAATGCATTAGTGCATTAGCAAGATCGCTCGTCAATGGCGGCCGGAGGAAACGAACAACAATGATCAAGCAATTTCAGTGTGGCCTCACGGCCGTCGCCCTGATCGCCGCAGCGGCGCTGACGGCTTCGCCAGCAAAGGCGCAGCAGAAGTCCGAGATCTCGCTGTCTCGCCAGCCCGGCATTTTCTACATGCCGAGCCACATCATGGAAAAGCAGAAGCTGATCGAGAAGCACGCCGCTCAGCTCGGGGTGGCCGGCGTCACCACCAAATGGGTCACCTTCTCCGGCGGCGGTGCGCAGACCGATGCGCTGCTCGCGGGCGGGGTCGACATCCTCAACACCGGCACCGGCAATCTGCTGCTGCTGTGGGACCGCACCCGCGGCGGCGTCAAGGGCATCGTCGCGACCTCGGCGCAGCCGATGACGCTGATCAGCCGCGACGCCAACATCAAGTCGATCAAGGATTTCGGCCCCAACGACAAGATCGCCGTGCCGACCGTAAAAGTCTCGACCCAGGCCATCGTGCTCCAGATCGCCGCCGCCGAAGCCTTTGGTCCCGACCAATGGTCGAAGCTGGACGTCAACACGGTGCAGCTCGGTCATCCCGACGCCTATGCGGCGCTGTCCAACGCCAAGCACGAGGTGCACACCCATTTTTCGATTCCGCCGTTCACCTTCCTCGAGCTGAAGAACGTGCCGGGCGCGCATGTCGTGCTGTCGTCGCCTGACGTGATGGGCGGCCCGCTCAGCCAGGCGCAGTTCTTCACCACCACGAAGTTCGCTGATGCCAACCCGAAAATCATCCAGGCCGTGCGCGATGCGACCAAGGAAGCTCAGGATCTGATCCGCAGCGACACCAGACAGGCGGTCGAGATCTACAAGGAGATCACCGGCGACAAGACCTCGGTGGAAGAGCTGCTCGATCTCCTCCAGGAGCCCGGCATGATGGAGTGGAATCTCGAACCGCAGGGCACGATGAAATTCGCCGCCCATCTGTTCAAGACCGGCACGCTGAAGACTCAGCCCAAGGCCTGGACTGATTATTATCTGCCCGTCGCCCACGATCTGAAGGGCAACTGATGGCGCTGCTCGACGTCAGCTCCGTGACGCTGCGCTACAAGACCTCCAGCGCCGTCGTCACGGCGACCGAACGGGTCAGCTTCACAGTCGACAGGTCCGACCGCTTCGTGCTGCTCGGGCCGTCCGGCTGCGGCAAGTCGACCCTGCTCAAGGCCGTCGGCGGCTACATGGCGCCGAGCGAAGGCCGCATGACCATCAACGACCGCGAGATTCGCGGTCCCGGCGCCGATCGCATGATGATCTTCCAAGAGTTCGACCAGCTGCTGCCTTGGAAAAGCGTGCTGGCCAACGTGATGTTTCCGCTGCTGACCGCGCGAAAATTGTCGCGCAAGGATGCCGATGCGCGGGCGCGGGCCTATATCGAGAAAGTGGGCCTCACCCGCGTGGTCGACGCTTATCCGCACACGCTCTCCGGCGGCATGAAGCAGCGCGTCGCGATCGCGCGCGGCATGGCAATGGAGCCCGACATCCTACTGATGGACGAGCCGTTCGCCGCGCTCGACGCGCTGACGCGGCGAACCTGCCAGGACGAGCTGCTCCAGCTCTGGAGCGAGACCAAATTCACCGTGCTGTTCGTGACCCACTCGATCGCGGAAGCGATCCGCATCGGCAACCGCATCCTGCTGTTGTCGCCGCATCCCGGCCGCGTCAAGGCCGAGGTGGTCGACGTCGACAAGGTCTCCAATGACGATGGCAGTGCCGGCCGGCTGGAGAAGGAGATTCACGATCTCCTGTTCGCCTCCGAAGCAACGGCGCATTGAGGGAGCCTCTCATGGGCGAAGCGAGAATAATGCTGCGTGACGCGCCGGTCGTCGGCAGCGCAGCCGAGGTCGAGCGCAAGCTGAGCGTGCCCGAGCTGTTGTGGAACGACGGCTTTGTCCGCAAGACCGTCATCATCCTGTTCCTCGCGGCGGTCTGGGAGGCCTACGGCCTCGCCCTCGACAATCCCCTGCTGTTTCCGACGCTGCACGACACGATCCTCACGCTCTACGATCGCGTCAAGGACGGCACGATTCCCATGCGGGCCTGGGCTTCGCTAAAAGTGCTGTTCATGGGCTATTCAGCCGGCATCGCGCTCGCCGCGATCTTCACCGTGCTCGCGATCTCCACCCGCATCGGCACCGATTTCCTTGAGACGGTCACGGCGATGTTCAATCCGCTGCCGGCGATCGCGCTGTTGCCGCTCGCTTTGATCTGGTTCGGTCTCGGCAACGGCAGTCTGGTGTTTGTGCTGATCCATTCGGTGCTGTGGCCGGTCGCGCTCAACACCCATTCGGGCTTCAAGAGCGTGTCCAACACGCTGCGCATGGTCGGCCGCAATTACGGCCTTCGGGGATTGCCGTACGTGGCGAAAATCCTCATCCCCGCCGCGTTCGGCTCGATCCTGACCGGCCTCAAGATCGGCTGGGCCTTTGCCTGGCGCACGCTGATCGCGGCCGAGCTGGTGTTCGGCGTGTCGTCGGGGCAGGGCGGGCTCGGCTGGTTCATCTTCGAAAACCGCAACCTGCTCGACATACCTGCGGTCTTCGCCGGCCTCTTGACGGTGATCATCATCGGGCTTTTTGTCGAAAACCTGATCTTCCGCGCCATCGAGCGGAACACCGTGCAGAAATGGGGCACCCAATCATGACCAAGAAGAAACTAACGCCCGACCAGCTCCGCAGCGCGCGCTGGTTCGCACCCGACGATCTCCGCTCGTTCGGCCATCGCTCCCGCACCATGCAGATGGGCTACGCGCCGGAGGAGTGGAAGGACCGCCCGATCATCGCGATCCTCAACACCTGGTCGGACGCGCAGCCCTGCCACATGCACTTCAAGTCGCGCGTTGACGACGTCAAGCGCGGCATCCTGATGGCCGGCGGCCTGCCGCTGGAGCTGCCGGCACTGTCGCTGTCGGAATCGCTGCTCAAGCCGACCACCATGCTCTATCGCAATCTGCTGGCGATGGACGCCGAGGAGCTGTTGCGCAGCCATCCCGTCGACGGCGTGGTGCTGATGGGCGGCTGCGACAAGACCACGCCGGCGCTGCTGCTGGGTGCGACCTCGATGAACATCCCGGCGATCTATCTGCCGGCAGGTCCGATGCTGCGCGGCAATTGGAAGGGCAAGACGCTCGGCTCGGGCTCGGACGGCTGGAAATACTGGGACGAGCGGCGCGCCGGAAAAATCTCCGACAAGGACTGGCTCGACATCGAGGCCGGCATTGCGCGCAGCTACGGCACCTGCATGACCATGGGCACGGCTTCCACCATGACCGCGATTGCAGAGGCGATCGGCATGACGCTGCCGGGCGCGTCCTCGATTCCCGCCGCTGATGCCAACCATATCCGCATGGCCTCGGAATGCGGGCGCCGTATCGTCGAGATGGTCTGGGAAGATCTGACGCCGAAGACAATCCAGACCCGCAAGGCGTTCGAGAACGCGATTGCAGTGGCGATGGCGATGGGCTGTTCGACCAACGCCATCATCCATCTGATCGCGCAGGCCCGCCGCGCCGGTCTCGACATCGGCCTCGACGATTTCGAGATTGCGAGCCGCAAGGTGCCCGTCATCGCCAATGTGCGGCCGAGCGGCGATGCCTATCTGATGGAGGACTTCTTCTATGCCGGCGGCCTGCCGGCGCTGATGGGGCAGATCAAGCCGCATCTGCATCTCGACTGCATCACCGTCACCGGCCTGACGCTGGGCGAGAATATCGCGCATGCCGAGGTCCACAATGACGATGTGATCCGCTCGATCGACAATCCCATCTACAAGGAAGGCGCCCTCGCGGTGCTCAAGGGCAATCTCGCACCCGACGGCTGCGTCATCAAGCCGTCGGCCTGCGCGCCGCGCTTCCTCAAGCACACCGGGCCGGCGCTGGTGTTCGACGACTACCCTTCGATGAAGAAGGCGGTCGACGATCCCGATCTCGACGTCACCGAAGACCACATCCTCATCCTTCGCAACGCCGGGCCGCAGGGCGGGCCGGGCATGCCGGAATGGGGCATGCTGCCGATCCCGACAAAACTCGTGAAGCAGGGCGTGCGCGACATGGTGCGAATCTCGGATGCGCGCATGAGCGGCACCAGCTACGGCGCCTGCATTCTGCACGTCGCCCCCGAATCCTATGTCGGCGGACCGCTCGCGCTGGTGCGGAACGGCGACCGCATCACGCTCGACGTCGCCACCCGCACCATCAATCTCGACGTGTCGGAAGCCGAGCTCGACAAGCGTCGCGCCGCCTGGAAGCAGCCCGAGCGCCGCTTCGAGCGCGGCTATGGCTGGATGTTCACCAAGCACATCAAGCAGGCCAATGACGGCTGCGACTTCGACTTCCTCGAGACCGATTTCGGCGCGCCGATCGGCGAGCCCTCGATTTACTAGAGAGCGTGACATGACCAAACTTGCCGAGGCCACCCGCAACAAGCTCAAATCCGTCTCCACCGCCACCGTCGCAACCGCGTTGTTCAAGCGGGGCCTGCGCATCCAGATGATCCAGGATGTGCACCCGCTCAGTGCCGACCAGCCGACCATGGTCGGTGAAGCCTTCACGCTGCGTTATATGCCGGCGCGCGAGGATCTCAACACCATCGAGGTTTTCAAGGACCGCTCCCATCCGCAGCGCAAGGCAGTCGAGGATTGCCCGGCGGGCCACGTGCTGGTGATGGACAGCCGCAAGGACGCGCGCGCCGCGTCCGCCGGTGCAATCCTGGTCACGCGCTTGATGAAGCGCGGCGTCGCCGGGGTCGTCACCGATGGCGGTTTTCGCGACTCGGCCGAGATCGCCAAGCTCGGTATCCCCGCCTACCACCACCGCCCAAGCGCGCCGACCAATCTGACGCTGCATCACGCCATCGAGATCAACGTGCCGATCGGCTGCGGGGATGCGCCGGTGTTTCCCGGCGACGTCATTCTCGGCGACAGGGACGGCGTGATCGTGATCCCTGCGCATCTCGCTGAGGAGATCGCCAACGAGACCTTCGAGATGACCGCGTTCGAGGACTTCGTCACCGAGGAAGTCAACAAGGGCCGCGGCATTTTCGGTCTCTATCCGGCAACGGACCCACAGACGCTGACCGACTTCGCCGCATGGCGGAAGGCGAACGGAAGGTAAAGGCCGCGCGCCGACACCAAGCATATCAAGAAACAGGCCGGCCGCAGCAAGCGCCGGCCTTAAATCACCCAGGGAGGACTCCATGAATTTCACGCGACGCAACCTCTTGGCCGGCGCCGGCGCTGCGGCCACCTCCGCGCTCCTCGCCCACGCCGCCGGTGCCCAGTCGTTTCCGTTCGCGCCGAACCAGCGCTACCCCGATCCCGCCGTTCAAATCCTCGATCCCAGTTTTGGAAAGTACCGGCTCTATTCCTCGACGCTCGAGCAGGTCGCAACCGGCATGCGCTGGGCGGAAGGCCCCGCCTATTTTCCCGAAGGCGGCTATCTGCTGTTCTCGGACATTCCCAACAACCGGATCATGAAGTTCGACGAGAAGACCGGGCAGACCAGCGTGTTCCGCGCCAACGCGAACTACGCCAACGGCAACGCGCGCGACCGCCAGGGTCGCCTCGTCAGCTGCGAGCACTCGGTGACCCGCCGCATCACCCGCACCGAGAAGGACGGCAAGATCACCGTGCTGGCCGAGAAGTTCGAGGGCAAGCGGCTGAACGCGCCGAACGACATCGTGGTGAAGTCCGACGACAGCATCTGGTTCACCGACCCGCTGTTCGGCATCAACGGCGAGTGGGAGGGCAAGAAGGAAAAGGCCGAGCAAGCCACCACCAACGTCTACCGCATCGCTAAGGACGGCAAGCTCAGCGCTATGCTGACCGACCTCGTCAATCCGAACGGCCTCGCCTTTTCGCCTGACGAGAAGAAGCTCTACGTGGTCGAGTGGAAAGGTACGCCCAACCGCAGCATCTGGAGCTATAGTGTCGGTGACGACGGTTCGCTCAGCGGCAAGACCAAGCTGATCGACGCGGCTGACCAGGCCTCGCTCGACGGTTTTCGCGTCGACCGCGACGGCAATCTCTGGTGCGGCTGGGGCTCCAACGGTGCGCTGCAATCCGAGCCGACCGACATCGCCGGCCGCAAGGTTTATCAGCTCAAGGCCAAGTCGGAGGATCTCGACGGCGTGATGGTGTTCAACGCAGAGGGCAAGCCGCTCGCCTTCATCAAGCTGCCCGAACGCTGCGCCAATCTCTGCTTCGGCGGGCCGAAGAACAATCGCCTGTATATGGCAAGCAGCCACTCGGTGTATGCGCTGTATGTGGAGGCGCATGGGGCCGTGTGAGGCTTCGCCTCTCTCGAGGCCGTAGCCCGGATGGAGCGCAGCGCAATCCGGGGCTGTGATGTCGTCTGCACTAATCCCGGATTTCGCTGCGCTCCATCCGGGCTACGAAGTCACGCCTCCGCCATCCCCGCCGCCCACAGCGCGAACGCATAGACGATCGCGACTTCATCGAGCCGGTTGAAGCGTCCCGATGCGCCGCCGTGGCCGGCGCCCATGTTGGTGCGGAGCAGGACCGGGCCGCCGCCGCTCATGGTCGCGCGCAGGCGCGCGATCCATTTGGCGGGCTCCCAATAGGTGACGCGCGGATCGGTCAACCCGCCCATCGCCAGGATCGCGGGATAGTCTTTCGCCGCGACATTGTCGTAGGGCGAATAGGACAGGATGGTGCGGAAATCCTTCTCGCTCTCGATCGGGTTGCCCCATTCCGGCCATTCCGGCGGCGTCAGCGGCAGCGTGTCGTCGAGCATCGTGTTGAGCACGTCGACGAACGGCACTTCGGCGACGACGCCGGCGAACAATTCGCCGGCGCGGTTCGCCACCGCGCCCATCAGCATGCCGCCGGCCGAACCGCCGTGGCCGACAATGCGCTTTGCACTGGTGTACTTCGCATCGATCAGCGCGCGTGCGCTGGCGGCAAAATCGTCGAACGAATTGGTCTTCTTCTCGCGCTTGCCGTCGAGGTACCAGCCCCAGCCCTTGTCGGCGCCGCCGCGGATATGGGCGATGGCATAGACGAAGCCACGGTCGACCAGCGACAGGCGGTTGGCGCTGAACGAAGCCGGCATCGCCATGCCGTAGGAGCCGTAGCCGTAGAGCAGCAGCGGCGCCGCGCCGTCGAGCGTGAGTCCGCGGCGATGGAGGATCGAGACCGGCACCTCGGCGCCGTCATGCGCTTTCGCCATGATGCGGGTGGTGACGTAGTCGCTCGCATTGTGGCCGGACGGGATCTCCTGCCGCTTGCGAAGGGTGCGCGTGCGCTTGACCATGTCGTAATCGTAGACTTCCGACGGCGTCGTCATCGACGAATAGGCGAAGCGCAAATTGGTCGTCTCGAATTCGTAGGAGCCCATCGTATCCAGCGAATAGGCCGCTTCGTCGAACGCGATCGCGTGCTCCTCGTTCGAGGCGAGGTCGCGGATCACGATGGACGGCAGCGCGTTGGCGCGCTCCAGCCGCACCATGTGGCCGGCATAGAGATCGAGGTCGATGATGTAGATGCCCGGGCGATACGGGATCAGATCGCGCCAGTTCTTGCGCTCGGGTGAGGCGAGCGGCGCGGTGACGATCTTGAAGTCGATGGCATGGTCGGCGTTGGTTAGGATGAAGAGTTCGTCGCCACGGTCGGCCAGCGAATATTGCACGCCTTCCTTGCGTGCCGCGACCAGGCGCGGCGGTGCGTCGGGGTGGGCGAGGTCGATCAGCCGCTGCTCGGAGGTCTCGTGGTCGCCGCCCGCGATCACGCAGAAGCGGCCACTGGTGCTCTCTTGCAGATGGGTGAACCAGCCGGAATCCTGCTCCTCGTAGACCAGCGTGTCGTCGGCTTGCCCAGTGCCGAGCTTATGCCGCCACACCTGCATCGGGCGGTGGTTGTCGTCGAGCTTCACGTAGAAGAACGACGTCGCATCCTTGCTCCAGACCACGCCGCCGTCGGTCTCCTCGACGACGTCGTCGAGGTCCTTGCCGGTCGCCCAGTCGCGCACGCGGATGGAGAAATACTCCGAGCCCTTGGTGTCGGCGCTCCAGGCCTGCAGCCTGTGGTCGTTCGAGTGCCGGCTGCCGCCGAACTTGAAGTATTCATGGTCCTTGGCGAGCGCATCGCCGTCGAGCACGATGTGGCCCTCGCCGCCGTCGCGCGGCATACGGCCGAACAGCTCGTGCTGACCGCCCTCGCGGAATTTGCGGAAATAGGCGAAAGGACCATCCGGCGACGGCACGCTGGAATCGTCCTCCTTGATCCGCCCCCGCATCTCGCGCACCAGCGTTTTCTGGAGCGCCGCGGTATGGCCGAGCAGGCTCTCGGTGTAGCCATTTTCTGCGTCGAGATATTTGCGGATGTCGGGATCGAGCACCGCGGGGTCGCGCAGCACCTCCTGCCATTTCTCGTCCTTCAACCAGGCATATTCATCCGTCACGGTGATCCCGTGTCGCGTGAAGGAATGCGGCCGGCGCGGCGCGAGGGGGGGCAGGGAAGGTGTTTTGGCTTGTGTCACTCGATCCTCATTCAGATGCGTGTTTCACCTTATATCGTCCCGCTTCCGTGAATTGCCAGCGTCGCTGCGGGCGTCGTCGCCGGGTTGTTGACGGGCCGCTTGTATGCTTTAGGGGCCGGGTCTTTAGTCCTGCCGCCGGTCCAGCCTGATGTTGTTCAATTCCTACCCGTTCATCCTGCTGTTCCTGCCGGCCGCGCTGGCTGGCTATTTCTGGCTCGGGCGGCGCAGCAATCTGGCCCCGGTGATCTGGCTGGCGGCGGCCTCGCTCACCTTCTATGCCATTGGCAACTGGCAGTTCGTGGCCCTGTTGCTGCTATCGATCGCCTTCAACTACGGCATAGGCCACCTCCTCATCGTGGCCAAGCTTACTTCGTCGCAACGAAAGGTGGCACTGGCCCTCGGCGTCGCCGGCGATCTTCTCGTACTTGGCATCTTCAAATATGCCGGCTTCGTCACCGAGAACGTCAACGCGCTGGCCGGCACGCACTTTGCGGTCCACATCCTGCTGCCGGTCGGCATCTCCTTCTACACGTTCACCCAGATCGCGTTCCTGGTTGACGCCTGGCGCGGGCAGGTCGCGGCCTACGCGCTGCCACACTATGCGCTGTTCGTGACCTACTTTCCGCATCTGATCGCGGGGCCAATCCTTCACCACAAGGACATGATCCCGCAATTCGAGCGGGAGGAAACCAAGCATCCGCATGCGCATCTGATCCTGTGCGGCCTCATCATCTTCGCAATCGGCCTGTTCAAGAAGACCTGCCTTGCCGACGGCATCCAGCCGCTGGTCGCGCTCGCCTTCGATGCGCGCGCGCCGAGTTTTGATCAGGCCTGGCTCGGTGCACTCGCCTACACGTTCCAGCTCTATTTCGACTTTTCCGGCTATTCCGACATGGCGATCGGGATATCGCTGATGTTCGGCATCTTCCTGCCGGTCAATTTCAACTCGCCCTACAAGGCCACCAGCATCGTCGAGTTCTGGCGCCGCTGGCACATGACGCTGTCGCACTTCCTGCGCGACTATCTCTACATCCCGCTCGGGGGCAACAGGCGCGGGCGCGTGCTGCGCTACATCAACTTGCTGCTCACGATGCTGCTCGGCGGGCTCTGGCATGGCGCGGCCTGGACTTTTGTCATTTGGGGCGCCCTGCATGGCGCCTATCTCTGTATCAATCACGCTTTCAACGCGCTGGTGCCGAATGTTCCGAAGTGGCTCGCGCACCCGACGCGTGTCGCCGGAGCCGTGCTGACATTCCTCGCCGTCGTTGTCGCCTGGGTCTTCTTCCGTGCCGAACGGGTCGATTGGGCAATGCGGATTGTGAATGCGATGGCCGATCCCTCCAACATCGTGTTCGGCCGCGAGGAGATTGCGGCGTCGGTGATGGTCACGATCTATGCCGCGCTGGTGTGGCTGGCGCCGAACACGCAAGGACTCATGGGGTACGACCACGCCAATCGCAGGGTCGGCGACGGCCTGATGTCCGGACGGATGCGGCCGCTGGTCCTCTATGGTGCGTCGCTGGTGCTTGCGTTCGGGATTTTGGGTATCCAGAGCCACAGCGAATTCATCTATTTCCGGTTCTGATGCGCGGCGCGTTCACAAATCCAGGGCGTCTTCTCCTCGCGAGCATCGCGTGCGTGCTGGGCGCGGCTGCGCTCACCTATGTCATCGATCCCCTGCAACTGTTTCGGCCTTCGCGTCTCGTCGCGCCGTTCTATTCCGATGACACGCGCGTGCAGAATGCCGGGCTGATCCGCAGCCAGTCGTTCGATACCGCGTTCATGGGCACCTCGCTCGCGATCCATTTCCGCCAGAGCGACATCGACCATGCCCTCGGCGTGCACTCGCTCAAGCTGGCGATGACCGGCTCCAATTCGTGTCAGCAGGGCTTTGTGCTCGAGCAGGCCATCGACCGCGGCGCGAAGCGCGTGATCTGGGCGATGGACGACTTTATCTTTGTCGATGCTGCCGACATCGAGACCGATCCTTATCTCGCTGCCGATCTCTATCGCGGGACGGCAAAGGGGATCGCGTCCTATCTGTTCAGTGCGGCGATGGCGAAGGAATCCCTGTTCGCATTGCTGCGGTCGGTTCCGCCGCTGCGGGAGCCGCTGACCCGGGCGGCGCCTTTTCTGCCCGTCAAGTTTGCGCTTGAAGACGTCGACGACATTTATGCGTTGCCGCGCGATATCGACGTCGCGCGCGCCTATAATGCGAAAAGGACGCTCGCGGCTTTCGCCTATATCACCGATCCCGTGCGCAGCCGTTTTCTCGGCGAAGGCTATCGTTACGACGCGATGGTCCGGCATTTCGAGCGTGACGCCGTCGGCCTGATCGCGCGCCATCCGGACGTGACCTTCGACATCTACTTCCCGCCCTATTCGATCCTGCAATTCGTCGCGATGCGCGACGCTTCGCCTGCGACGCTGAAAATCGTCACGGACCTCACGGCCGTCATTGCGCAGCGCCTGACGCAGCTTCCCAATGTGCATCTGTACGATTTCCGGGCGATCAAGGACGTGACGCACGACCTCGACAATTACGGCGACGTCATCCACCATTCGCCGGTGATCGATGCGAAGGTGCTGTCGTGGCTGGCGCGTGGGGAGTATCGGGTCGATCCGACGGCGCCACTTGCCTCGCTGGACGCGTTGAAGGCGCAGGTCGCGGCGTATCGGTTCCCGCGCTGACTTCCCCTCTCCCCTTGTGGGAGAGGGTGGCTCGCCGCGTTAGCGGCGAGACGGGTGAGGGGTATCTATCCGCGAGTCCGGCAGTTGCGATTGCGGAGACAACCCCTCATCCGGCGCTTCGCGCCACCTTCTCCCACAAGGGGAGAAGGAAAAAAGAGGCTTACACCGCCACCTCTTCGCCGAGATAGGCAACCGCCGCTTCGAGCCCGCCTTTGCCGTGCGGGATCTTCAGCGCGTTCAGCCCGATCTCGATCACGCCCAACGTGCCGAGCAGCATCGGGGCGTTGACGTGGCCCATATGGGCGATGCGGAAGGCTTGTCCCGAGAGATCGCCGATGCCGGTGCCGAGCACGACGCCGCACTTCTCCTTGCAATAGCGTTGCAGGATTGCCGGATCGTGGCCGTTGCTCATGGTCACCGTGGTCACGGTGTTGGAGCGTTCGCTGGCTTCGGCGACGTTGAAGCCGAGCACCTGGCCTTCCGACCACGCGCCGACCGCGCGGCGTGCGGCCTCGCCGAGCAGGCTGTGACGTCGGAAGGCGTTCTCCAGTCCTTCCTCGTGCAGCAGGTCAATGGCCTGGCGCAGCGCGAACAGCAGATGCACCGGCGCGGTGCCGGCATATTTGCGATAGTGCTCGCTGCCCTCGCGCTCGCTCCAGCTCCAATAGGGCGTGCTCATGTTGGCGGTCTTCTGCACCTCGCGCGCGCGCGCGTTGGCCGCGACGAAGCCGAGGCCGGGCGGCGTCATCAGGCCCTTTTGCGAGCCCGACATCGCGACGTCGATGCCCCATTTGTCCATCTCGAACGGCATGCAGCCGAGCGAGGCCACAGTGTCGACCATGTACAGCGCCGGATGGCCGCTGGCCTTGATCGCCTTGCCGATCGCCTCGATGTCGTTCTGCACGCCTGAGGCGGTGTCGACCTGGACGACGACGACGGCCTTGATGGTGTGCTCCTTGTCGCGGCGCAGGCGCTCCTCGACCTCGTGCGGCCGCACTGCGCGGCGCCAGTCGCCCTTGAGCACCTCGACCTCGGCACCCATCAGCGCCGCGGCATGGCCCCAGCCGATCGCGAACCGTCCGCTTTCGAGCACCAGCACCTTGTCGCCGCGCGACAGCACGTTGCTCAATGCTGCTTCCCAGGCGCCGTGACCGTTGGCGATGTAGATGTAGGACTTGCCCTTGGTGGCAAACAGTTTCGAGATGTCACTGAGCAGGCTCTCGGTCAGATCGGTCATCTGTTTGGAGTAGATGTCGATCGCCGGACGATGCATCGCCCGCAGCACCTCGTCGGGCATATTGGTGGGCCCGGGGATGGCCAGAAATTCCCGGCCCGCGCGAACGGTCATTGCTGTTGGTCCTTGTTGCCTGAGAATAGGATGGTGGGTCGCTGATTCACACTTTTACGCGGCGCCGCGGTGCAAGAAAAGGCCGGAAAACGCAGGTCTGACGTGGGTTATCTCTTAGTCTCGCGGCAGCCCGCATCCTCGGCTTCCTCCACCGAGCAGAACCAGCGCGTGCCCTTGCTGATCTTCATCTTGATCTGCGCATACCAGCGGCTGGTCGGCCGGTGATAGATGCACTCGCCGGCGCTGTTGACGTTGCCCTTGATGGTGCAGTCCGGCGAGGGCGCGACCGGGCCCGAAGCCGAAGCGAGCAGGATCGCATGTGCGCCATCGGGCGGCTTGGTGGCGCCGAGGATGGTGGTCTTCTTGTTGCGCTCGCGCCAGTCCCAGGGCGCGATGAAGGCGCCTTGCCACATGCCGGCTTTTGCCTCCCGCGCGGCGGCATCATCGGCTTCGTAGTCGCGCGAGACGCGGGTGTAGGCCAGCGCCCAGCCTGCGCGCACCAGCCATTTCTGGATATCCTCGCCGCCGACGTCGCAGCGCGCCACGGTGCGGCCGCGCCGGTCGATCGACCGCGCATGGCAGACCCAGGTCTTGCCGTCGGCGTATTTGGCGAGCTCGTCGCGGGCCGCGATGCCGCAGGTCCAGCGCTCGCCCTTGTTGTTGAGGCAGAGCTGGTCGACCGCGGGGGCGTCGATGCCGCCGAGCCTGATCCGCGTGTTGCCGATCACCACCGCGTCGCCGGCGCGGACCTTCGCTGTGCCGGTGATGTCGGCGGCCCGCGCCGGCGATGGCAAGCCGGACAAGGAGAAGCCAAGCAATGACAGCGCAATCAGGGGTTTTCGCAACATGCCGGCCCGCGTGTGATGAAAACTGCGATAGACCTCGCAATTGTGGTCGGCTTTTGTCCGCTCGGCCAGCATATGCCTGGCAATTGGGCTTTCAACTTCCTGTCATCGGGCGAAGTTTAGTAGGGGTGGGTTAGCCGAAGGCGTAACCCACCTCTTTCGTCTCCACGGCGGCAGAAGTGGTGGGTTACGCTTCGCTAACCCACCCTGCGCGACCTCGTCCCCGCGCCATCGCCCGCTCGGCCACCGCCAGCGCCATCAGCACGAACGCCGACGTGACCTCCGGACCGCCCACCAGGATCCGCGTCGGCGTCTTCATCTTGTTCCACTCATAGGCGCGGAACGGGCCGCGGCGGCCGCCTTCGCCGACGCTCGCGACGATCACGTTCAGCGCCGGCGCAAAGGCGCGCGGGTCGGCGCCGAGATGGCCGAGCGCGATCAGGGCGAGCGCTGCGTCGAACACGTTCATTTCGGCGGCCATCAACTCGCCCTTGACGTAGGAGAGCACGCGGTGGCGGATGAAATCGAAATCGCCGTCGGGATCGATGATCGCCTGCGCCGCCAGCGGCAGCGCCAGGAAGGCAGCATAGCAGCGACCGAAATAGGCGCTGTAAAGCTCAGGCAAATAGTAGATATGCGAGCGCGGATTGGCGAAGGCGCCGCTCGCCGCCAGCCGCTTCTGGAAGCCGAGGATGCGATGCACGGTGGCGAGCCGCGCCGGCGTCTCCAATACTTTCCAGCGCGCGAGGTTGCGAAAGCTGACCTCGAGAATGTCGAGATTGAGCGTCGGATCGAGATCATTGCCATAGGGCCGCTCGCCCTTGAGATTGTCGATCCAGGTCGCAACCCCGCCCTCGTAATCGATATTGTCGTTGATCGGCACGGTCACGCGCGGCTCGTTGACGCCGGCGCGCACCTGATAGCCGGCATAGAAATCCAGCAGCGGCTGGTCGAGGATCGGATCGGTGCAGCCGGCCTGCGTCGCCGCGGAGATCGAGCACGCCGTGGTGTCGCAATCCGGCACGTAGACGCCGAAGCCGAGGTCCTGCTTGATCTGGGCGAAGTAGCGTGAGAAGCGCGGATGCGGTGCCGGCGCGAGCGCGGTGATGACGTTGAACCGCGCCCCGTCGATGCCCTCGACCTCTTCGCGGCTGATGTTGACGCAGAAATCGACCATATCGGCAACCGCGCGCTCCGCCGCCATCTTGTCGGAGAGCGAGGCGAGACCGGTCTCAACGTAGCTCAACAGCGCCTCGATGAAGAACGCGTCGTAATAGGCCGAGCGGTGGCGGATCTGCACCGGCTCCCACATCGGTTCGGCAACCCCTCGCCAGGGCGGATTGACGACTGCGCGCGCCGGAGATCGCGCGATGAAGACACGGGCGAGGTTGAACAGCAGCGAGGAGTTCTTGTAGCCGCGCGCGTTGAGACCCGTGAGCGCCATGGTCAGCTCTCGGCCGCGGAAATCGGGATCGCCGATCAGGTTGAACGCGGCGTAGGTCGGCAGAAAGCCATTTTTGCGGTACGAGCCCAGCAGATGCTGCGCGCAGTCGCGGATCACGCCGTCGATCTGCGATTGTTGCGGCATGGCGCCGGTGAACATGGCCGGCGGCGGCTTGGGATGATCCAGCGCGATGCTGTCGACGAGATCGGCGACGGGCTGGCCGACCGCCGCCCAATTGGGCTCGGCCTCGTCGCGGGCGCGCACTAGGGCCTGGCGCAGCCGGGCCAGTTTGCCTTCGTCGCGCAGCTCGGGCAGCCCGGCCCGGCGGAGCAGCACCCGCAATGCGGGATTGCCGAGCGCGGTCTTGTAGAACTTAGGCAGATGCGGATCGCCGCTGGCCGCAACAGACAGTACGGGATCGCAGACGTCGTAAAGCGAGGGGCCGTCCTTCCGCGCCGTCAGCGCCCGGCAGGCGGCGCCGGCAAAATATTGAAAGCTCATGAAATAACCTGGTCGCGGGAATTGGCCGGGGGGCCGGCCGGCGCGCTCCCAGCCGCGCGCCACCCCCTGCAAGTCGTTGAAAAGCTACCCCGATTCGCAGGAAATACAAATGTGATGAGGGTCACAGAAAAAGCCGGCACGAAGCCTGCATAATCAGGCTCCGGAAGGCTACGGGGACGCAAAAAAATCACACATTGGGCAGTAAAAATTAGCTCATGTTTCCAGAGACTTAGCTCAAATTTTCGGCGATCTATTGCGGGGGAGGCGATATCCGGTTAAGGCTTTGTTTGGTGCGGCGCCGCAAATTGCGCGCAATTCGGGGGCACACCCCCGGCCAATCCCTCAAACCCAAAGACGCTATCGCGCTACTCAAACAGTGTGCGCGTGTTTGGCTGGTCTTTGGCACTGACAGGAATGACGCGAGATGAATGTAACGCAGCTCGACATTTCCCGACGCACGATCGCGGTGGCCGCAGCCCTCATCGGCACGGTCTCGCTCGTGATCGGCGCCCATGCTGCCCTCAACATGCGGGCGCTCGATGCCGCCAAGGCCGTCTCGACCGACCAGGTCACCGGCTCGATCGGCCAAGCCTCGCGTCTCGCCCTCGTCATCGGCAATGGACATTACCCCGACGCCAGCGCGCCGCTGACGCAGTCGATCAACGACGCCCGCGCGCTGTCCTCGTCGCTGCGCAAGAACGGTTTTGACGTCGACATGGTGGAAGACGCGACCAAGGACGACATGGTCCGCGCCGTCAATCGCCTGAAGTCCCGGATCAAGCCCGACACCGTCGTCATGCTGTTCTTCGGCGGCTACGGCGTGCAGGCCGGCCGCGAGAGCTACATGCTGCCGGTCGATGCCGTGATCTGGAAGGAAAGCGACGTCCGCCGTCACGGCGTCTCCATCGAGGGCGTGCTCGACATGATGAAGGAGCAGGGCGCCAAGGCCAAGCTCGTCGTGGTCGACGCCTCCCGCCGCAATCCCTATGAGCGCCGCTTCCGCTCCTACAGCCACGGCCTCGCGCCGATCAGCGCGACGGACAATGCGCTGATCCTCTCCTCGGCTTCGCCGGGCAAGGTCGTCGACGACGGCAAGGGCGAGCACAGCGTGCTGGTCAGCGAGTTCCTCAACAACCTCAATACGCAGGGCAGCGCCGAGAGCGTCTTCAACAAGACCCGCCTTGCCATCTCCCGCGCCAGCGAAGGCGACCAGGTCCCGACCGTCTCCTCCTCGCTGCTCGAGGACGTCCATTTCGGCGAAGCCGGCGGCTAGTTTTTCTTAGGTTCTGCGAAGTCTCGTGCCCCGGACGCGGCGCATCATGCAATGATGCGACGCAGAGCCGGGGCCTAGTTTTTAAGCTTATCGCTTGGACGAGAGATGGGTCCGGCTCTGCGCGGCAGCGTCACACGCTGCAGCGCGTCCGGGACACGAGCAATCCTACTTCGCCGCTTCCGTGGCCATCACCGTGCGCACCGGATCTCCTTCGCGCAGCAGCGCGCCGGCGCGGGCGACGACGATATCGCCCTCGTTGAGGCCGTCGCGAATCTCGATATTGCCGCCCGACATCAGTCCGACCTCGACGCGCTTGGTCTCGACGCGGTTGCGGCGGATCACCTGCACGACGGTGCCGGCGGAGGAATACTGCACCGAGGTCAGCGGCACCGCGACGTTGCAGCTCTGGCCCGACTTGATCAGTGCGCGCCCGCTCGCATTCAGCAACAGCCGCTTCTGCGAGGAGATGCCGATATAGACCATGCCCTGCTGGATGTTCGGCTCGACCGTCGGGCCGATGCGGCGCACCTTGCCGTCGATATCGCCGGCGCCGGCGATGCGCACGGTCGCCACCTGGTTGACCGCGAGCTTGCGCATATCGCTGGTCGCGACGAGGGCGACGAGATCGTACTCGCTGCGCGCCACGATCGTGAACAGCGCCTCGCCCTTGGCGGAGGCGAGGTTGCCGATCTGCGCGGTCGACGTCGCGATCACGCCTGCCACGGGGGCGGTGACCTGAAGCGTGCCGCCCTCGGGCAGTGCCAGCCGCGCCAGCACCTGGCCTGCGGTGGTGGTGTCGCCGGCTTCCGCCAGCACCTCTGTCACCTTCAGGCCGGGCCGCTCCGGCCGCACCGAGCTTGCCTCGCGCGCGATGATGGTGCCGGTGCCCTCGACGATGTCGGAGAAACAGGATTTTGCGACCTTCAGCACCGTGACCGCCGGCCCCTTGGGCGCGTCGTCATCGGCGGCGGCAGCGGGCTGGGCCGACAGCAACAGCAGTCCGGCGAGCGCAACGAGATGTCTGGAAACAGAACGCGCAGGCAATGATCGCATGGGTCATTCCGGTTGGGGCCTTGACGGTCTCATCGTTAGCAGAAGCGATCGCTGCGAGCCAAGGGCACGTCAGGGCCGGCCGGATCAGAATGCCGCAGCAGCACGGGCGGCGCGATGCCGCCCGTTGAATTAGTCGCCGCACAAGCAAAGAGGTTCGTCGGCCGCCCAACAAACGCGTCATGCCCGGGCTTGTCCGGGCATCCACGTTCTTTGTGCCGCGTAGCTAGGCGTGGATGGCCGGGACAAGCCCGGCCATGACGACGAGGAGGTACCAGCGCCCGCTCACGGCAGGCTCAAAAACTCCACCCAGTTCGGCTTCTTGCCGGTGGCGTAGGATTTCAGCTTGGTCAGCACCCCGCTGCTCTGGTCGATGGCATAGACCGTCATGCTGTCGGAGAGCTCGCCCACGGCGGCAAGGTAGCGCCCGCCGGGATCGATATGGAAGCCGCGTGGCTGCTTCTCGGTCGGCACGCTGCCGATGGTGGTCAGCTTGCCGGTGGTTGCATCGACCTTGTAGGCGGTGAGCGTGCTGGTGGTGCGCTCGGAGGCGTAGAGGAAACGGCCGTCGGGGGTGATTTGGATGTCGGCTGCCCAGGGCTTTCCGGTAAATCCTTCGGGCAGCGCGCTGGTGCGCTGGATCTCGTCCCATGCGCCGCCCTTGGCCTCATAGGCGAACGCCGCGACGTTGCCGTTTAGCTCGTGCAGGAGATAGACGAACTTGCCGTTGGGGTGGAACACGAAATGCCGGGGTCCCGATTTCTCCGGCACCTTGTGGGCCGGCGGATCGCTCGGCGTGAGCGTGCCGGTCGTGGCATCGAACGTGAAGGCCAGGATCTGGTCGGAGCCGAGATTGGTCGCGAACGCGAAGCGGTTGTCGGGCGAGGGCAGGAAGGCGTGCGCGTTCAGCCCGGTCGGGATCACCTGCTTCGGTTCGCCTGCGACGCCGTTGGCGAGCAGCGGATTCAGCGCGACCTTGTTGCCGCCATAGGAGGCGCTGAACAGGAATTTGCCGCCGCGGTCGATGGCGATGTAGGCCATGCTGTCGGCGAGCGGGCCGTTGCCGATATGGCTGAGCTGGCCGGTCTTCGGATCGATCGCAAAGCTCACCGCGAGAAACGGCTGCGAGCGGACACCGGCGATCAGCACGCGATGGTCGGGCGTGATCGCGAGCGGCGTCGAGGAGCCGGGCTTTTCGACGCCGGTGAAGCCGGCCGTCTGCACGGGCGTCATCTCGCCGCTCTCGGCCATCTTGAACACGCTGATGTCGTTACTGTCGGCATTGCCGACATAGGCGAACGTCTCGGCCATGCCGGCGCGGACTCCAGAAATGAGAGTGAGGAAAGCAAGCGTGGTGGCGATCGCGGCGCGGGGTACGCCGGATCTGATGCGTCGGGTCGATCTCAACATGGGGTCCTCCTGGATGCCGGTGCGGCATTTGTCGTTTTGCCGGCGAGGATAGCGGCAGCCGCCCCGCCGCGCCAAACTCCAATGGGGATCGATCGATGCCGAAATGGTATCGGTGGAGGTCTACCGTATGGCCGCTGTGCGCGAGGGCAGATGGAGCCCGGGCCGGGTGTGGGGCGGCCCGAGCACGGTCCACACGGTGACCGCGAGCAGCGCGCAGGTCAGGATCGTCCAGGCGACGAGTCGTTTCCGCATCAGGCCGAATCCGTCAGTCATATGAAGAGAATGCTCCCGGGGAGCGGGCCTGGCGATCGTGCACTGCAAATCGCGGCGATCCTATGAACTCGTTCACAGGCGAACCGAACCAATGCCGCGCGAGCGCATTGAACCGGCATGCCCCGTGAAAACGATCTCGAAGGTAAGCCCGACATGGGCGGCAAGCATGGCGGTCAGGCCGGCCAGCCCAAGTCGCCGCCGCGCCCGCGTCAGGGCGAGCGCGATGAGGACGTCGTGGCAAAGCGCCACACCGGCCAAACCGATCCCAACTCCGCGCCGACCAAACCAAAATAGCATCTCGCCCGCGCTGCACTCGCACCGGGAACGGCAGCCTCGTCTTGCCGTTACCCTGATCCCGCGGCGGAGCAGATCGAAACGGAGGCTGGCACGTGTTTTGGATTTATTGGGACACCGCCTGGTCGCTCATCATCAGCGGCATCATGTTCGCCACCATCGTCGCCCATCCCGACTCCGAGTTCGTCGAGATCCACGCGGCCAAGCAGGTCAAGTGAGCCCGCGCCGGCCGGTTTGACGGCGCATCATCGCATGCTGCGCCGAGACGGGACGAAGGTTGAGACCTCAAATCATGCTGCCGGGCATGAAGCAGCGGATCATGGCGCGGCCGTTGACGTAATACGGCCAGACCATGGTGCGGCCGACGCGGTTTGGCTCGGTGATCACGGCGTCGTCGGGCACCTCGATCCAGTCGCCCAGGAGTCTCACGCGATAATGTCCGTTGCTGGTGTCCCAGTCGACATCGTCCAGCGCCGTGCCATCGGCATCGGCACAGCAGGGACCGCCGCCCTTGCTGCGCAGGCTCTCGAACCAGCCCTTGAGGGGCGAGTTCGCGTAGCGACCGTCGTCGCGGGCCTGCACGGATGGGCCGATCATGGCGGCAACCGCCACGAGAGTGATCATCCTGAATGCCGCGATCGCCATGTCGCCTCGCTCGATCTCGCGCGCGCACGAACGCAGACGAGGAGCCGCCTGCGCTGCACGCGACGCAATGCTGGCTGGCGCCGCCGACCGGTTCCAGCCGTCTCAGCGGGGCGATAACCGCGAGGGTCGATGTTTGATCCTATTTTCAAGGGCGCGGACTTGTCGAGTCCGCGCCCTGCTTCAGCTCCAACCCGGCAAGCGGTCAGTAGTCCCAGAACACCGGCACCCAACGGAAGGCGTCGCCGTCGGCTGCCACCCGGCCCACGGACGGGAACGGCAGGTGCGTGGCCACCAGCATTTCCCCGGTCTCGGCAAGCTGTCGCAACAGACGGATGCGAACGCGCGCGGCCTCCTCGGGGTCGTGTTCGAACCCGTTAAACCAGTCGGGTTGCTCGAACCCGACGGCAAACACGGCGTCGCCGGCGAATGTCAGCGCATCATCGCCGGACGCCATGCGAACCACGCTATGTCCGGGGGTGTGACCGCCGGTGCGACGGGCGATGACGCCAGGTGCAATCTCGTGCTCGTCATCGAACAGCCTCAGCTGACTGCCGTACTCCTTCAGGAAATGCTTGGCGGTCGATCGAAGCGCGTCCGGAAAGCCTTCCGGCATGGCAGTGCGGGAGAAATCCGGCTTTTCCCAGAACTTGACCTCGGCGGCCGCGACGTGGATCCGCAGGTCCTTGCGCAGCTGCTGCTTCACCCCCTCGACCAGCAGGCCGCCAATGTGGTCCATGTGCAGATGAGTCAGCACCAGATCGGTCACCGCCGAAAGATCGATGCCGGCGGCCGCCAGTCGCCTGATCAACTGCCCGGCGCGCGGCAAGTTCAGGTTCGGATCCGAACCCAGTCCGGCGTCGATGAGGATGGTCTTGCCGCCGCTGCGAACCATGACGGCGTTCAGCGCCCAGTCGAAAGCGTCCTGCGGCAGGAACATGTCGTGCAGCCAGGTCGCCCGCACCGCCGGGTCGGCGTTGTGCGCGAGCATCTTGGTCGGCAGCGGCAGCACGCCGTCGCTGACCACCAGCACGTCGATCTCGCCGATCTTCAGTGCGTAGCGCGACGGAACGAGCTCTTCAGGTCCCGATGACACGGGATATGAGGTGTTGTGCAGATTCATGTTGGTCTCCTGTTTCAAGGTTGAGGCACTTGGTTGGTGTTGACTCTGGCCGGTCCTGGTTGAGCAGGCCGCGCCGCCAGCGAGAGCGCGGCCGTCATCGCTTGGTGAGTTAGAGGCTCGTCACGCGCTCATTGCGCGGTCCAGCCGCCATCGACGGAGATCGTCGTCCCCGTGATCTGGTCGGCCGCGGCCGAGCACAAGAAGGCGACGGTGCCACCGATCTGCTTAGGGGAGGCGAAGTCCAGCGATGGCTGTTTTTCGGAGAGAAGCTCTTCGGCCGCTTGCTTCTGGCTGATGCCTTTCTCCGCCGCGATGTCGCTAATCTGTTTCTCCACGAGCGGCGTGCGCACCCAGCCGGGACAGACCGCGTTGCAAGTGACGCCGCTGCCGGCGGTTTCGAGGCCTACCACCTTGGTGAGGCCGACGAGGCCATGCTTGGCCGCGACATAGGCTGCCTTGTGGGTGGATGCGACGAGACCATGCGTGGAAGCGATGTTGACGATGCGACCCCATCGCTGCTTTTTCATCTGGGGCACGGCCGAAGCGATGCCGTGAAATGCGGCCGACAGGTTGATGTCGAGAATGGCCTTCCACTTGGCGGGCGGAAACTCCTCGACCGGTGCGGTGAACTGGATGCCGGCATTGTTGACGAGGATGTCGAGCCGTCCGAAGTTCTCGATGGCTGCCGCGATCATTCCGCGCACGGCATTGCCATCCGACATGTCGGCGCCGTCATACGCGACGCGGACGCCGTCCTCGTGTTCGATGCCGCTGCGGATCTTCTCGATCTCTCCCGGATCTCCAAAACCGTTCAGGACGATATCGGCGCCGAGCCTGGTCAGCTCTCTTGCGATCCCGAGGCCAATGCCGCTGGTCGATCCGGTGACGATCGCTACTTTGCCTTTCAACATGAAAAACTCCTTTCGATGATGGTTGCCGGCGAGGTCAATCGCGGCGGTGAATGTCGTAGGTGACGATGCCGAGTTCGGAAGGCGGCGGCTCGAGGCGCCGTCCGTCGGCCAACGTGCGGCGGATGTCGTCCCGTCCACTTTGCCAGTGCGCGCGCATCGCTTTCGGTCCGAACTCGTAATCCTTGGAGTGACCTTCGTGGAGCTTGGACTGGTAGATCAGGTGGATGATGTTGTGGGAGCGGTGACGGGCGAGCTCGGCGATGGCGCGCATTTCGGGATCGTTTCTTGCGGCGTCCGGCAATCTGTCGATCGTCCGCTGCAGCGCCTGCCGCATCTCCTGCATCCGTAGCGCCTGGTCGGTGACGGCGCGGGTACGACTGGAATACTGAATGTCCTTCTGCCGGCTCGACACCTCCATCATGTCGTGCGGCACGCGGCCCCGCGCCGACCAGAGATCGATCTGGAACGTCAGCGTGTCTTTCGCATCGCCCGACAGGACGCGAGAGAGAGGCGTGTTGGAGACCACGCCACCATCCCAGTAGTGCTCGGAGTCGATTTCGACGGCGGGAAATCCGGGCGGCAGCGCGCCCGAAGCCATGAAGTGTTTCGGACCGAGCCGCCGCTCGGCTGTGTCGAAATAGGTGAGATTGCCGGTGCGGACGTTGACCGCGCCGACGCTGACACGCACTTCGCCCGAGTTCAGCCGGTCGAAATCGACGAGCTGTTCCAGCGTCCGTTGCAACGGCGCCGTGTCATAGAAGCTGGTCGACGCGTCGCCCGAGAAGGGCGACCACAGGGGCGAGGGGAAGCGCGGCCTGAAGAAGCCGGGCTGGCCTTGGAACAGCGCGCGCATTGCGGCAAGCGTGTTGTGCAGGGAGTTGAAGTCGAACGCGAACGGTAGCGCACCGGCCAGTCCCTCGCCGGCAGGCCATTCCACCGGGGTTGCGCAGATCGTCTCCCAGAACTCGCGCAGCCGTGCCACGCGCTCGTCTTCCGGGGAGCCCGCGATGATCGCGGCGTTGAGCGCGCCGATCGAGATGCCGGCCAGCCAGTTCGGCCGGATCCCGGCCTCGTGCAAGCCTTCGTAGACGCCGGCCTGGTAGGCCCCGAGCGCGCCGCCGCCCTGCAGCACCAGCGCAACGACATCGTAGGGCAGCGGATTGATCGGTCGTGCGGAATCGATTTGTTCGCGTGTCACGTTGAACATGGTGACTACTCCTTGCAATGCGACCTGTTCGGTCAGCCCGCGTGTGTTTCGGTCAGGATTTCAGATCCGGCTCCACGCGATCGCGCCGCCGCGGACCGCTCCAGATAGTCGTGCACCACGGTGCCTAATCCGAGCGTCAGATCGGCAACGATATGCTTGGCCGAGAGCACCTGAAGAACCGGCAGCTCGGCGACCGGTGCGAGCGCGTGGGAGAAGAGATCGAGCGCGGCGGGCCCCGTCCATGCGCCCTTCACCGTCACGTCCTCGAGATGGAAGCGCACCAGTTCGCAAATGCGCGCGGTGCCGTCGACATGCGGAATGATCTTCAACAGAAAATTGGGAGCGATGAGCTTTCGTGCTTCGGTGGAAAGATCGAGGGCGCGATGCTTGTAGCCCATGGTGCCGGTGGCGATGCGCACCGAGCCGTAGTCGAGCGTGCCGACCAGGGTATCGGTCTCGACGGCCAGCTTCGGCTGGGCCAGCTTCTTGGGAAAGCCCCACAGCTCGCGGCCGCCGGCGATCGGCGGATGATCGTTGAGGAACATCTGGTGGACGAAGCTGCCGGTCTGGCCGCGGAACGACACCGGGATGATCTGGCCGCTTTCCGTGTAGTCTCCGAAGCCGGTGGAATCAGGCATGCGAATGAATTCGTAATTCACCACAGGCTCGGTCAGCTCCAGCGGCTCCGGCACGATCCGGCGCAACGCCTCCGGGTCGGTCCGGTACTGGATGATGAAATATTCGCGGTTGATGAAGCGATACGGGCCGGGCGGGAAAGCCGGATTCGTCAGCGGCATCGCGAAGGCGACGTTGCGGATCTGCTGGTTCATGCTGTGGGTTCCTGAATGGTCGGTGCTGTGGCGGGCCGCGCGCCCCGCGGGAGCGCGGCCATCATCACGTGAGGCGTCTAGACTTCGGTCACGCGTTCCGGATCGGCCGACGCGAGCGCCAGGGCGCGCTCCGCCTTCGGCGGATAGATCCAGACGGTGTTGATCTCACGCTTGGTCTTCTTGGCGACATCGCCGACCAGCTCGACCTTGCGCTCCCAGCCGCGTGTGAACAGCGCGCCGGCTTCGCCGAGGTCGAGGCAGGTGACGTAGGCCTTCTGGTGGTAGGGCCTGGTCGGAACGCCGAGCAATTCGGCCGCGGCATTGTTGCCGGCAAAGGCGCCCATCCGCGTGGCGTGCTGGCACGACATCAGTGCGTAATTGCCCTCGTCGTCGCAGGCGGCGCGTGCCGCGTCGCCGGCCGCGAAGACACCCTGCACGCTTGGCACCTGCAAGCAGCGATCGACCAGCAACCGTCCGAAATTGTCGCGCTCGGCGGGAATCTGCGCGGTCAGCGGCGCTGCACGAATGCCCGCCGCCCAAATCACCGTCTCGGTTTCAATGTGCTCACCGCTGGACAAGGTGACGCCGGTGTCGTCAAGCGCGGCGACGCCGGCGCCGAGCCGTGTCTCTACGCCAACCTTGCGCAAGGCTTCCTCGATGACGGGGCGGGCGCCTGCACCCATGTCGGGTGCGATCGCAGTGTTGCGATCGACGATGACGACGCGAGTCTTGGCATCGGGGCCCAGGATTTCGCGCAGCCGCGTCGGCATTTCGGTGGCCGCCTCGATCCCGGTGAAGCCGCCGCCAGCGACGACGACCGTGTCGCGTCCGTTCGCGGCGGGCCGCTCCGCGAGGCCATGCAGATGCTTGTCGAGCGCTACGGCATCGTCGAGCGAATCGACGCTGAAGCCGTGCTCGGCGAGGCCCGGAATGTTCGGACGGAATAGCCGGCTGCCGGTGGTCACGACGAGGCGGTCGTAGGACAGCGTCTTTCGCGGGCCCTTCGCGGGCGTGATCTGCACCGTTCTGGCCTCGGTGTTGATCGTCTCGGCGCTGCCCTGGATGTAGTCGACGTCGATCGCCTCGAGGACGTCGACCAGCGGGGCCGTCACGGTTTCCGGCTTCGACTCGTAGAGCCGCGGACGGACCACCAGCGTCGGCTCCGGTGAAACGAGCGCGATCTGCAGATCTTGCGGCGAGGCGCCCCGGATGTCGCGCAGCCGGGCTGCGGAAAGCGCGGCGTACATGCCGGCGAAGCCGGCCCCGATGATGACGAGTCGCATGGGTTTTCTCCTTGGTTGCTGTTCGAAAGACCGCGCGCGACCGCGCTGCTGCGTTGAGAACAGCGTCCGGCGTCGGCGCGTGGGGTGGGTTGGATCGCTGGCCTCAGGGCGCGATGCAGCGTGCCTGCAGATTCGGCGGCCGGCCGTAACCTAAGACGACGGGCTGAAGCTCACTTCGACTCCAGTCCTGATAGGGAAGGCCGGCGCCATTTCGGATCATGATGGAAACGGGCGGTTGTGCCGGGTGCATGGTGTAAGCCGGAATTTCCACTTCCTCGCCCGTCGCCGACGTGAAGCGAACGGCCAGCGAGAGTCCGTACAGGGTTGCGGTCGCGAGGCTTCGGCGGCGTGAGGCAATCAGCCGTCGGCTGACGAAGTTTTTCCAGGTCATCTTTGGTCTCCCTCGATTGGTCTGGACATGGAGATGATGTAGCTGACCCGATTTGCCGTTGCCCCAGCGCGATTGCCGTCGCTGTCGAGAGATTGCTGCTAACGCATACGCCTGCGCCAATCGCTCGGCGTCTCGCCCGTCAGCTTCTTGAATGCTGCGGCGAAGGCCGTTTGCGAGGAGTAACCAAGCGCCGCGGCGACCGAGACGATCGATTCGTCGCTCTCCCGCAAGATGTTCATGGCCTGCTCGAGCCGGTGCTGACGCAGCCAGGCATGCGGCGATAGCCCGGTGCTCTCCTTGAAGGACCGGCAGAAATGGAAGCGCGACAGTCCGGCATCGGACGCCAGCGCATCGAGCGAGACATCCGCTTCGCTATCGCAGCGCAATCGTTCGATCGCACGGAGCAGGACCTTCGGCGCCAGCCCGCCCATGGTCGGCTGGAACGTGGTTGGCGAGCCTGCATGCGCAGCCAAAAGGCGCGTGGCCAGAAGATCCGTGAGCTGATGCCGGAACAGCGCATCAAGGACGCCATGGCCCCCCAGCGAATCCGCGGCGCTCAGGAGCAGTCGGGACGTGATGGTGTCGGGATGCGCCGTTCGCTCAATCAATTCGGCGGTCCCGGCGGTCCCGGCCTCGCCAGCGACGCGCTGCAGCGTTGCGTCGGGAAGGTAAAGCTGCACGACGTCGACGGGCTTCGGAATGTCCCATCGGGAGCTCGACCCTTCCGGAACGATGTTCACGACCCCCGGACGAAACGTGCCGATCGCGATCGATTTTCCCGAGCGCCGCTCCATGCGCTGCATCACGCCTTTATGCGCCATGATCACGTGGTGGCGCATGGGCTCGACGACGTCGTGCAGCGCATCATGTTTCCAATGCGCGATCCCCGCGCCGGAGGAGTCCAAGGCCATGCGAAACGGCTCGGTTCTGAGCACGCGCGCCATCTCCGCGTCGGCGGCGCGCCGCTCGGACGTCGAGCGATCGTCAGGCTGTACGTCGGGTGCGGGCGGCAAGCCCTTGTGCGAGGGATTGCGCATGAGTGCAGTGTTCCCGGTCATGATGTGGCTCCTGCTGATCAGCTCGGGCTTTCGATCAGTCGTCCGTATTTGTACGGAACGGCGCGTGTTCTAGGCGCCGTGGCTGCCGGGCGTATTTCCTGAACCCGCCATGTTTTGTCCGATCCTGCTCCAAGCCGGCCGGCGCTTTCGCGAACGCACGGCGGGCGGGAGTGGACAGAGATGTTGATGACAAAGCGTGCGGCAGTGCGCCGCTAGGCCGCGGCCGCCTGCGCCGACAACAGCTGCTTCAGTTTCGCGGCCGGCACGGCCGGGCTGAACAGCCAGCCCTGCATCTGGCTGCATCCGAGCTGGAGCAGCACCGCGCGCTGCGCTTCGGTCTCGACGCCTTCCGCGGTCGTCGCCATGTGACGGGCGGCGGCCATGTGCACCACCGCCTGCACGATCGGCGAGGAATCTTCCGACTGACCGATGTCGCTGATGAAGCTGCGGTCGATCTTGATCTTGTCGAACGGGAAACGATGCAAATAGCTCAGCGACGAATAACCAGTGCCGAAATCGTCGAGCGCGATGCGCACGCCGAGCTCGCGCAGCTGCTGCAGGATCGTCAGCGCCTCCTGGTCGTCGCGGATCAGGACCGTCTCGGTGATCTCGAGCTCGAGCCGTCCGGGCGCGAGACCCGACTCGGCGAGTGCGGCTGCGACCTTCAGCGCCAGCGTCCGCGAGCGGAACTGCACCGGTGAGACGTTGACCGCGATGTGGATGTCGCCGGGCCAGGAGGCCGCCTCGAGGCAGGCCTGCCTCAGCACCCATTCGCCGATCTCGCCGATCAATCCGGTCTCTTCCGCAACCGGGATGAAGTCGGCGGGCGAGACCATGCCGCGTTCCGGATGGTGCCAGCGCAGCAGCGCTTCGCAGCCGGTGACGACATTGGCCGCGAGATCGACCAGCGGCTGGTAGTGCACCTCGAACTCGCCGCGGGCCAGCGCCTGCCGCAGATCGAACTCGAGCTGGCGGCGCAGCCGCGCCTTGGCGTCGTGTTCGGGCGCGAAGATACGGAACGTGCGGCGGCCCTCGGATTTCGCCGCATACATCGCGAGATCGGCGCGCTTGAGCAGATCGTCGAGATTGTCGCCGTGGTCGGGGGCGATCGCGATGCCGATGCTGGCATCGGTCGGGATTTCCTGGCCGTTGCAGTCCACGGGGGCGCGCAGCGCCTTCAGGATCTGCTCGGCGAGGGCGGTCAGTTCGGCCTCGTCGCGGCTGCCGGCCTTGACGATGGCGAATTCGTCGCCGCCCAGCCGTGCGACCATGTCGCTGCCGCTGACGCAGGCGCGCAGGCGGTTCGCGACCTGGCGCAGCAGCTCGTCGCCGACCTCGTGGCCCAGCGAATCGTTGACGCCCTTGAACTCGTCGACGTCGATATAGAGGATCGCGAACGGCTTGCCCTGGGCAAGCTCGGCGACGCGCCGCTCCAGATGGCCGCGCATCAGCACGCGGTTGGGCAGGTCGGTGAGGGCGTCGTAATGCGCCATATGCGCGATGCGCTCGTCGGCGCGGATGCGCTCGGTGACGTCGTCATGGGTCGCGAGCCAGCCGCCGCCGGCGCCGGGCTGGTTCTTGATCTCGATCAGGCGGCCATCGGAGGTCTCGACTATCGCGCTGTGGGTCTGGCCGACGCTGCCCAGAATGCCGTCGCAATAGGAATCGACGTCGCCGTCGAACGAGCCGGTGTCATGGCGATGCTGAATCACGTCGCGGAAATACGCGCCGGGCTTCACCAATTCGGCCGACAGCCCGTACATCTCGATGTAGCGGCGGTTGCAGACGATCAGCCGCTGGTCCTGGTCGAACATCAGCAAGCCCTGCGTCATCGTGTTCATCGCGGTGTCGAGCTGCTGCTTCTCCACGGCGAGCCGGCGCGTCATCTGGCGGAAGATGGAATAAAGCGTCAGCACGAGCAGGCCGATCGACAGCACGGCGACGGTCACGAAGAATTTGGTCTGCGTGTGCCATGTTGCCAGCGTCGCATCCAGCGACTTGGTCGCAACCACCACCAGCGGCTCGCCGGTCAGGAGGCGTGCGGCGACGATGCGATCCTTGCCGTCGATCGGGCTTGCGAGCTGGGTCGTGACGAAGGTGCGCTCGAACACCGCCATCTGCTCGCGCGTGCCGTTGCGGAAATTCTGCCCGATCATCGCCTCCACATGCGGAATGCGCGCCAGCAGCTGGCCGTTCTGGTGGTGCATCGCGATCGAGGAATCCTCGCCGAGCCCGCTCGAGGCGAAGAAGGATTCGAGCTGGTCGGGCGTGATCGCGCGCGAGACCAGCCCAAGGAATTCGCCGTGGGGACCGGAGACGCGGCGCGCGAACACGATCGCCGGTCCGCTGCCCAACCGTCCCGGCACGACCTCGATCTCTTCCTGCGACGCCGGATCGTTCTTGAGGCGATTGAAATAGCCGCGGTCGGCAACTGAAACATCGGCGACCGGCCAGCGCCGCGACGAGTTGATCAGCACGCCCTTGGCGTCGAACACGTTGGCGCCGGCGACGTCCGACCAGCCGCTGGCTTTGGCGCGCAGCGCCTCGTGCACAGCGAGCGTGCCCATCTCGCTGCGGAAGACGTCGGCGGAGTCGATACCATGGCTTTCGAGCTCGGCGATGATGCTCTTCTGCAGCACCGCGAAGTCCTCGAACTCGCGGTCGAAATGGCGCGCGAGCAACCGGACCGCGCTCTCCACGCTGTCGCGGCCGCTTTCGATCGCATTCTGCCGGAAGCGGTCGACGGTGAGCGCGGTGCCGATCGCCATTGCGGCCATCAGCACGAAGCCCCCTGCGATCAGCCATGTCAGCGGCGCGCCGCGCCAACGGCGCAGCAACGCGCGCATGCGCGCGCTCCATCGGATCGATGTGCCCATGCAGCCCTCCCGTGGGATGCAAGATGCGGCAAAACCGACAAGACCACGTTACCAGTGAGGGTTAGGAAAACATGAATCGGAATGGAATCAGAGGGTTGGTTCCATCGCTTGTCTGAAGGTGCGGGGCCATGGTTCCCTCAGCGTCGGATTTCCCATCGCAACGCTTCCGCATTGGTCTTGGCGAACATCGCCGGCACGTCGAAGGTCCCGGTCTTGAGATCATAGCGGCAGCGCCAGTCGGCCAATCCCTTCACGGCGACGTTCTTCGGGTGCTTGTCCATTTCGCCCGAGATCACAAGGTAACGGTTGTCCGGCCAGTGCACGCCAAGCCCGCGATAGGCCTCTTCGGTGCCTTTCACGAGATTGGCCGAGATGTGGTAGTCGAGCTTCATCTTCCCCGTGTCCGGCCGGCTGTGGAAATAGGCCCAGGCCAGATCGCTGAACGAGGTCTTCGTCACGCTGACGAAGGCGCCTTTGTCGACATGGTAGAGATAGAGGTCCTGCTCGCCGGAGCCGGTCTTCTGCATCCGCACCAGCCATTGCGAGTCGGGGGTGAAGCGGAAGCCGGCGCCGTAGCCCTGCTCGGGCTTCAGCTCCGTCATCTGGTCGCCACGCCTCGCCCAGGCCTGCCATTTGACGTCGAAATCTCCGCTGTCCTTCATGTACTGCTCGATCTTGGTGGCTTTGTCGGGCGAGGTGAAGGCTAGATCGGCATCGTCAGTGAGAGCGAAGCCAGACGGCGGGCCGGAAGCGGCGAGCGCCGGAGTTGCGGCCAGGATGAGGGCAACCACCAGCCATTGTGCGGGACGGCAAAATGCGGTCACGGAAAAAATTCCTCAAGAAAAATGCCGCGATGCGGCCTCGATCATTTGACGCCGGCGGGGGTGCGCCGGTTCATCCCGGCGTGCCGGCGCATCATCCCATCGACCGTCTTGCTGCCGTGGCCAAAACGGCGCACCTTGCCGGCTCGATTGATTTGCTAGGTTCTTCCTGATCAAGGTTCGTTTCCGATGGTGACCGCGACCAAGGCCTTCATTGCATTCTGTCTGCTCGCGGTGGGCGGCACCGTGCTGGTGATCGGCCCCACCGAGCTGCGTCGCATGCTGCCGATCGGGGCCAAGACCGATTCCGTGGTCGCCGCCAAGCCGGAGGCCAAGGTCGAACAGAAGGTCGAACCCAAGCCGGAACTCAAGCCGGAACTCAAGCCGGAAGAGCCCAAGCTGGCCGCAAGCGCGCCGCCGGTGCCGGCCGCGTCCCCCGCTGAAACGAAGGCGGGTGCGCTGGCCGAGACGCAAAAGCAGGTCACGGCCGCGCTTGCCGATCTTGCACCGGTCAAGCCGCCGCCGGCGATTGCGGATACCGGCCCCCGCTTCGACGTTGCACGCGTCGACGATCACGGCGAGGCGGCGGTGATCGCGGGCCGGGCGACGCCGGGTGCCAAGGTCGAGCTGCTGCGCGACGGCAAGCCGATCGACACAGTCGTGGCGGATGCGTCGGGCCAATTCGTGATGACGCCGCCGCAGCTTCCCGCCGGTTCCTACGAGCTGACCTTGCGGGCGAAATCGCCTGACGGCACCGTCACGCAATCCGGCCGCAGCATGCCGGTCGTCATCGCCGAAGCCGCACCGCCGCCCGCTCGCCCTGCACCGGTCGCGCGGCAAGAGGCGAAACAAGAGGCGAAGGCCGAGAAGCCCGACGACAAGTCGGATGTCGTGGCATCGGTGTCGGACAGGCCCGCAGCCCGGCCGAGATTGATGGGCGCACCGAAACCGAAGGGCGGATCGGGGGTCATGGCGCGGGCGCCCGCGGCCACGACCGTTGCATCGGCCTCGCCGGCGGACGCCGTCAGCGGAGCAGCGGCGGAAACAGGCGGCAGCCGGGTGATCTCTCGCGGCGACAGCCTGTGGGCGCTCAGCCGGCTCGCTTACGGCGACGGCGCCCGCTTTGCGGTGATCTACAACGCCAACCGCGCCAAGATCCACAATCCCAATTTGATCTATCCCGGCCAAACCTTCGTGCTGCCGCAAAAGGCGGAGTAACACCGCATCGGCTCTGCCGGGGCGCGTTGCGACGCTTTGCCCTGTACGCTTCCGGAACATTTGGTTCCCTCGCGCGTCATGGTGATGCGACGCGATGTGCGCTTGGCGCCGGAGGAGGGCCAAGGTGGACAGGTCAGTGGTCATGTCGAGATCACGCTTGGCACTCAGGCCAAGGCTGGGGCTGGCGCTATCAGGCGTAACCCTCGTGATTCTGGCCGTGCTGTTGCCAGGTCGCGCCGAGGCGCAGTTCGGCTTCCGCGGCGGCCCGCTCGGTGTTGCGCGCTTTGCCGTCGGCCACATGATCGGCATGGCTCGCTTGCGCCATGCCCGCATGGCGGTGCGGGGCAGCCGATACCGCTCCGCAGCGTTGAGGTCGCAAGATCCTCGCGGCGCAGAGCGCGGCCAGCCTGCGAATCCATACGTGCTCCGTGCGGCGATGACCGCGCAAGCTGCGCTGTCGGGCTGGCGTGGCGGCCGTCGTCCGCAGGGCTGGTGGCGCCATCCCGACGGCAGCTACGGCTGGGTCGGCCCGGTGTTCTGGCCATTCGCGCATGACGATCTCACCACCGCGATCATCCTCGGCGATACGACCAGCCTCTCGCTCTACGGCTATGGCGACATCTATGCCGCGATCTTCGCGCCCTATGCGGCCACCGAGCTTGCGGCCTACACCACGCCGCAGGGCCGGCGCGGACGGCGGGTCCCGACCGCAGAGACTGTCTGCGATGCCAGCGACACCGGCGGCCTGCCGGTCGATCGCATCGCCGCTGCCGTGCAGCCGAATGAATTGCAGCGCACAGCGCTCGACGAGCTCGCCACCGCGTGGGCATCCGCGCGCGACACCATCCGCGCCGCCTGTCCGACGCAGGTCCCCGCGATGGCCATCGAGCGCCTCGGCCTGATGCGCGAGCGCATCGAGGCCATGATCAAGGCAACGGACGCCGTCGCACCTTCGCTCGCAAAATTCCTCGACCTCCTCGACGACGACCAGAAGGCCAAGCTCGATGGCCTGGCCAAGGAGCGCCGCGCCGCGCTCGCGTCGATCCAGCAAAAGAATCCCGAGGCGGCGTCGGCCTGCCAGGCGGACAGCGATCCCCGCTACGACGAGAAGCTGCAGCGCCAATACGAGCAGCTCGTGCAGCAGCAATGGCCCGCGGCCGAGATCGCCTCCACGCTCAAGCTCGACGACACCGCCCGCGCCCGCCTCGACGTGCTCCAGGACACCACACTGCGCACCATGGAAACGCTCAGCGCCTGTCCGTCACAGGCCCCACCGACACCACAGGCACGCCTCACCGCCGTGAAGGCGCGGCTGCAGACGATGCTGCAAGCGGTGAACGGCGTCAGTGACGCGCTCGACGATTTCGAAGCTGACTTAAGCGACGAGCAGAAGGCCGGCTTCGAGGCGATCGGGCCGAAGCGCGGGGTGTGATCAACCGCACCGCCTCCAGCCAATTCCGTGCCCGCGTAAGTCATTGATCTTGCAGGCCCCTGCTACTGTGCATGGGGTTGTTTTCGCAGTTTTTTGTTGTGGCTACCCTCTTCGCCTTGCCGCGGCGGCATCCACCACGCTCTCCACCTCCTCGCGCCACGACAGGATCTCCATCGCGAGCACGGGGTGGTTGAAGCCCTTGAGCACGAGATCGTCGAGCGCGCGGGCTTCGACCCAGGGCTCGACCATGCCGTAGACGCGGCGGCTGACGACGACCTGGCCGGCCTTGGCTTCGTCGCAGAGGCGGGAGGAGAGATTGGTGACGCTGCCGATCGCGGCATATTCCAGCCGCTGCTCGAAGCCGATCTGGCCGAGCGTGGCGTAGCCCATGGCGACGCCGACGCCGAAGCCGAGCGAGTGGCCGCGGTTCTTCCATTTCTCGGTCAGCTTGCCGATCGTGTCGCGCATCTCGACCGCCATCTTCACGGCGCGCTTGGTATGGTCGGCGAACTGAATCGGCGCATTGAACAGGATCATCACGCCGTCGCCGGCAAAGCGGTCGAGCGTGCCTTCATAGCGGTGGATCAGCTCGCCGAGCGCGGCGTGATATTCGCGCAGCACGTTCATCGCCTCTTCCGGCTCGGTCGCCTCGGTGAACGAGGTGAAGCCGCGCAAATCGCAGAACACGACGGTGACCTCGCGGCGATGGCTGTCGAGCAGCGCATCGTGGCCGTCGGACGAGGCGATCAGTTGCGCGACTTGCGGCGCGAGGAAACGTTCGAGCCGCTTGATGCGGCCGATCTCCCCCAACTGCTTCTCGACCCGCTCTTCCAGCGAGCGATTCCAGTTGCGCAGCTGCTCGGTCTGCTCCTGGAGCTTTGCGGCCTGCTGCTGCACGGTTTCGTGCGCAGCCGCGAGTTCGCGGCCCTTGTGGTCGACCTCGGTGAACAGCCGCGCATTGCGCATCGCCAGCACGGCCTGGTTGGCGAACGTGCGCATCAGGCCGATGATGCTGGCAGCGAACTCGCCGCTGGCGCGGCGCAGCACCACCAGCGAGCCGAGCGTGCCCTGCTGGTCCACCAGCGGCACCACCAGCACCGAATGGAAGCCGGCCTCGACCGCGACGTCGCGCAGCGGCTGCTCGGAGGCCTGGTCGAGATCGGCGATCGCGATCGGTTCGCCGCTCCCGGCCGCATCGCTCAGGATATCCTGGCCTTCGTCGATGGTGACATGGGCGCCGTCGGCGGATTTGTCGATGCCGTTGGCCTCGACCAGATTGAAGCGGCGCATCTCAGCGTCATAGCCGTAGATCAGCACCGCATCGGCATGGGTGATCTCGATCGCGCGCGCCGCGATCGTCGGCAGCACGGCGTTGAGATCGAGCGAGGCGGCGACCGCGCGGCCGACCTCTTCCAGCACCTTGAGCTCGTTGATCGACTGCGCGAGATCGCGGGTGCGCTCCTCGACCTTGGTCTCCAGGTCCGAATAGGTCTCCTGGATCTGGTCGGCCATGCGGTTGAACTGGCCGGCGAGATCTTCCAGCTCGTCCGCGGTGTGCACCTCGATGCGATGGCTGAAATCGCCTTCGCCGAGCTTGTGCGCGCCGTCGCGCAGCGCCGTGATCGGAATGATCATGCGGCGCGCCAGAAGCGTGCCGGCAAGGATTGCGACCAGCAGGCCCATGCCGATCAAAAGCGCAATGCGCACCAGCTGGTCGCGAATCGGCATCAAGGCCTGCGTGGCCGGCTGCTCGAAAATCACGCTCCAGCCGAGCTTCGGCACGGTGCTCGCGGCGCTCATCACCGCATGGCCGTTGAAGTCGGTGCCCGAATTGTCGGGCTCGTGGCCCGGTGCGACCGCGGCCGCAACCTGCGGCAGCTTCGACAAATCCTTACCGATCTCGGGGCCTTTCGAGGACGTCGCCAGCACGCGGCCGCGCGGATCAACCACATAGGCGAAGGCGGCTTTGCCGACCTGGGCGTCGATGAGGTACTCGGAGAGAAAGCTGAGGTCGAGCTCGGCCACGGTGACGCCGGCGTTGAAACCGGAATGCGCCACCGAGATCGACATGAACGGCGTCCGGTCGGAGAACCAGGCCGGCGCGTAGCTGACGCCGCGGGCGACGGTGTCGGTGAAGCGCATGTCGCGGGAGAGGTCGGCATTGCTGCCGGTCGTGGTCGACTGGCGCGAGACGCGCAGCACCTCGCGGCCGTCGCCGTTGAGCTGGAACAGCTGAGTGACGACCGAGACCTGGTGCAGCAGTTGGGCGTAGTCGGCGCGGCGCTTCTCGAGTGTGTCCTGGCTCGCCCGCGTCACCCAGCTGATCTGGCGCTCGAGTTCCGAGATCGACTGCTCGATCCGCCGCGCGGCAGCCTGCGCCTTGTCCTCGAGACCGTCGGTCAGCTGTGTCTTGGTGGCGCGGTAGGAGATCCAGCTCTCCATCGCGCCGTTGACGGCAAGCACGAACACGACGAGGCCGACGAGAGAGACGACGTATTTGGCGAACAGGCCCTCGCGCAGAAACCGTGTCTTGTCGTTCGCTCCTGCCATCCCGATCCTCTCGCGCCGCCATCGGCGCCGGCGCTACGGGCCGCACGGACCCTGCGAGCCTTCTAGCACAATTTGGTCCCAGGGGACTGTGAAGGGACTGGTCAAGGGACGGCCGAGCACCCGGCGTGGTTACCGGCCTCGGTTACTCCCTTGGATGCTGGCAGGCGGAAGCATGGTGAATTGTCGCAGTCTCATCCGTTTGGAGGAAGCCGCGGCCGGGGACGCCGATGTAAGGGGATCGCCTTGGCAAGGGAGGGCTGGAGTCCAGCGCTTTGGTCCTGCAATCATCGATTAAAGAGCTGCCGCAGCACGTCGTTCATCGGCTGGCTGTCCTGCTGCGCCGCCGGCGGGTCCTCCAGGGCGGGGGACGCCGGCGAGGCTTGCGGCATCAGTGCGGATGGCGCTGCAGGCAGGCTGCGGCTGCGGCCGGTGGCAGTCCCGGTCCCGGTGCCGTTTCCCGCGCCACCGGAAAGTCCCTGCTGGATCAGATTGCCGAGCGCCTCCCCCAGGGGGCCGCCGAGCAAATTGTTCTGTCCGGCGGGCTGCTGGCTTTGCGGATTGGCAGTGCCGGCGGCATTACCGCCACCCGGCGCGGTGGCTCCCCCGAGACCAAGGCTGCCCAAAATATTGCCGAGCCCGGCCCCATCAGCGCCGAACAGCCCCCTGCCCATCTCGCGCAGCTTGGCATAGGCGGCGTCCGGATTGTCCAGCATGCCGGCCATGTCGGGATAGATTCGCGGCTGCGACCAGGTGCCCTGGATCATCACGGGAATGCCGAAGCCGACCGGCTCGGCGGCGCGGCCCTGGCCTTCGGTCGTCATCACCAGTTTCGGCTCGACGCGAAAGCCCATCATCTTGGTGTCGAGTGCGATCGTGCCGGCACCGGTCACGCGGACGAGCGGTCCGGTCAAGTTGAGATCGGTGGTCACCGCCTGGCCCTTGTCGATCCGGAACGACGCCGAGAGCTGCGACAAATCCGTGCTCTGCTCCCGACTGCTGTCTCCGTTTTCCTGCCAGCCGGACAGCGTGCCCGATGTCAGCGAGCGGATCATCTGTGCGACGTTGATGCCGCGAATGGCGCCGTCCTGGAAATTGACGAAGGCCGTGCCCTGCATGTTCGCCATCAGCGCGCGCTGGCTGCTGCCGGCGCTGCGCAGCGCGAGCTTGGCCTGCAGCTTGCCGTCGATCCGGTCGAATTCGGCGAGGCCCTGCAGCAGCGGCAGCGCGCGCACGCCGGCGAGGTCGGAATGCATGGCAAAGCTCGGCGCGCCGCTGGTCGCATCCAGGATCAATTCGCCCGTAACCTGGCCGCCATAGGCGCCGAGATTGGCGGTGCCGGCCTTCAGCACGCCGCCGGCGAGTTTTGCATCGACCGCCAGCGGCGCGAGGCGTGCCTCGCCGATCACCGCCTCATGCGCGGAGATCCTGATCTGCGCATCGACATAGTTGAGCCCGGAGACGTCGATCGGCGCATCGCTCCAGGGCTGCCCGGACGCGCCTTCCGGCGATTTCGCCAGCGGGATCGCGAGCCGCTGGAAGTCGAGATCGAGCTTGACGAGAGGCTTGCTCGCGATATCGACCGAGGCCCAGCCATTGAACGCGCCATCGCCGAGCGTGCCATTCAGGCCGTTGATCATCACGACATCGCCGCTCAGCCGCATCTCGGCATGGCCCGCGAGCCGGGACTTCAGCACGTCCGGCATGTCGATGGCGAAATCCACCGGAATGGTCGGTCGGTCGGCCGGCGGCGCTGGCGTGGTCGCCTTGATGTCGAATTTGGTCGGATGCTCGCCGACCCGTGCGGTGCCGGTGATGTTGAACTTGCGGTCGCGGCCGACGATCGCATCGGCATTGACGGCGCTGATGCGGCTCTCGACGCGATCGCGCACGCGCGCGAATGCGATCTCGCCATCGGTGACCTTGATGCGATCGATGGCGGCGCCGTCGAGATCGAGCGCGACCGGCTTCGACGTGCCGCCGGCATTCGGCAGGCGCTCACGCAGCAGCGGCTGGTAGAGCACGGGATGGGTGACGACGAGCTCGCTGATCTTCGGGCGGCCCGACCAGACGCTTGAGAGCGACATGTCGGCCCGCACGCTGTCGATGGACAGGCGCGTGATGCCGCTGCGGTCCTTGGGGTCGGCAAGCGTGAGGTCGTTCAGCGTCACGTTCAGCGTCGGCCACAAACTGATTCTAGTGGTGCCGTCGACCGACAGGCGATAGCCGGTCGCGCTCTCGACACGCGAGGCAATCGTCGAACTCAGGAAGCCCGAGGGGATCCCGACCACCAGCAGGAGTGCGATCACGATGACGATTGCGGCCACCGCCGCGCCGGCGAATTTCACGGCTCTCATATCGACTTTCCAGCGGCGGACGATCGGCGTCGAATCCGGCACATGACCGTCATTTGCACCCGTCCTTGGCTCCTGAGTTTATCCCGGGACGGGAAGCGGCTCCAAGCACGTAAAAATAGTCTGGGGTGCTGCAAAGTTATGTGACTTATGGCACACTTCCCGGGCGCGGTTTTACGCGATCTTGATGTTGATGGTTCCAAGCGATTTGCCAACGAAATTCACAAGGATATTGAAATGAGCAAGCAGGCCGAATTTGCGGTCATCCTCAAGATGAATGCGATGTTCGCCGATCTCGGCGCAGACGAACTCCAGCGGCTGGCGAATCTCTGCCACACCCAGCATCTGGGGAATGGCGAGGTGCTGTTCCAGAAGGGCGACCCAGGCGATGCGCTGTTCGGCGTGCGCCGAGGCCAGGTCCGTATCGAGACCGGCGCCTCCGACGGCAGCCGCCTGACGCTGAACTTCATGGGGCCCGGCGACCTGTTCGGCGAGGTTGCGGTGCTGGATGGCCAGAGCCGCACTGCGGACGCCACCGCGGGCGAAGCCAGCGAGCTGTTCGTGCTGCGGCGCGAAGACTTTCTCGCCTTCCTCGAACGCGAGCCGAAAGTCGGGATCAAGATCATCGCGCTGCTCTGCCAGCGCATCCGCTGGCAGAGCGAGCGCATGGAAGAGTCCATGCTCCAGCCGCTGCCGGTTCGCCTCGCGCGGCGCCTCTGCGCGCTCGCCGCCGATTTCGGCTCGGAGGTGCACATCTCGCAGGAGCAACTCGGCGTCTTCGTCGGCGCCGCCCGCGAGAGCGTCAACCGCCAGCTTCAGGCCTGGCGCAAGGAAGCGATCCTCGATCTCCAGCGCGGCCGCATCCTGCTGCGGAACATGACCAAGCTGACGGCGATCGCGCGCAACGAGTAGGGGGGCCGTTAGGCTGGGTCGCTATCGGGGCGAAGGAGTTCGTCAGAAGAGTCTCAACTCGCGACCCACGCTTTAACGACCTCGATCGGCACAGCACGACCGGTACGTCTGAATGCCTGGTAGCGAAGACGATCCTCCGCTATGTCGGGTTCTCGGATGGCGCTCGCTGAACTGCCTCGTGTGCTTGACGCTGGTGCACATCTACTCCGCCGCAGGGTGCACGATGTTCTTCGGCCGCGGCCTCGCTTCGGCCGGCGCAGCTCCGTGATGACTTGCGCCCTCCGCATCTTCGCTGTGCACGACCAGCCGCTTGGCGAAGCGCCAGATCAGGGCGCCGAGATCGTCCATCACCATGAACATCGCGGGCACGAACACCAGCGACAGGATGGTCGAGAAGATCAGGCCACCGATCACCGCGAGCGCCATCGGCGAGCGGAACTCGCCGCCCGCGCCGACCGCGAGCGCGCTGGGCATCATGCCCGCGGCCATCGCGATCGTGGTCATCACGATCGGGCGAGCGCGTTTCATGCCTGCGTCGATCATGGCTTCTTCGCGCGGTGTGCCGGCGTGAATGGATTCGATGGCGAATTCCACCAGCATGATCGCGTTCTTGGTGACGATACCCATCAGCATCAGGATGCCGATCCACACCGGTGTCGTGAGCTGCTTGCCGGTGATCAGCAGGGCCGCGATCGCGCCGCCGATCGAGAGCGGCAGCGAGAACAGAATGGTGATCGGCTGCAGGAAGGTGCCGAACAGCAGCACCAGAACGGCGTAGACCATCATCAGGCCCGCCGTGATCGCGGTGGCAAAGCCTTCGGACAGTTCGTTCAGGCTTTCGGCGTCGCCGGAGGGGGAGACCTTCACGCCCTTCGGTCGGCTCTTCATGACCGGCAGATCGTAGATCTTCTTGGTGGCGTCGCCGAGCGCGGCGGAGCCGACGAGATCGGCCGCGACGGTCGCCTGTCGCTCGCGATCGTAACGGTTGATGCTGGTCGGACCCTGGTCGAGCTTGACGTCGGCGATGACGGACAGCGGCACGCCGCCCTTCTCGCCGTGCTCGCCGAGCGGCACGCGCAACTGTTCGAGCGTCTTCAGATTGCCGCGCGCGGCATCCTCGAGCTGCACTCGGATCGGCACCAGACGGTCGCCAACGTCGAACTTGGCAAGCGCGGGGCCGACGTCGCCGATGGTGGCGACGCGGATGGTCTGCGATAGGCTTTCGGTCGAGACGCCGAGCCGTGCGGCGAGATCGGCGCGCGGTTCGACGCGCAGCTCGGGCCGCTCCAGCGTGGTTTCCGAGATCACGTTGGAGATGGTGGGAATCCGCTTCATCTGCGTCGCGAGTTCGCTGGCGACGTTGTTGACGATGTTGGCGTCTGCGCCGGTCACGACCAGCGAGATGGCGCGCAGGCCGTTCTCGTCGAGGAACCAGAAGCGGATGTCTGGAATGTTCTCCAGCTCCTGGCTGATCGAGAATTCGAGCTCGCGCTGGGTGATGTCGCGGCTGTCCTTGGGCGTGTAATTGATGATCAAGGCGGCGCGCCGGACTTCCTGGGTCCCCGGTGGAACGCGGCCGCCGTCGACGAAGATGCTCTTCACCTCGGGCCGCTTGCGCAGGCGCGCCACGATGTCTTCGGTGACTTTTTCGGTGTAGGCGAGCTGCGTGCCCGGCGGCAGCTCGAGCGCAACCAACGAGCGCGAGCTGTCCTGCGCCGGCAGGAAACCCTGCGGCAGCAGCGTAATGCTCCAGATCGAGGCGGCGAAGACGCCGAAGCCGACCAGCACCGTAATGAAATAGTGCTTCACCGACCAGGCCACGAGCCTGTGATAGGACCGCAGCACGCGGCCGGGCGGCGGCTCTTGGTGATTGCTATGTTTGAGGAAGTAGGCGGCGAGCACCGGCGTGACGAAGCGCGCCGCGAGCAGCGAGAAGAACACCTGTACCGAGACGGTGATGCCGAACTGCTTGAAGAACTGTCCGGCGATGCCCGACATGAAGCTCGCGGGCGCGAAGATTGCGATGATCGTCAGCGAGATCGCGATCACCGCGAGGCCGATCTCGTCGGCGGCTTCCAGGGCGGCACGATAGGGCGACTTGCCCATGTTCATGTGCCTGACGATGTTCTCGATCTCGACGATGGCGTCGTCGACCAGAATACCCGTCGACAGCGTGATGGCGAGGAAGCTGACGAGGTTGAGCGAGAAGCCGAGCAGGTCCATCGCCCAGAATGCCGGGAAGATCGACAACGGCAGCGAGATCGCGGCGATGATGGTGGCGCGCAGGTCGCGCAGGAACAACAGCACGATGACGACGGCGAGGATGGCGCCTTCGAACAGGGTCGAGATCGCCGCGTGGTAATTGCCATTGGTATATTCGACCGAGGTGTCGATCACCTTCAGGTCGACGTCGGGATAAGTGGCCTTGAGCGTGTCGATGCGCTTCTGCACGGCCTCGGCGACCTTCACGTCGCTGGCACCCTTGGAGCGCTTGATGCCGAGCGCGACGATCGGCTCGCCGTTGAAGCGGGCGAAGGTACGGCGGTCTGCGATGGTGTCGGTGACGGTGCCGAGATCGTCGAGCCGGACCTCGCCGCCGCCGAACAGCGGAATCATGGTGCCGGCGAGATCGCTCAGCGTCTTGGCGCCGGCGAGGGTGCGGATCGCCTGGTCGTTCTTGCCGATCTCGGCGCGGCCGCCGGCGACGTCGACATTGGTGCCGCGCAGGCTCTGGCTGACGTTGACGGCCGTCAGCCCCATCGACTGCAGGCGGTCGGGATCGAGCGAGACCAGGATCTCGCGCTCGACACCGCCGATGCGCTCGACCTGGGCGACGCCGCGCACGCCTTGCAGCGCGCGCTTGACCACGTCGTCGACGAAATAGGAGAGCTGCTCCGGCGTCTTGCCGGGCGAGATCGCGGCATAGGTGACGATCGGCAGGCCGATGACATCGACGCGCTGGATCAGCGGCTCGGTGACGTTCTGCGGCAGGTTCGAGCGCACGCGCGTCACCGCGTCCTTGACGTCGTTGAGCGCGCGGTCGGTGTTGGTTTCCAGCGCGAACTGGATTGTCGTCACCGACAGGCCGTCGGTGATCTGCGAGGTGATGTGCCTGACCCCTTCGACACCGGAGACGGCGTCTTCAACCGTCTTGGTGACCTGGGATTCGAGCTCGGCGGGTGCCGCGCCGAACTGCGATACCGCGACCGAGATCACGGGAATGTCGGCCGAGGGTAGCCGCGTCACCGCGAGCTTGGTGAAGGACACCCAGCCGAGGATCAGGAGGATGATGGAAAATACGACCGACGGCAGCGGATTGCGGATCGACCATGCCGAGATATTGAGAGCCATCAGCGTACCCGCGTGCGATCGAGTTCATCAGCGAACATGGTCTTGATCTGGTCGCCGTCATGCAGCGAAGAGCCGGCGTCGGCGACGACGATCTCGCCGACATTGAGGCCTTCCAGGATTTCCGTCGCGCTGTCCGAAGACAGCCCGACCCGTACCTTGCGCGTCTCGACAATGTTGCTCTTGACGACCTGCACGGTGAGATGGTCGATCGCGGTCTTGGGAACCGCGACGCCGCAGCTTCGCTTGGCGTCGATCGAGGCGCGGGCGAACACGCCGACTTTCAGCGAGGGATTGTTGGTGACGCTGATGCGCACGCGGCCGAGCTGGGTGGCGCGATCGATTTCGGGCGCGACTAGCCTGACCCGCCCGATCAAATCGGGCGCGTCGTCGCGGCTGATGCGCACGGTCGCGCCGGAGCTGAGCTTGGCCATGTGCACCGCGGGCACCTGCGCGTCCAGTTCGATCTCGTTGTTGACGGCGATACGGAACATCGGGCCGGCCTGCGGCGAGGCCGGCGCGCCGACGATGGTGCGGACCTCGGTGACGAGGCCCGGCGCAGAGGCCTTCAGCGAGACCGGACCTTGCGGGCCGGGCCGCGGCGGCTGGCCCGGAATCTGGGGCGGTGCGGTCAGGCGCGCCAGCTCCTGATTGTCGGTGACGAGGGTGCCTTCGGTGACGAAGAGGTCGGTGACCCTGGATCCCTCCTGGTCGGCGACGACCACGGCTTCGCGGCGCGGCACGAAGAAGCCGGTCACCCGGACCAGGTCGGAGAAGCAGGCATTGGTCGACTTGGTCACGATGACCAGCGCCTCGCTCGGCGTTTCCTTGGGCTCGGCGCGGTGCCGGTGCTCGAACAGATAATAGCCGACGCCGAGCGCGACGACGAAGATCACCGTTCCGGCTGGCTTGAGATATTGGGAGAGGTTCATTGCCGGATCGTCCTGGCCTGGCTCACGGCCATCCGCGCGCGGCCCATGGAGAGCGTTTCCCTGAAATAAAGCAGCGTCCCGCAAGGCTGCGGGACGCGCGCTGGGAGCGAGACTTTACACCACATCACGACTTGTCACTTCAAAGGATTACGTCGTGGTCACTTCGATGCGGTAGTCTTGTTTTCCATGTTGACGACCTGCACGCGACGATTGACTTCCGCCATCGGCTGGGCCGGGTCCTTCAGCTTGCTCTTGCCGTAGCCGACCGTGACGAGGTCGGTCGCGGAGATGCTGTATTTGTCGACCAAATAGCGCTTGATCGAATCCGCGCGGCGCTCCGACAGATCCTGATTATAGCTCTCGCTTCCGGCGGCGTCAGTATGGCCGGCGACCACGAAGGTCGAGCCTTTCAGGTCGGGGCTGGTCAGCGCGCGGCCGAGCGCCTGGACCGAGGCAAGCGATTTGGCGCTGATATTGGCCGAGTTGTAGTCGAACGTGATTTCCAGATCGATGTTCGGCTTGTCCTTGGCCGCCGACGCGATTTCTTCACGCTCGGTCGACGACAGCGACCGTGTCGAGCGGCCGCGCACGGACTGGATCAGCTTGGTCTCCGTGGCACTCGGTGCGGGATCGGCCTGCGGAGCGATCGAGAGGCCGCGGGTCAGCGGCTTCTTCGGCGGCGGCGCCAGCGCGCGGACGATCTCGTCCTCGGTGACGTTCTTGCTGTTGCCGTCGTCGGCTGCGAATGCCAGCGGGATCGTCAGCGACAGCGCGGCGCCGACGGTGATGATGGACAGGATTGCGGTAAGTCCCTTTGCAGCCAATCTCATAGCCAGTCCCTCCTGCGCAGCCAGCTGGTGCGGTTCGAAAATCCTGCAATAAGCCTCCCGAAAGGACGGCCTGCGGCATCCGTTCGATTAGTCTTCGCCGGGCCGTCGCGGGTTCGAGGCACATCGGCCCCGATTCAAAAAAATATCAACGCACTCCGTAGCTTGCGAATTCCTGAACAATGTTCGGGTCCATCGCCTTGGCATTGGCGATGTCGAGCGCGCCCTCTTGGGCCGAGCCGTTGCGCTGCTTGGCGATCCCGCGTCCGAACAGCGAGGAGGTCAAGCGCGGATTGATCCTCAGGGCGGCCTCGAAATCGGCGATGGCGTTCTTGACCGCCCCCGATTTCAGATTGACGAGCCCCCGGCTGTCCAGCGCGTCGACGAAGTTCGGTCGCAGCCGCAGGGCCTCGTTGCAATCCTTCAGCGCGCCCTGGAGGTCGCCGACCACGGTGCGGGTCCAGCAGCGATTGTTCAGCGCCTCGACGTCCTTCGGGTTGATCCGGAGCGTCTCGTCAAAATCCTTGATGGCCAGGCTGTAGGCGCCCTTGCTGGCATAGACCTGACCGCGCCGGTAAAGCGCGTTCACGTCATCCGGATTGGCCGCGATCTTGGCGGTCAGCCCCTTGATGGTGGGGTCCTCGGCCAGGGCGGCCGCACTCGGCCCGCTCTCCATGGTCGGAGCGGTGGCGGGATCGGCCGGAATCACAGGCGGAGGCGGCGGCGGTGCCGGCGGCAAGGCAGCCTCGACCTGCGGCTTCGGTGACGGAGCGGGCGCAGCCACCGTCTCGGCCGGTTTCGGCGGCGGAGGCGGTGAAGGTGCGGGTGGAGTCGGCGGCGGGTTGTTGGCGACGACCGGCGGCGGGGGAGGCGCAGGTGGCGGCGTGGTGGTCGGGCGCGACCCGCCGGCCCCTGGAATGAAGGAGAAATCCTCGGCCAGCGACGAGGATATCCACGGCACCTGCTCGCCCCGGGAGGCGCGGGTGACGCCCATCTTGGTGCGGTTCAGCGTCTCCTCGGCCATCAGGTCGGGGACGCGGATTTCCTTGAGGAGTTCCTGGACGAACAGGCTGTGCTCGCCGCCGGCGTCCGAGACCACCGAGGCCAGTGCCGCCGAATACATCACCAGCGTGCCGTTCGGCGCGATGACGGGCGTGAGGCCGGCCGAGAAGCTGCGGAACCGGCGCTCGAACGGGTTGCGCCTGGAGGCATCGACCAGCGCGATCTTGACGCCGGCGCCGCGGGTGTTGAGCTCGCCGAGCACGGTTTCGAGGCTGATGCCGTCGCGCCGCACGTCGGATTCGGTCCAGATCTGCGCATCGATCGGCAGCAAATAGCTCTGCCGCGCGGACTGGATGCCGAAGCCGCTGAAGAACACCAGTGCCACCGACCCCGGCTTGATCTTGCCGTAGAGCTTGTCGAAGGCGCGGCGCATGCCGTCGCCGGTCAGGTTCTCACCGATCTCGACGGAAAAGCCGTCGCGCTTGAGCTCGTCGGCGACGTCGCGCGCGTCGTTGAGCGGTTCCTTCAGGGGAGCGTCGGCGTCCGGATATTTGGCATTGCCGATGACCAGCGCAAAGCGATCGCCGGCCGCAAGTGACGGAGCGGTCGGGATGAGCGACACGAGCAAGGATAGAACGAAAAGCAGGCGAATTTTCATAATTAGCGCGATCCAGCCAAAAAGGCGCCGTTTCCAGCTTGCGCCGCGGCGACCTTAACTTACGCAATGTGCATTATCAAACCGGGGGAGGGGGGCGTCAACCGCTTGCGGATTCGGCGCTATCGCGACAATTGACCGCGACGCATGGGCATGTTGCGGGGGAATAAACGGGCGGTCATGATTGCACGCGATGCATTCTGGTTGTCATGCTGGTTGTCATTGCGGCTGCAAATTAGGGCAGCCATGGCGACAACAATGTGATTGGTCTCACATTGCGGACGGGCCTCCTTCAACCTGCGGTGTTTGACCTTTGCGGTGGACGATGGCTTGGTGCGGTCGATCGCCCCTGAAGGTGCATCCACAAAAAGAGCAAGATCAAACTATGGGAAACGCCTCCGAAATCTACGCACTGCGCTACGCGACGATGTCGCCGCGCACGCCCCACATGAACTTCCTCGCGCCCGACCCGCATGACAGCGCGGCGCAGGATCTCGACTATTTCGTCTGGCTGATCCGCGGCAACGGCCGCGACATCCTGGTCGATACCGGCTTCAATGCCGAGGAAGCGTCCGCGCGGGCGCGCAAGCTGACGCTCAATCCGGTCGACGCGCTGGAGCGCTTTGGTGTCGCGGCAGCGAGCATTCGCGACATCATCGTGACGCATCTGCATTACGACCATGCCGGCAATCTCGACCGCTTCCCGAACGCCCGCTTCCATCTCCAGGAGCGCGAGATGGCCTACGCGACGGGGCGCTGCATGTGCAACGGACTGCTGCGACATCCGTTCTCGGTCGAGCACGTCACCCAGATGGTCCGCCATGTCTATGGCGAGCGCGTCAATTTCTATTCCGGCGACGGCGAGGTCGCGCCCGGCGTCACCTTGCACCGCGTCGGCGGCCATTCCGACGGCTTGCAGGTGGTCAGAGTCGAGACCGCGCGCGGACCGGTGGTGCTGGCGTCCGATGCCGCGCATTATTACGCCAATCTCCAGCGCAGAAGCCCATTCCCGATCGTCTACAATGTCGGCGACATGGCGGTTGGCTGGGAGACCATCGAGCGCCTCGCCGGCCATCCTGACCGGTTCATTCCCGGCCATGATCCGATCGTGACGGAGATCTATCCGCGCGCCAGCGACAAGGTCGATGTCTGGGCGCTGCATTTGCCGCCGTCGCGATCATTTGCGAAGTGATCAATACGCCTGCTTGGCGTCGGCCTCTTCGCTGGTCTGGATCAAATCGAGGCTCTGTTCGATCTTGCCGAGCAGCGTCGATAGCTGTTTGCGCTCCTGCGCGGTGAGGCAGGCGAGGATCTCGTCTTCCCGCCGCAGCAATTGCGGAAACAGCTCCTCGTAGAGCGTGCGGCCTTTCCTGGTCAGTCGCAGACGGAATTCGCGGCGGTCGGCTTCGTTCTCGACGCGCTCGATCAAACCCTGATGCAGCAACATGGTCACCGCGCGGCTGATCGTGGATTTGTGCGTGCGGGTGCATTGCGCGACGTACTGCGCGCTGCAGGCATCGTTGCGGAAGCCGAGCGTCGCGATCACGCGCCAGGCGGGGATGTCGAGGCCGTGACGCTCCTGATATTCGACGGCGAGTGCGGAACTCACCTCCGCGGCGAGCCGGTTGAGGCGGAACGGCACGAACCTGAACAGGTCGAGCCGTGTTTTTGGCCGCGGTGAAGCCTCATCGGCCTCGCGTGTCTTCAGCGCGATGTCGCTGGATGTCCTCGCCAAGGAGAGCGCTCCGAATTCCAGTTGACGGCCGGCCGGCTCCGGTCCAAAATAGTTGCACGTGAGACTATTAGCAGATCAGGCCTCTCCTGACCAGAGCCGAGGTTAGCGCATGGCGAAGGCCAATACGCATCAGGCCAAAACCCAGTTCGGCTATCGCCGCCACCCCGATCAGGATCGTCCCGGCCAGAGCTCGGCCGAGCATCCCGTGGTGATCGTGGGCGCTGGCCCGGTCGGGCTGTCGCTTGCGATCGACCTTGCCCAACGCGGCCAGCGCGTCGTTCTTCTGGATGACGCCGACCGCATCGGAGAGGGCTCCCGCGCGATCTGCTTCTCGAAACGCTCGCTGGAATATTGGGACCGGCTCGGCGTCGGCGACCGCATGGTCGACAAGGGCGTGGTCTGGAGCGTCGGCCGCATCTTCCACGGCGAGCAGCAGCTCTACCAGTTCAATCTACTGCCGGAGGACGGTCACAAGCGGCCGGCCTTCATCAATCTCCAGCAATATTACGCCGAAGCCTATCTGGTCGACCGCATCAGCGAGCTGCCCGAGATCAATCTGCGCTGGCGCAACAAGGTGACGGCGCTGGAGAGCCGCAACGCTTCCGTCGCGCTGACGATCGAGACGCCGGAGGGCGCCTATCGCCTGCACGCGCAATATGTCGTCGCCTGCGACGGCGCGCGCTCGTCGCTGCGGCAGATGGTGGGCGCCGACTTCGCCGGACAGGTGTTCGAGGACCAGTTCCTGATCGCCGATGTCAAGATGACCGCGGAATTCCCGACCGAGCGCTGGTTCTGGTTCGATCCGCCGTTTCATGCGGGACGTTCGGCGCTGCTGCACCGACAGCCCGACGATGTCTGGCGCATCGACCTTCAGCTCAATCGCTATGCCGACCCCGTCGTCGAGAAGAAGCCCGAGAACGTGCGGCCGCGGATTGCGCGCATGCTCGGCCACGACAAGTTCGAGTTCGAGTGGATCTCGCTTTACAAATTCCAGTGCCGGCGGATGGATCGCTTCGTCCATGGCCGCGTGATCTTTGCAGGCGATTCCGCGCACCAGGTCTCGCCCTTCGGCGCGCGCGGCGCCAATTCGGGACTCGAGGACGCCGAGAATCTCTCCTGGAAGCTCGACCGCGTGCTGCGCGGCGCCTCACCCGCGAGCCTGCTCGAGAGCTATCACGTCGAGCGCAGTCTGGCGGCCGACGAGAACATCCGCGAATCCACCCGCTCGACCGATTTCATGGCGCCGAACTCGCATCAGGAAGCGCGGCTGCGCAAGGCGGTGCTGTCGCTGGCCAAGGAAACGGAATTCGGCAAGCGCATGGTCAATGGCGGGCGGCTCTCGGTGCCGTGCAGCTATGACTCGCCGCTGTCATCGCCGGATGCGGATGCGTGGCGCGGTGGCCCGCTCCCGGGTTGTTCGATGCTCGATGCTCCCGTTACGACGCGCGCGGGCGAGCAAGCCTATTTGACGGATGCATTCCGCAAGGGTGGAACAGACTTCACCTTGCTGTCGTTCGGCAACGGCGCGGCGATCGATGCGCCTGTTGGTGTGAAGGACATCTGCATCGGCGGTGAGGACGGGCTCGCAGATCCGGCAGGGCTCACTGCAAAGCGCTATGATGCGGAACCAGGCTCAGCCTACCTATTAAGGCCGGACGGTTACGTTGCGGCGCGCTTCCGCCACCCCACGCGCGCTGGCGTCGCGGCAGCGCTGTCACGGGCGCAGGGCTTGAATCAAGAATTTGCTTGAATTGAGGATTCGCATGCCGCTCTCCACCAGCTCCAACTTCGCGCGACCCGACGACGCCTTTCGCGCCATTGTGGAGGCGCATCGTGGCTTCACCGACGAGCAGAGCGCGGACTTCGACGCGGCGCTGGTGCTGATCCTCGCCAACCATATCGGCGATATCGTCGTGCTGCGGGAGGCGATTCTCCTCGCCAAGCGGCGCATGATCGACGGCCAGCAGCAGCAACAGCAACAACAATAGCCCCAAAGACTTGAAGGATGAATTGATGGCGAAGAACTTCGCATCCACCGGCGACCTCTCCGAGAAGAAGATCACCTTCTCCGAGATTGGCACCGATCTCTACGCCTTCACCGCGGAGGGCGATCCGAACACCGCGATCATCGTCGGCGACGACGGCTGCCTGGTGTTCGACGCGCAATCGACGCCGGCGATGGCCAACAAGGTGATCGAGCGCGTCCGTGCCGTCACCGACAAACCGATCAAATATGTCGTGCTGTCGCATTATCACGCCGTGCGCGTGCTCGGCGCCTCCGCCTACAAGGCGCAGGGCATCGTCGCCTCGCAGGAGACCTATCGCCTCATCGAGGAGCGTGGCCAGCAGGATTGGGATTCCGAGTACGGCCGCTTCCCGCGCCTGTTTCAGGACGCATCGAGCATACCCGGCCTGACCTGGCCGACGCTGACCTTCGAAGGCGAGATGTCGATCTATCTGGGCAAGCGCGAGGTACGCCTGATGCAGCTTGGCGCCGGCCATACCTCGGGCGACATCGTCGCCTGGGTGCCGGATGCCGAGGTGATGTTCTCCGGTGACCTGATCGAATACCACTCGGCCTGCTATTGTGGCGACGCACACCTGCGCGAATGGCCGCTGACGCTGAACGAGATCCGCAACTTCAATCCCAAGGCGATCGCGCCGGGCCGCGGCGATGCGTTGAAGGGTGTCGCCACGGTGCGCGAAGCCATCGCGATGACGCGCGACTTCGTCACCTCGCTCTACGGCGCCGCCGAAATCTCGGTCGCCAAGGGCCGCACGCTGAAGGAATCGATGGCCGCGACGCGCGAGGTCATGGATCCGAAATTTTCGAGCTTCGCCATCTACGAGCACTGTCTGCCGTTCAACGTATCTCGCGCCTATGACGAGGCGTCGGGGATCGACGACCCCGTGATCTGGACCGACAAGCGCGACCAGGAGATGTGGGCCGCCCTGCAAGGAGGAGGATCATCATGAACATCAACACCTCGCCCGATCAGATCATTCGCAGCACGGCCCAGGTCACGCCGGGCTACATGTCCGGCTTCGGCAACAGTTTCGAGACCGAAGCGCTGCCGGGCGCGCTGCCGATCGGACGCAACTCGCCGCAGCGCTGTGCCTACGGCCTCTATGCCGAGCAGCTCTCCGGCTCGCCCTTCACGGCGCCGCGCGGCAGCAACGAGCGCTCATGGCTCTATCGCATTCGCCCGTCGGTGAAACACTCGGGTCGTTTCGAGAAGGTCGACGGCGGCCTGTGGCGTTCGGCACCGTGCCACGAAAACGACCTGCCGATCGCGCAATTGCGCTGGGATCCGGCGCCGATCCCGAAGGAGGACATGACCTTCCTTCAGGGCGTGCAGACCATGACCACCGCCGGTGACGTCAACACCCAGGCCGGCATGGCCGCCCACGTCTATCTCATCACCAAATCGATGGTGGACCAGCACTTCTACAATGCCGACGGCGAGCTGATGTTCGTGCTGCAGCAGGGCAATCTTCGCATCGTCACGGAGTTCGGCCGCATCGACGCCGAGCCCGGCGAGATCGTGGTGATCCCGCGCGGCGTCAAGTTCCGGGTGGAGATTCCGAGCGGACCGGCGCGTGGCTATCTCTGCGAAAACTACGGCGGCGCCTTCACGCTGCCGGAGCGCGGACCGATCGGCGCCAACTGCCTCGCCAATGCCCGCGACTTCCTGACGCCGGTCGCGCACTACGAGGACAAGGACACACCGACCGAGCTTTACGTGAAATGGGGCGGATCGTTGTTCAGGACGCAGTTGCCCCACTCGCCGATCGACGTCGTCGCCTGGCACGGCAATTATGCGCCGTATAAATATGATCTGCGCACCTTCTCGCCGGTCGGCGCGATCGGCTTCGATCATCCCGATCCCTCGATCTTCACCGTGCTGACCTCGCCGTCGGAGACCGCGGGCACGGCGAATATCGACTTCGTGATCTTCCCCGAGCGCTGGATGGTCGCCGACAACACCTTCCGCCCGCCGTGGTATCACATGAACATCATGAGCGAGTTCATGGGCCTGATCTACGGCGTGTACGACGCCAAGCCGCAAGGTTTTGTGCCGGGCGGCATGAGTTTGCACAATTGCATGCTGCCGCACGGCCCCGATCGCGATGCCTTCGAGCACGCCAGCAACGGCGAGCTGAAGCCGGTCAAGCTGACCGGCACCATGGCCTTCATGTTCGAGACCCGCTACGCGCAGCGCGTCACCGCGCACGCCGCGAATTCCGCGACGTTGCAGCATGACTACGCGGATTGCTGGAAGGGCCTCGCGAAGCGGTTCGATCCGAGCAAGCCGTAAGCTTCTTACCCTCTCCCCTTGTGGGAGAGGGTGGCTCGCCGCATAGCGGCGAGACGGGTGAGGGGTTCTATCCGCGCGTGAACCTCTCCTTCGGACTCGCGGACAGATACCCCTCATCCGGCGCTTCGCGCCACCTTCTCCCACAAGGGGAGAAGGGAAAGACCGAGCCAAGTGATGCCCCATCCCAACGACCCCAGCCTCCGCTCCTTCATCGGCGTCGATCCCGCCTCCGATTTTCCGATCCAGAACCTGCCTTATGGTGTGTTCTCGACCGCGGCCAATCCGACGCCGCGCGTCGGCGTGGCGATCGGCGACTATGTGCTCGATCTCTGGGAGCTTGAGCAGGACTCGCGGCTCGACGTGGGGCCGCTCGGCGTGTTCTCGACGCCGTCGCTCAATGCTTTCATGGCCTTGGGGCCAAAGGTCTGGACGAAGACGCGGGCGCGGATCAGCGAACTCCTGCGCGCCGATCATCCCGAGCTGCGCGACAACGAGGAGTTGCGCAAGCAGGCCTTGGTGCCGATACGCGACGCAAGATTGCATCTGCCGTTTGCGGTCTCCGGCTACACCGATTTCTATTCGTCGAAAGAACACGCCACCAATGTCGGCGTCATGTTCCGTGGCAAGGACAATGCACTGCAGCCGAATTGGCTGCATATGCCGATCGCTTACAACGGCCGTGCCTCGACTGTCGTGGTCTCCGGCACGAAGGTGAAGCGCCCGCGCGGGCAGCTCAAGCCGCCGAATGTGGAGGCGCCGAGCTTCGGACCGTGCAAGCGGCTCGATTTCGAGCTGGAGATGGGCGTGGTGGTCGGCCAGCCGTCGCCAATGGGCGGCATGCTCACGGAGCCGCAAGCCGAGGAGATGATCTTCGGCTTCGTGCTGCTCAACGACTGGAGCGCGCGCGATATCCAGCAATGGGAATATGTGCCGCTCGGGCCGTTCCTCGCCAAGGCGTTCGCGACCTCGATCAGTCCGTGGGTGGTGACGCGCGAGGCGCTGGAGCCATTCCGCCTCAACGGGCCGCAGCAGGAGCCGGTGCCGCTCGACTACCTCAAGCAGGGCAAGCCGCAGAACTACGATCTCGAACTCGACGTCTCCTTGCGCGCCGCCGGAGCCAACGCGCCCGCCGGCATCAGCCGCACCAATTTCAAATACATGTACTGGTCGTCGGTGCAGCAGCTGATGCACCACGCCTCCTCCGGCTGCGCCATGAATGTCGGCGATCTCCTCGGCAGCGGCACCATTTCCGGTCCGGAGAAGAACCAGCGCGGCAGCCTGCTGGAGATCAGCTGGAACGGCACCGAGCCGATCGAATTGCCCGGCGGCGCCAAGCGGTCGTTCCTGGAAGACGGCGACAGCCTCGTCATGCGCGGCTGGTGCCAGGGCGAAGGCTATCGCGTTGGTTTTGGCGAGGTCGAGGGGACGATTTTGCCGGCGGAGTGATTGCTGGGAAGCGATGCGACCTCTATCCACATTCTCCGTCATTGCGAGCGTAGCGAAGCAATCCAGAGTCTTTCCGCAGTGGCAGTCTGGATTGCTTCGTCGCAAGGGCTCCTCGCAATGACATGGTGAGAGTCTACCGCTTCTCCGGCGGCACCTCACGTAACCGCGCGCAATGCGTCGCGACGTCCTCCAGACTGTACTTCAGATGCACCCGCTTGTCCGACGGCGCCTGGTTGGTCGTGCACACGCCCGGTCGCCATTCCTGCGTGGGCCTGATCGGGCGCGGCGCAAAACCGCCGCCGCAGTTCGGGCAGACGTTGGAGAGTTTCGTCTCCACGCAGTCCGCACAGAACGTGCATTCATAGGAACAGATCCGCGCATCGGTTGCGTTCGGGGGCAGATCGCGGTCGCAATATTCGCAGTTCGGTCGAAGCTGGAGGGCCATGGCTCAATCTCCGCAGATTGGCCGGGATCATCGCAGATCGCGCGCGCAGCGCGAATGCCGGATTTCCCTCGATTTCAGCCGGGCTTGATTTCCTTCAGCGGCAGACGCGTGCTTTCCTTCAGCCTGTCGAGCACGATCGAGGAGCGCACATGCGCGACGCTCTGGTGCGGCATCAGCACGTCGTTGACGAGGTTGGAGAGGCCCTTGAGGTCGTGCAGCACGGCCTTGAGCACGTAGTCGGCGTCGCCTGTCAGCGAGTAGGCCTCCTGGATCTCGTCGATGCGGTTGACCAGAGTCCGAAACCGCTTGGAATTGTCCGGCGAGTGGGTCGCCAGCGTCACCTGGATGAAGGCGACCACGCCGAAGCCGAGCGCCTCGCTGGAGAGATCGGCATGATAGCCCGCAATGACCTTCTCCTCTTCCAGCCGCATCCGTCGCCGCGAGCATTGCGAGGCCGAGAGCCCGGCGAGGTCGGCGAGCTCCTGGTTGGTGAGACGGCCGTCGTCCTGGAGCGCGCCCAGGATCTTGAGGTCGAAGGCATCCACCAAAGTCATGCGCGTTTCACCCACTTCATGCACAAACTGTGCATATGTTAATCAAAAGCCGTCTCATTTGCACGCCCCTTGCGCGTCCCATGAAGGATAGTTCCTCTCAGCAGCAATTTGGGAGAACACCATGGGTCCGTTTCCGCACGATGCACCGCCGGCCACGATCAGCGCCGAGAATCCGATGGGCACCGACGGGTTCGAGTTCGTCGAATATGCGCATCCCAATCCGCAAGAGCTGCACGCCTTGTTCAAGCTGATGGGCTATGTGCCCGTCGCGCGGCACAGAACGAAGAAGATCACGGTTTATCGCCAGGGCGACATCAATTACCTCGTCAACGAGGAGCCCGGCACCCAGGGTCACGATTTCGTCGCCGCGCACGGCCGCTGTGCGCCGTCGATGGCGTTTCGCGTCGTCGATGCGAAGAAGGCCTATGACCGCGCGATTTCGCTCGGTGCCGAACCTGCCGATGCGTCCTCCGCGCAGAAGACGCTCGACGTCCCCGCGATCAAGGGCATCGGCGGCAGCCTGCTCTATTTCGCTGATCGCTATGGCGCCAAGGGATCGGCCTATGACAGCGAGTTCGAATGGCTGGGTGCGCGCGATCCGCGTCCTGCCGGCGCCGGCCTGTTCTATCTCGATCACCTCACCCACAACGTCCACCGCGGCCGCATGGACGTGTGGACGGGCTTCTACGAGAAGCTCTTCAATTTCCGCCAGATCCGCTTCTTCGACATCGAGGGCCGCGCCTCGGGCCTGTTCTCGCGCGCGCTGACCAGCCCCGACGGCAAGATCCGGATTCCGATCAACGAGGACGCCGGCGATTCCGGGCAGATCGAGGAATATCTCAATATCTATCGCGGCGAGGGCATCCAGCACATCGCCTGCGGCTGCCGCGACATCTACCGCACCATCGAGGACTTGCGCGAGGCCGGTCTGCCCTTCATGCCAGCGCCGCCCGCGACCTATTTCGAGCGGATCGACGCGCGGTTGCCGAAGCATGGCGAGGACATCGCGCGGCTGCAGAAGAACGGCATCCTGATCGACGGCGAAGGCGTGGTCGACGGCGGCCAGACCAAGGTGCTGCTGCAGATCTTCTCGGCCAACGCGATCGGCCCGATCTTCTTCGAGTTCATCCAGCGCAAGGGCGACGACGGTTTCGGCGAAGGCAATTTCAAGGCGCTGTTCGAATCGATCGAGGAGGACCAGATCCGGCGCGGGGTGCTGAAGGTGGATGCGGCGTAGGCGGCCGTTGTCTGGAACGCGGTGGCATTAAGTGCCGCCGTCGTCCTGGCGAAAGCCAGGACCAATTACCCCAGGGAGCGGTCATTGGGCGAACTGGTAACTCCGAGTCTTCGTCAAACCGCGTTGGTGGCTATGGGTCTTGGCCCCCGTGCGCAATTGCGCACTAGGGTCTGTACCTAATTAGCGAGTTCTGATTCCCTGGTGCCAAGTTGATTCGGCACGGGGGACTTCG
>NZ_JADPJQ010000034.1:0-1597 GCF_023073515.1 Bradyrhizobium sp. 17 | reverse complement strand
CATCCCATTCTGATGTCCCCAGTCAAGCACACAACGCACGGTTTCCCATCTCCACGAGGCTTATCGTGAAGTTCTTGCACCGATAGATCGTGCAGAGGAGAAGGCGGAACCCAAAGACGTCGGTGAACAGGCTCTGATGCGCGGGTTGGATACCGCATTTCCGTTTTTTCGTCTGGGGCTGTCCCTGGTCTAGCGTCGGGCGTCGATCGGATGATCGGCCACATAATGGGTTTCAGGATTTCCCCTGCCGTGGTCCCACCTTCACCTCTGCACGATTGATGTCTGCGACTACCCCTGATCCTGATTGCAACAAAGGGGGCTGTGGGCCGGTCGAGCGCACCTCACGACTCGAGCGGTCCACAGCCCGCAACGACGCTACGCCTGTCGAGGTGGCATGAGCTCGCGATTGATTGCCCAAATGAAGGCGGATAGCTCTCGGGCAATCGCCGTGACGATTACGGTTCGCCGCTTGCCCTTCCGCTCGAGTGAGCGGAAGCGTCCGCACAATCTGGTTTGCGCTTTCCACGCAATCTCGCGCGCGCGTCTCGGTGCCGCCTCCACCTTTGGCTGCTTGTCTCGGCTCACGCGCGGCGGATATCGATAGCTCCAGGCCGCCTCCACAAGAATACGTCGCGCCCGCCCATTACCGGCTTTGGTGATGCCGCCTCGCCTGACTTTGTCGCCAGTTGAGTTTTCCGTGGGCACCAAACCCAGATAGCCCATCAGCTCGCGCGGATTTTGAAAGCGGGAGAGATCACCGATCTCGGCCAGCACCCCCACAGCCGCAATGAGATCAATCCCCCGCATCGCCTGCAGGGCCGCGACAACCTCGGCAAGCGACCACTCGGGTACTACCTCGCGGATGGCATCTTCCAAACGCTCCATCCGCTCACTTTCCTGGCGTATCCCCTCAAGTAGCTCTTCGAATGCGATGCGCTGCTCGCGATGCTCGAGCTTCTGCGACATCAGCCATCTCATGTGGGCTGGCCCCCACGTTGTCTTGCCCGGATAGATGCGTCCCAGCCGCAGCATCAATGACGAGATCTGTTGACGCTTGCCCTGGAGGTCCTTCTTCACTGCCTGACGGGCCCGCGAGAGATCGCGCATGGCCTCATGGCGCTCGTCCGGTACCCACACCGCGGTGAGCTCGCCCGCGCGCAACAGCTTGGCGAGGCTTACCGCATCGAGCCGGTTCGTCTTCACTCGATCGCCGGCCTTCTTCGGAACGAGCGAGGGGGCCACCACCAGGCAGTCATGGCCGAGGCTCTTGAGCAGTCTGTAGAGGCCATATCCTGTCGGCCCTGCTTCGTAGCAAAACGTAAGATGACAGCATTTCGCTGCAAGCTTTGCCACCAGCTTTCGGATCGCTGCCTCCGTGGCAGAAAACTCCCCGAGATATCGTACCTCGCCGCCACGGCCGCCATCGGCAATGGCTATTGCATTGCGCGATTTTGACGTATCGATTCCGACAAAGACCTCGGTATGATGACCCACGACTCGCCCTCCTTGTTTGAGGCTCTGCCCGGTCCATCCAGGCAACCCTCGTCGCAACATCGAGGGTGAGTCGCCTCATTTTATGGAGGGGACATACAGTCTA
>NZ_JADPJQ010000033.1:0-9165 GCF_023073515.1 Bradyrhizobium sp. 17 | reverse complement strand
ACCTGGCGCGGCCGATCAGTCGACCTCGCATCCGTGCCATCAGGGTAACAATTGCTGATGCGGCAATACGCGGGGTCCTTATTCCATGCCGAAACACACTTTAAGATCACGTAGCATCTCCCGTTTCCGTCCGCACACCTCGCCGCCTGCGGTAGCGGCGGGTCGGGAGATCTCAATTAGCCTCGACGTGTCGCGCTCCCTCAGGTCCGCGTCCGACTGCGGCTGGTCGTTTAGGAGACCTACTTTGGCTTTTCAGATCCTTTGTTTATCCGGTGGGGGCTTTATGGGCCTCTACACGGCATGCGTTCTGGCCGAGCTCGAAGCGGAGATCGATCGCCCCATTGCACGATGCTTTGATCTGATCGCCGGCACCTCGATTGGCGGCATCATGGCCTTAGGTCTCGCTGCAGAGGTGCAGGCTGGCGTGATCAGAAATGCTATTGCTGTGGATGGCCCGAAGATATTTTCACGCAAGCCGCCCCCTCAAAGCAATCTGGCGAAACGCCTGTCCCTGATGTCGAACGCGCGCCATGCGAAATACCGCGCAGGAAAGCTGCGGGCAACAATCACGAGCATCATCGACGAAAAGAAAAAGATCGGGCACCTCCAGCATCGCGTCATGGTGCCGGCCGTCAATCTCACGAAGGGATCACCTCAAGTCTTCAAGACCGACCACCACCCGTCGTTCCATCGAGACTGGACGGTGCCTGTGGTCGATGTCGCGCTCGCCACATCCGCAGCGCCAACTTTCTTTCCACTTCATCAAATCCGCGGCGAGCTATTCGCTGACGGAGGGCTTTACGCTAACTCCCCGGACCATCTTGCGCTACACGAGGCCGAGTACTTTCTCGAACATCCCCTCAAAGACATTTCGATCTTGAGCATCGGTACGACCACGTCGCGCTTTTCGTTTTCGAATTCGGGAGAGATCGATCTCGGTTGGATGGGATGGATGGAAAATCAGCGTCTGCCGCGCGTGATGATCTCGGCTCAGCAGCTGAACACCGATGCCATGATCGGGCATCGCCTTCAAACCCGCTACCTGAGAATCGATCATCAGCAGTCCCCCGAACAAGAACGGAAACTGGCTCTCGACTGCGCAAGCTTGGGAGCAATCAACGACCTTCGAGCGCTTGCCGAGGCATCGGTTCGTGAGCACCTTGGGAAGGGACCGCTGCGTTCGTTTCTGCAACACACGGCTGCGCCTGCGGCTTTCTACAATCGAAAGGACTTGTGATGGGTATCGCCGCAAGTCTCTTCTACAACTCCGATGACGCCGAGAATTGTCTCGACTGGCGGGTGCGTCCCTCGGACGAACAGTATGACACCCAGAAAGAGCGCTGGAACGATCTCGCCGAGCATTTGAAAGAGGATCTCGCCAAACGCTCCGATTGCCGAATATCTTCTTGGCTGCAGGGGTCTTACAAGTTCAGCACTCAGGTTCGACCTGCCAGCCTAGACGAAGAGTTCGACATCGATCTTGGTGTCTATTTCATATGGTCCGGTCAGCCGGAAGACGGCGAGCACGATCCGACCGACCTCAAAAGCTTCGTTCAAGATAGCCTTGCTGATTACGTTGGCGACGACACCAACGATGCGAGCGGTGTCGATGAACCACGAGCAAAATGCAGCCGCATCCATTTCGATGGAAATTTTCATATCGACGTGCCGGCCTATCATCTTGATGACGGCCGGGACGCTCGATCGCTCGCAACGTCGGAGAACAATTGGGACAATAGCGACCCCAAGGCAATCTACGCCTGGTGGAAGGTGATCACAGGACAAGTCGACAGGGCCAGGTGCCGGCGATTGGTTCGTTACCTTAAGATGTGGTCTGCTCTAAAAATCGAAGCCGATGGGCGTCCATCGTCGATCTTGATCACGGTGCTTGTAGCAGACGCTTTTGACGGTCTGGACCGTGATCAATTCACCGGCGACGACGAATTTCTGCGCGAGGTCGTATCCAAGATCGCTTCTCGACTAGGAGAGGACGCGGAAGTTCAAAACCCAGCCAACACGAAAGAAAATCTAAATCGTTTGAATAGCGAAAAATCGACCGCGCTCGTCCAGAAGCTCGATGAACTGCTATCGATCGCTGATCGAGCTTTGGCTGCGTCAACGAAGGCTGCGAGCGCTGAGATATGGTCTGAGGCCTTTGATCACTTCTTTCCGGTGCCGGAGGACGATGACGAGGAGGAGGCTGTCCTGAAGGAACACAGCCGAGCACTTGCCACTATCCAATTCAATCCTATTGTCTCCGTCCAGGCTTCAACTGGCCGTCACACCTACAGAGACACCGATCGCATTGGACCGATCCCTAAGGGTTGCGACATCAAGTTCACCTTGGCAAATGCGCACCAACTGCCGGCGGGAACGACGGTCAGCTGGATGGTTCGAAACTCCGGCAAAGAAGCCGAACTCAAAAACGACCTTGGGCACAGGGTCGGGACAGGTCTAACGGTATCGCGCGACTCGGAATACCGCGGAACTCACCATATGGACGTCGCCGTTCATTTGAACGGCTTGCTTATCGGAAGAAAGCGCATCCCTGTCGAAATCACTGGAATGGGCTTCCCGAAGCGAAATCCTGCCAAGCCGGCTTGGAATAAATTCCGGCGATGAAGGGCACACTCGCCTTGCTAACGCCCGCGAGTTACGATGGTATGCCGGCGAAAACCGCCAACCATGCATTCCGTTAAGAGTGCCGGCTCACTCTCCCGAGTCCGCCGGATCGTTTTCGCCGAGTCTGGCCGTCGATGCGCATCAACTGTGGTCTATGCCGCGCGATCTCAGCACCGGAGGCGTCAACCACGATTACAACCGTGCCCGCATCACGGTCGCAATCGGGATCGCTGGCGATGTCCCGAGCGACACGGGCGCCGTAATGGACGGCTAGCTCAGCAGAGCCGAATAGCTCTCCCACATCGTCCGCCTGTGTCTCGCCATTGTGTAAAATCGGGAAGTAGTAACGCATAGCCGCGGCTCTCGTCCTTTTAGTCGCGATCATGCCCACATGTCGGGACGGCCCGCACCTGTCAAAACGACAGGGTCTTGCGAAGCGGATCACCGGGCGCCCTCCTCACAGCCCCGCAGCGTGTGTCGTCGTTGACCCGCAGCAACAACGCTCGACGCCTCCCGCTAGACAGCGTGGTAACACTCCCAGACCTTTGTCCCGCGGGGCACTTGGCTGGCACCGACAACCTACCAGAGCCGACTCAATCGGCTTTGAACACCACGCCGATGCGAGTATTACTGGACCAAACGAGACGACAATCTCGGATGATACGGTCTCTTTCCAACATCATCTTGAATGTGGCACGCATGTGCAGCTTCGCCGGTAGCTCGATCCCAGCCCCGTCCTCCGAGATGTTGAAAACGCGGCAACGTTGGCTGCCGCCATCTCCAAAAATGTATGCGCCCAAGTCGACGTCCGAACGATCGGTCTTCCGGCGATCCGACATGATTACTTATCCTTGAGTTGACGCGGCTGTCTCGGGTCCTTCATTGGTCGAAACTATTTCAAGCAATCTAAACTGCCTCGCGATCCGCGTTGCCAAGCGCGACCGCTCTTTAGCCAGCCCTCTCTCATAGTCGGATACGTCGTGTCCGTCTCGCTTAAGGACCTCGATCAGGATAGTTTGGCTCTGAACATAGGTCACCTTGTCAGCGATCTCTCGCGTCAAAACAGCCAACTCGTCATCATTATCTGATGTCACGGCGATCTCCTTGGTCGGCCTGATCACGCGCAGAAAGGCGCTATTTTGCATGCCCAATACTTACAGATCGTTACGCGGCCACCCTGGACCGCCCTATAGCCGCGTGGCCAGTTCGGCCCTGGCCGAGCAAACTGGGTGCAAGCGCAACCTCGCGACGTTCACGCTCCAAACCTGGAGCTGATCATTTACCACCTTGCTATACGATGGTCCGCAGCGCTACTGCTGGCATGAAATCGATGTCCAACGATCGACAAGAGATCCGTCCGTGGTCTCCCGAAGAAGAAGCGCAATTACTTGCGCTATTCGGAGAGGGCATGACTGCAACCGAGCTGGGCGAGCGCCTGGGTCGCAGTCGCCAGGCCGTGTACGGTCGGTTACAACGCTTCCGCAAGCAGCGAGGGCGAACAAGCCGAAGGAGCGGACACGCCTTCGCGCAATGGGTCGGTTAGCCCTGGGCCTCCGCCCGCCGGCAACACCCGCCGCGTGTTCGCAGTGCTAACACTGCCGATGCGGCGTGCGCCTGTACGACTGCCCAACCTGTAGGCGGTTGTTTTCGGGATGCCAGTCGCCGTAATTTGCCTGATCGCGGTCGTGCTTTTTTGTCTGATCGCGCAAAAATCGGCAGCGGGGTGGAAATGGTCCGAACCGGGGCTCCAAAGAGTTCGACGATTTGGTGCGCAGAGGACGACGAGATGCTTTTAGAGATGCGGGCGAGCGGCGCGTCATTCAGCAACATTGCAGCAGACCTCGGCCGTAGCCAGGCATCAGTCGAATCTCGCTATTCCAGCTTAAAGAAGCAGACTGAATCTGCGCGGTCGTTCCTAAAACCTTAAGCCCGGCCACCGGCGGGATACGACCTGGCGAACACGCCTTCTTGCTCAATGCGATTGTAATGAAACGTGCAGCCATGAGCGCGGGCGAAGATTTCGGCCTCTGCAAGCGCGGGCGCGTCATTCCCGCCGAACGCATACTCGATGTACCGGTCGCGAATTATCAGCTGGTCCGCCCCGACATCATCTAAAACGCTCGGCAGCCGGCGTAGGCAGTCTTCGCGCCTCTCCATGAAGGCGTCGGATCAACTACCGGCCTTTAACGATTTTGCCGTGTCCAGATGCTTTTGCAATGTGTCTATCTGGCCGGAAGCATATTCTCCCGCAGCGTCCTTGCTTTTTGACGCCTTCTTGTACTCGGCGATATCCTTCTGGTGGTCTGCGACCATGTGAGATGCGAACATCTTGTCGAAGCTTTCGCCGGACATTCTTGCCATCTTGTCATGGTCGGCTTTTTGCTTCGCATTCGGGCCGCTCGGCGGGTTCATTCCCAATCCTTGGGCAGCATTTAAAGCCTTCTGATTGGCGGCAGCGTGGTCTGTGGAGAGCATTCTGCCGAACGACTTGACGGCATCGCTCTGGCCGTTCTGCTGCGCCAGCTCTCCCATGCTCACTTCAGCGAAATTGCCCTCGATTGCCTTCTTGAGGAACGTTTCGCTTTGCTTATCCTTCGCAGTTGCGGTGGCAACTGAGATCGCCATCAAGGTTGCTGTCCCGAGCGACAAAAGCATTCTGTTCATCGGCGACTCCTGCGGGTTGTTTGCCGATGAACATTCAGATGCGCGAGAGGTTCCAATTGGCACACCCTGAGGCAGTAAGCCTGAGGTGATTGAAATCCGATTTACCTGTGGTATTCTAGGTTTTTACGCTGACTCTGTTTGCTCTGAGCCGTCCTGATAGTGCTTTTTGTACTGGGGAGGACATTTTATGCGAGGCTCTCGCGCAATCCTTTATGCTCAACGACTTAGCGAACTCACTTCTCAACTCTCAGAATTGGAATATCTTCGAGCTTTAGTCGAAGAAGCAGAGCGCCGCGCCCGTGGCGCGCCCCCGTTGCGCTTGACACGTTCTGGTTCGCGCCACCTTCGCAGTCGCGAACCGCGCGCCCTGGCAGTCCGCTTACGTTGCCTCGCGCCTCCAATGCAGGCGTTGTCTGTACGCCTGACAACGACAACCAAGTCGAGTGGATTTTGCTGGAGCCATTCCCCGAGGGCTGGTGGGCTTCATCCTAAAGCCCGTGCGACCGAAGGGCCCTTCGCCAATGGACGAATTCGTGATGCTTCTCGCCGAGCTGGACCGGTGCAAGGCGGAATTCCAGCACCTGCAAAACGAACTAAATCTCGCGAATGGGGCCGGGCCGACCGATAGAGCAGCGCTTCAAGATGCGGCACGCCGGATGAGCGGCATCGCAGCCCGTCTTGAGGCTGTGATGCGTGCGATCTCAAAAGGCACGGAAAGCGGAGTACATTGAGCACTCCCGCTCCCTTCCCTTAAGACCTGCCGAAACGCTGCAAGTCTGCGCTAGACCGGATCTCGGGCGCCTCACCCGACACGCAGATTTTCCGCCGAGTCCTTGCCGCGATTGTTCACGACATCGAAGCTGACCTTGGCTCCCTCATTGAGGCTGCTCAAGCCGGCTTTCTCAACCGCCGAAATATGGACGAAGACGTCCTTGCCGCCGTTGTCAGGTTGAATGAACCCGTAACCCTTCGTCGGATTAAACCACTTCACTGTCCCCAAAGCCACTTGACCTCTCCATTGTTCAAAAACCAAAACTAGTGCGGGAATTCCGACAAAAGAATGGCTGGCCGCCCGGCGCGCGAACGCGATAGACGGCACGCTGATTCAGTCGGCATGCCCCGAGTCAAGTAGATCCAAATACCGAATGTGAAGTGTGAGCGGCTGTTTGGAGCCGTCTAAGAGCACACGTACCTGGTTGCGCGTGGAGCCTAGCCCAAGGACAACGCCGAACGTGCCGGATAATCTTCGACCAGCCGCCTCGGCCAACACGATGCGACAACCCGGTGCGACGCCATCCTTGATGAGAGACAATTCTGAACTGGGCGGACCATTCTTGTGGTCGGACATGCAGGCAAACATATCGTAGGCGCAAATAAAGGCCGCGCAGGCTCCGTAAGAACAACGGGAACAACGATGCTACCATACTCGCGGCTAATCCCGCTTCAGGTTCGGTGCCTCAATCGCCTTCAGCAGCTGCGCCCTCAACTGCAACACAACAGGTTCGCAGTCACAGCCGAGCAGTGATTGCGGTTGCGATCCAAAGGGCACCCGCTGAATTTCGACCGCCCAAGTGCTGCGGCCAGAGCAATTTTCAGGTCGCGCAACTCGTGCGGACCGTGCTCGCGATTACCTAGCAATCTAGACCCATATTCTGATTTGCAGATGTGCGTGCAACGGGAACGCCGCGGTAAGCAAGGACGGATTGTGGCTGAAAACTGCCATTCCCCCCGCCTACAGCATGCCCTCACACGCATGGCTTCACGCCTTGCGGCGATGCCGCGTTGGATCGCGCGGGCGCGCGGTTTGTGAAAGCCAAGATGCAACTCGGCCGAGGCCAAGCATGCAGCGGCTTCAATACGGTCCCACTTGAAGCTAGGGACGCGCGTCAACAAAGACGTGGGTCAGTTCAGAAACTTCACAGCGAGACGGCGCTCATCACGCCATACAACGGAGCAATCAATATCCAAGCCAGCACTTGGAACGCGCAGCCCAAATGCCGCGGGCACGAAAGGCGCGTTATCGATTTGGACGATCGCAGAGGAATCCGTGAGGTGGCGGACCTTGCACCGCACAGGAGTGCCGTCGACCAATATCTGCGCAACATAGACGCTACGTCGCCGCTCGTTAGCCACGTCTCGCAGTCTCCCCGCTCTAGCGCGGGAGAGATATTGATCTACGATTCCAGTCTCAAATGAGGCTAGACCATGGTTTCATATCGGACAAGAGCCAGCTCAGTTCACTGGTGGAGGAGCTTTTGAAGCATGGGGCAAGGACCTTGCCCGGTGGCAATTTGAATCCCTGGACATCGCTGCACTATCTAACCTTGGAAGATTAGCCTCCACCCGTGAGAACCGCCGGCCTCAAGAGCCGGCGGAGCCTTGCGGTGTGAGGCCGAGGCACCCAATCGTACTCTGCTCGGCTTGCCCGGATCGGAATTAGCGATATCCTTTTCCTCACCCAGGACGCGCAGTAGCTCGCGCGCTTTCGCCTCCTTCTCGTAGTTGTGAAGCCGGCACAGATTGTGAGGAACAGGAGTATCAGATAGGGGCGGTTGCGGAATTGGAGCTGACCTATGCGCTCGGTTTTGGCGGTGAGTTTCTTGATGCTCCTGTGCACCTCGGCCGACGCTGCAAAGGTGCGTCACTCTCGGGCGCGCCACCCCGCGGCGGAACGTCCGAGCCCGGATGTCAATTCTCGGGCGCGCTTCGCGGTCCCCGGATGGAGTGACGACGCAACGCGGCGATGGCTGGATAATGCTTCCTCCAATGTCGGCCGCGGTGGCTAACAACCGACATCGGTTGCGGGCACTAGGCCCGCGCCAGACATTTCGTACCGCGTTCGAATAGAAAGGGAGCCAAATGCGTACTCCCATAATCGCCGGCATCGCCCTTGCTTCGCTAGTTTCAGCCGGGGCGGCCGATGATGGTCCCGCGGACAAACCGAAGAAGATGACAGCTGCAGCTACATGCTGATGGATGGCCAGTTGGTCGATCTACCGGTTGGCGCCAACGTTTGTGTCCGTTCACCTGCGCCATATACCAACGAATACGCCCTGCTTCACTGTTATCCGCCCATTCAAGAGGTCGACCTCGTAAAGCGCGGTGATTCCCGGTGTAGAAAAGTACGAAGATCGCGAGCGAAAAAAATAGAGTGGCGTAAACCCGAGCTGTTCGCTCTGGTCCGAGTCACGGCTTCGACGAAAAAGCCCTAGCGCTGCTTGGATGCACTAGGGCCTCATTCTGTACCGGCCCACTCGCTTAAGACCGGTGCGCGTACCATCGCCCACAAACGTTTCAGAGTGGTTAGTTCGAAGCTTCTGCTGTTCTAAAATAGTTCGACCAGTTGCAGAAACGCGCAGGCGGCACAAACAATCATTCCCCACAGCGCAAAGTTTATCTGCAGAGCTGCAACCATGCTTCCCTCCCTGTCGGCCGAGCTTGGTGCTTCGGTTGATGGCGCACTTGCATTTTCACCATTTCCCCGAATCTACACCGATTCCAACGTCTCAACCGCCCGGAAGAATACTGGGTCCGACTCTCGATGAAACACGGCACAACTTCGGGGTATGCGCCCGCCCTCTTCCGCATCAGGGCAAAACGTTGCGCAGGCGCAACAGCCTTCCATGTTCCGCTTCGGAACAGATGTTTTGGACTCAACCCGCAAACCAGGTTCTGCAACCATCGCCAACAGCCGGGGCTGGAAGTGTCCATTACGTAAGCACTCAATTTTCCCGGGAAAATAAAGGCCGCAGGAGATGAGCTGATCCTGCGGCCTTTTTCATCTCAGCGGCGGATGTGGCAATCTCAGGGTAAGCGCTGTTCAGCGGCCACCTACCGGATGACGGTGTGATCTGCGAGTCTGCGGTTCGGTTTGGACCG
>NZ_JADPJQ010000068.1:0-2655 GCF_023073515.1 Bradyrhizobium sp. 17 | reverse complement strand
TCCTCCGCCTGCCGGCGCGCCTCCGCAACCTGCCGCCGGGCATCGTCGAGCTCGCGCTTGGCCTGCTCGGCGATGCGTTGGCGCTCCTTCTCCAGATCGCGCCGGGCCTGTTCTGAGACCTGGAGCTTCGCCTGCTCGGCCTGGCGCGCAGCCTGCTCCTCGATCTGCTTCTTGACATCCTCGTTCTTCTGCCTGGCTTGCTGTTCGGCTTGCCGCCTCAGCAGGTCTGCCTTTTCACGGGCCTTCTCCGCCGCATCCAGCTTGTCGAGGGCCGCATGAGCAGACACAGCGTAGGGGCCGCTACCGTGAACGCCGAGAAACGAGGTCCACGCCTCCCTTGTGCCGATCTGCGCCGCAAATTCGTAGTCTCGCTGGGACTCCGCGTCCGGATCGACCTTTGGGGCAATCAGCGGCACCAGCGCCACGGTGTCGCCGCCGAGCGATCCGTAGACGAAGGGCTCCTGCCGCCGCCCCGTGCTCTTGAGCACCTCGTCGCGAACCCGGCCAAGCGTCAGGCGAAGGTCGAGGCCCGGTGTCGCCAAATGATTGAGGAGCGCGGTCGCAAACGGGCTGTGCGCACCGTCGCCGTCGCCGGCGACCGCGCCGGCCTTGGCGGCGAACGCAATCAGCGTATCCGCCGTGGCGGGCTCGATCTTGGCGAGGCCGCGGCCCATCGAACGCGTGGCGACACTGCGTGTCATCCGCTCTGCAAACGGATTGTCGCGGCAGGCATCGAGGATGACGAGCCGCAGCCGCTTCGCCGGATTTATCGCCTGGAGAATCCGGTCCAGCGGGACCGCCTCGTCCTCGACGTCGAAATCGCTCTGCAGCCTGGCATCTGCCGGAATCAGGAAGTTCGCGCCGTTCACCTCGATGCCGTGACCGGCGTAATAGACCACGGCCATGTCGGAATCCGCGGCAACCGCAGCAAAATCGCGCACCGCCCGCCGCATCTCGATGACGCCGAGATCGCGGCGAAGCTCCACGATATCGAACCCCATCCGCTTGAACACGTCGCTGATGGCGGCGGCGTCGTTGTCGGGATTGGCCAGCCGCGCGACGCTCTGGTAGTTGGACACACCAAGGACCAGCGCCACTCGCTTGTCGGCCTGCGCGGTCGTCGCCGCTGCCAGCATCCACAACATCGACAGCGCAAGCCGGCAGACCAACCGGCTTGAACGCAACATCGGGACTGAAGGGCTCAATCGGATCATGATGCAGGCTTCGCTCCACGCGTCAGCAATGTGGCTGCAATCGATATGAGTACTATTTCGATAGCGGTCCGCCCTCGGGTCTGTGCCATCGATCACACATCAGGCCCGGCCGTCAGGCGAGACGGTTGCCGCCGCGCAGTGTCCTGCCGGGCGACTCCCTGTTCGAAATGATAGTGGAAGGGGCATGGCATTGGGAAGCTGTCCAGCAACCTTCCGCAGATACTTGCCTCCCCGGGGCGCTTGAGCTTCTATGTCGGCATAAATCGCTTTTGCTTCGTTGGCCGCCAAGGGGTTTTCAGAATGATCCGTCCTTTCATGACAGTTGTATTGTCGATTGTAACCAGCGCCTCGTTGCTTCTTTCCGGCACTGCGAGCGCCGACAAGATGCGCCCGGGCTACAAGAGCTACGGAAACGCCCACGGCTTGAATGCCAACGCAGCTTGCCGTCGCCCGCATTTCAACATCTGCCAGGGTTGTAATGTCGTCATCCCGATGCGGGTCGCGCAAGACCGCGGTTGCGGGTTCAATTTCCAATCCCTGGGTCCGTTCGTGGGCCAGGACGTCGTCGTCTCTCCGGCGAACGGATCTTACAGCCTGGTCAACTCGACGAAGGCTGTGTACCGGCCGAATTCCGGCTTTACCGGCAGCGACCATTTCGAGAGCAGACTCTACTTCGAGGACGGCGCCGGCAAGCGCACGTTCCTGAATCTGAAAGTCAACGTCAACGTCGTTCCCAGCCTGTGAGCTGCCGAAGCACCGTGCTCTCGGCACCGGTCTCAATCACCCTCACAGCTGCCTCCGCATGAATCGGCTCCGCCGGACGGACGTGCGCGACCGCGCGGGCTCGGCTCCTGGCGCGATACCGCCTTTGGCTTCTGCGGCGGCGGATCGGGACGCCGGCGGCACGTGCTCTGGGCATCCAGCACGTCATTGCCGTCGCAGACGATCTGGACGCAACGATCGCCTTCTGCCTTTTGTCCCTTGGCGCACACCAGCGGACAGACACGATCGGGCCGGCCGCGCACCGCATCGAGCGCATCGAGGCTGGCAACTTTGACGTCGAATCTGGTGCCGGCGTTTCGGTTGAAATTGTCGAGCGCCTTTTGCGACGGCGCCGTCCAGGCACCGTCGGTGGTCCCGGGATCGCAGCCGACGCGCTTCAGATGGGCCTGGAGCAGGCGTGCAATATCCGCCGGATCCATTGCCGGCACGACAACCGACGCAGGGGCAGGCGCAGCCGGCGGAGTTAGCGCGGCGAGTGTGGCCTGTCGCTCCCGCTCGCGCTGTTCCTGTTCGCGCCTTGCGGCCTCGATCTGCTGCTGCGCGTCCAGCGCGGCCTGCTTCTTTGCCTGCTCGACCTGAAGGGCCGCATCCTCCGCCTGCCGGCGCGCCTCCGCAACCTGCCGCCGGGCATCGTCGAGCTCGCGCTTGGCCTGCTCGG
>NZ_JADPJQ010000100.1:0-947 GCF_023073515.1 Bradyrhizobium sp. 17 | reverse complement strand
TGACCTGCCCCCGAGCTTTCATCCAGCGGCAATTAGAGTCTCGGCTTGTTTTACGCCACGAGGCGCGGGTGGAGCAACATGCGATCGGCGGAGCTGGTCGGGGTTGCGCAGCCGATCGCATGTTGCGGTGAGGGAGGCGGCGTAGGCCGCCGGGGTGAGATAGCCCAGCGCCGAATGTGGGCGCTGGCGGTTATAATCGTCGGCCCATTCGGCAATGCGGCTGCGGGCGTGATCAAGGCTGAGAAACAGGGTTTCATTGAGAAGCTCGTCGCGCATTCGGCCATTAAAGCTTTCGCAGAACCCGTTCTGCATCGGCTTGCCCGGCGCAATGAAGTGCCAATCGATGATGTGCTGCTCGGCCCACGCCAACATGGCGTTCGAGGTAAACTCGGTGCCATTGTCGGAAACGATCATGCCGGGCTTGCCGCGCTGTTCGATCAGCGCGGTCAGTTCGCGCGCCACTCGGCGTCCCGAGATCGAGCTATCGGGGATCGCCGCCAGGCATTCCCGGGTGACGTCGTCGACGACGTTCAGGATCCGGAAACGCCGACCGCACGCGAACTGGTCATGGACAAAGTCCAGCGACCAGCGGGCATTCGGCCTGGCCTCGACCAGGATTGGAGCCCGTACGCCCACAGCGCGGCGGCGGGCGCGCCGCTTGCGTACGGTCAGGCCCTCCTCGCGATACAGCCGGTAGATCCGGTTGATCCCGGACGGCTCGCCGCGCTGCCGCAGCAGCACGAACAGCCGCCGGTAGCCGAACCGCCTGCGCGCATGGGCGAGCTCACGCAACTCGATGCGCAGTTCGGTATCCGGCCGCCGACACGAGCGGTATCGGATCATCTTGCGGTCGGCGCTGACGATCGAGCAGGCCCGCCGTTCCGACAGGCCGAGTTCGGCCTGCAGATGCGCGACAGCCTCGCGCTGGGCGGCGGGCCCTACCATTA
>NZ_JADPJQ010000021.1:109725-127092 GCF_023073515.1 Bradyrhizobium sp. 17 | reverse complement strand
GATAGCAAGCGATCAGGTCAAAAGTCTGCTACCATCCTGACAAGTGGGGGGCCGTCCACATCTGCAATCTCTGCACCATCACCACCAACCAGGCCGCCATCATGCCGCTGTTCAGGGTCGTCAACCGCTACGTTGGCAACCGGCCGGCGATGCCGTCAGTGTTTCCGGACTATCCGGCGCCCATCGTCCGCAACCCGAAAACGGTGAGCACGAGTTGACGCCGGCACCGCGGCTCGACGGTCGGAGCGTTCCTTGCGACTAATCCTATGGTCGAACTAGCCTGCCGGCGGACTTCATGGTTGCATCCCCAAACTGATAAAACCACTTGGGGGGACTGGGAATGAAACGACTCCTTTTGGCCGTCGCATTGACGCTCGCCGCAACGGCTGCCCAGGCGCAATATCTTAGCGGCACCGGTTCCAATCCGAGCACGCACACGTCATCCGGCTATACACGTGGCAACGGGACCTACGTCACGCCGTACATCGCCACGAATCCAAACGGCACGCAGCGCGACAATTTCGGCACCACCGGCAACTACAATCCATCCAGTGGCCAAACCGGTCACCGGACGCCGAGATACTGATCAGGCTGATGAGGCGCACCGGCGGATTGGGATTGTCGGGCGCGCCCTAATCCAACTCGTTAGGCCACGTAAATTCAAGGCACGCCGACTTCTCGGAGGGGCTTTCCATATCCGCGCTCAGGCCAACGGCACCAGGTAGGGAATTGATGTCCGTGTACGACCCTCTGCGAGCGAAGTTAGATAGCATGCGGGGGCAAACCGTTCGGCTCACATTTCTAGAAATAGAAGACCTGCTCGGAAGGTCATTGCCTGCGTCGGCCTACAAGTTCAGTGCCTGGTGGGGAAATGAGAGCTCGCGCAAAGCTGGTCACACGCAATCCATGGCATGGTTGGACGCTGGGTTTGCGGCCAGGGTTTCGCTGAAGCAGCGATCCGTCGAATTCATTCCGAAACGTCGGTAGCGATCCAGCTATGCAGTCGCGGCATGTCAAAGGCTCGTTGCTGTCAATCCACCATTCATTGCCATGCGTTTCGCTTGCGTTCGCGCTTGGGTTGCGAAACAGTATGCCCTAGAGGGAGTGGGCGATGGTCAAACTGCGTGCGACGATTTCAGGGGCGTTCCTGCTGCTTACACCCGCCGTGTTTTCGGACGACGGCCAGTCTGCTGAGGTTAAAGTTGGCGTGGGCAAGTCAGGCCAAGCAACCATTTGGATCACTGGAGAGATTGTGCCTGGAGACGCCGACAAGTTTTCGCAGTCAGTTCGCCGAGCCAATGATTCCGGAAAATTTGTTGCTAACGTTAGGCTGGATTCTCCCGGCGGAAATTTGCTCGAGGGGGTCAAGATTGCCGACGCCATCAGGTTCGGAAAGACATCCACCAACGTGGGCAAGACAGCGGTCTGCGCCTCGGCTTGCTTTCTGATGTTCGCCGCCGGTTCAACCAAGAACGCCGGCTACGGTGCTCAAGTCGGCGTCCACGGAGCGTCAGGAGAAAATGGAGAGGAAACGGCGGCATCAGGCGCTGCGACGGTATCGATGGCCAAAATCGCAAAAGAGTTGGGTGTCCCATCCGCCATCATTGGCCGCATGGTCGTTACGTCTCCACAAGACATGGTTTGGCTAAGTCCGCAGGAGCTGCAGTCGATGGGCGTCACCATGATGGGCCGTCCCTCTCAACTCACTCCGCCAGTTGCTAGTCTGCAGCAAACCCCGCCGAATTCGCCTTTCGTCGTTATCCCCATCGGGAGCGGAGCTTTCCGCTGCACGGACAACACCAAACGCTAGTCCTGCTTGGGCAGAAATCGTCAATAGGGCGATGGAAAAATCCGCAAGTCAGAATAGCGGGAAGCCGCTTTTTAGCCGCTCCTGCCAGCCCGAATTGAAAGTGTGTAACGTCGGCCTAAGCTACTTGGATAGTCAGGGCAAAGTCGCGTTCTTGAAAACAGTCGAGGACATGAACGGTAAGGTCATTGCACGTGAGGCATGCACTTTGAACGACTTCAAGGATGTTCGAACCTGCATCAACTGGGACGATGGCACCAGCCATCGTGACATGAAGGACAGCAATGGCGTTTGGTCCAAGGTAGCGGACCAATAGAGGCCCCTATTCCGTCACCTCCGAAGATTGCTCCACGGAAACGACGGGGTCCTCACCCGCGTGGCGGGAAAGCGCAACGTATTCGTCGGTGCATTCATCGACGGCTATTGCAAGGTAGTCCTCGTCGTCGGCGACGAATATCCCGACCAGATCGCGGGTGTCAATGATGCGGACGAGATAGGCTGGCACGCGAAGCTTCCAAGGGAGCAGGCCGCAGCATGCCTGTGGGCGCGGCACATGCCAATACCTTCAGCCCCTTGCGCTCGCTCTCCGGTTGCGGGACATTCCGCCTGGGGAATCATCATGCCATTTAAGCCATGGGCTCGGGCCGAATTTCGCGATGCCTTGCGTTGGCTGCGGACAAATCTTCTCTTTGTGCTGTTTCTTCTGCTAGCCGTTCTGCAGTTCATGACATGGCGATCCGTCGTTGATCTTGCGCGTGAACTCCCGCGAGATCCGCCGGACTGCCGCACCTACAAGCCGTGCATGGTCGAATTGAGCGAATACACTTTACGCCAACTACGGCCCCGCTAATGAACCGCATCGACGGCGCCATGCTGGTGCTTTTGGCCGTTGCTCTCGTTCGGGGCTCGTTTCACCGATGAAGCTTAGGATCATAGAACTCCCTGACGATCACGCGTTCCTCTCGCCGGTGCGCTCGCTGGTCGATGGAGTGTTTAAGGTGATCGGCTGGTTGGCGCTCTCCGCAACAATCCAAGTCGCTGCAGAGGCGGCGCAGAGCGCGCCGCTCTTGTGGCTTGCCTACATCGGCTGTTTTACAGTCCTTTTTTATCTTCAAAAATTTCTCAACTGGCTTACCCACGGAAAGTTACCAGGAATGACTGTGGCGCTTCGAGATGCGAGGCCCGGAAGATCGTCGAAGCTTGCGGGGATCCGCTTACTAAGTCGAGTGGGCGTGCCCTTGCTTGGCTTGGTAATCTGGATATCGATTATTGCAGCCATCCAGGTGACCATTGGAAGATCGGCAACATCGATCGTTGAATATCAGAAATCATCAAAGAAATAGCGAGTCTCCCTCGTGGACCCTCAAACAAGCGAACTCGCAATTAAACTCGCAGCGCCATTTGCGACCATTATGGCAGCCATCGTAGCCGTGTGCGCGACGGTCACGTTTGGCGTGATCCAGTTCCGACTTGGAAGAAGACAAGCTGACATCGCGCAAAACAAACTAGCGTTGGACTTATTTCAGCGTCGCATCGAGGCGTTTTCGACGACGCGAAAGGCGGTCGGTCAAATAGCGACTTTAGGAGCCTCCAGCCCGAGTATTGAGATGACGCTCATCGAAGCCATCGATCCATCTCGGTTTTTGTTTGGGCCAGATCTTCGTAAATACCTGGACGGTCTATATCATCATCTCATCAAGTTGGATTACTGCAACAAGGCCCTAAACGATCCGAATCTTTCTGCAGCCGACCGCGGCAAGACGGCAGATTCCCGGAGCGAACATTTTTTGGCGATCACGGATTTCTACAAGCAGATGGACGGATTGTTCGGTCCATATCTTTCGGCGGAACACGTACGCTTCGTAAAATGGGGCCGATAGGACTGATCAACGCTTTTAGTAAAGTTCTCACCTTCCGAGACGGTCTCGGCCAATTTTAGGTTAGATCAAGAGAGATCTTCAATGGACAGCGGTGGTGCAGTTGAATTTGTAAAGTTGTTTGGTGGTCTCTCTGGCATCTGTTCGGTCGCATTCCTGATATTGGAGAAGTTTACAAAGCACTATCCTGTGGCATTCATTGAAGCGCGCCCACTGATTGACGGCAGCAGAAACATCGTGCCGTTTTTATATTTGAAGAATGTCAGTGAACGACCAATTTTGATTTCGTGGCCGGACGGCGATCTTAGCCGATTCAGGGTCGCGAGGGATGACAGCATAGATGGGATACTTGCGACCATGTTCGAAGGCGAAACTACCATTTCGTTGTCGGCAGGTGCTGACGCGGTGCTGCCCTTGCATCGACCTCGGTCATATGAAGAAATAGACCCCGAAAATGTGTTGGAGTGGATCGCGACTTGGCAATTGGCTCAGCCAATTTTGTGGCGCACTCCTAGGAAACTTCGCGTCCAAATTCGAAAACGCGACTTTGAGGCTTTGATCGACGGCTACGTCGCAAAGCATTAGCCCTTTCGTTTCACGCTCTCATCGGCACCACGTTGCTGGCGCCGCCCTCCACCAGCCCCATCGGGTGCGCCGCCCATAGGTCCAGCGCCTCGCGCTTTTACTTGAAGTAGGGATTCGTGTCATAGGTGCGCAGGAGCTTGGCGGGCAAGTGGTTCAGCAGTGCTCGACGACGTGCGGAGCGAGTCCGAGAATCCCGACATCGGCCCGGCCGGTGCGGCGAAGGTAGGAGCGTCCTGGGCGTCTTGAGCTTCACGCCTGGTCCATCTGCTCGTTCGCTTCGACCAGCCGGAATAGCCGCCCTTGCCGGAGCCGAAGACAAAGTCGCGCTCGTCGCGCTCCCGGATGCTCTCGAGAACGCCTGTCCCCATTATTTGCCGGCGCATGTCTCCGCGCCGCTAGGCCGCCTCGACTCCATCCGACACCGTGCGCGCCATCGCCATTTCGGACGTCTCGTCCGGGTAACCGGTCCGTTCGGCTCCCCAGTTGAAAGTCCAGGCAAGGCGTTCTGCCCGACTTGGATCGATCCAAGGAGCTCACCCGGCCGCCCGAGCCTCCGCCATGCCAGCTATCATAACGGGCGCTTGCGCCGCGCACCGCTGCCGAACCTCGGACATGTCGCGCCTTTGCGCTTGGCGTCAGGAGCGTATGGCGTCAATCGTGTGGGCGATCAGGATCGCAACGCTGACCGCGATGATGATGAGGAGCAGCCAAGTGATCACGTTCGTCTCCATCCCGCCGCGGAGTGAACGCGCTCAATCGCGCACAGTCAAAAACAACCGGCCGACAAGCTTAACCTCGGCGCTGGGCTGAGGATTCAAGGCAACTCTTGCGTCCCGATTCGGTCCTATCGGCGGAATGCGAGTAGGAGAAGAACACCAACAACGCACGCTGCCAGCGAGAGTAAGAAAATACCCACGGCACACCCCGACTCGTTAGGGTTGGATCCGACCTATACCATGCGGGAGGCGCCCCCAAGTACACCAGGTGCCTCGTTGCCATCCCTTGTCTCTGTAAGAAGAATGGCGCGCCAGCGGGAACCGGGGCCCGTCCGAAGATCGCCCCTCAGCTCTGCCTCCGTGCATCCAGGCGATCACATACTGTCGGCTCACGCGAGCACCTGACGGCGTGAACCGGCGGAGCTTCAAGGGACTTTTCCCACCTACGACGCGCAGTAGCTCTCGCCCCCTGAGTGATGACTACTTCTTCGTTACGCGAGCCGCGGCAGCTGTCGATCGCTCGCCCTTGGGAGTTACTTTGAGTTGTAAGCCCATGGCCGAGAGCACTGCAAGAACCGTGGAAAAATTCGGAAGCTGTGTGTTGGTTTTGAAAGCTCGATAAATACTCTGCCGGCCTAAACCCGTCTGTCTTGCCATCTCGGCGATGTTAAAAGCGCCAAGTGCCTCGCCGATAGCCTTACAAATTATCTTGGGTTCAGCTGAAGCAAATGCGCTGTTTAGCTCGTCGGCTAATTTCGAAGGGGTCGGTCGGTAAGTTTTCGTCATTCCAATCTCCCCAAAAAAGAAAGGCCGGCTCAAAGAGCCGGCCCCTATTTTTTTCAGTGATGCTGCTCAGTACCGGCCGATGCTCGGGCCGCCGAACTTGTAGTTCACGCGAACCGTGACGAGATCGACGTCCTGACGGATGCGATCCGCACCGAATGCTACGCCCGCGGGACCCGTGAATGCGAGCGTACGATCCTGCATAAACAGATGATCGTATTCGACACCAGCCGACCAGCCGGGAGCAAAGCCGTATTCCAGGCCTACCCCGACGGTACCGCCCCAACGGGTGTCATCACCGGTGGTGGCAAGCACAGCGCCAGTTGCAGTCGAATAGATCCGGTTGCGATTATCGGTCACGGCAGCACCGCCCTTGACGTAGAACAGGACGTTGTTGGTGGCCCAGCCGAGCTGACCCGTGAACAGACCGAACGCATTGATCCGTGAATCGTTGCGGAAGCCCGGACCAAACAGGGTGCTCAGGTTGCTGCCTCGCAAGTCGGCCCAGTCGCCCTGCGCTTCGAGGCCGAACACCCAGGTCCCAGTCTGCCAGCGATAACCAACCTGACCGCCCGCAACTCCGCCCGTTGCATCGTGCGAACCTTCGGGACCCACCAGGAAGGGGGCAACCGAATCCCAGCTGTTGCGGCTTGAGCCCCAACCGCCGTTGGCGCCGATGTAGAAGCCACTCCAGTCATAAATCGCGGCGACCATCGGAGGCGCCTTGGTGTAGGGACGCGCTGCCATATCCGCCGCGCTTGCCGGAGCCGATAGGCCGAGAGCCAGTGTTCCGGCCGCAACCGCAATAAGTTTCTTCATTCGAGTCTCCCCAAAGATAATCAGTTTTAAGAGTCGCTAGTTCGCCCACCTGCCTTTCAACAGTACTCGCTCGTGGGTGTTTTGCTGTAGCTGGCCTGCCACACTCGCTATCGAAGGCAAGCCGGAACTCTTTATAACAGTTAAGTAATTGGGAACTTTATGCACGTTGGCATTCACAATGAGCCAGCGTTGTTCGCCCGGCTGCTGCCGGAGTCGGGATACAGCCCTGTAGTTGCGGCTTCTCGAAGCCAGCGGGTTCTCTATGTCTTGTGTGTCTCGGTCCTCGTCACCAATCCGCAATGGCTAATCGTGTTGCGATAACTTGGTAGCCATGGCGGGCGTCCCCTCGTCTCAGTTGAACGGATCGTGGATCGATGGCGCCGACTGCCTGATGCGGCGCACGCTCACCGGCGAGCCGTCGGAGACGAACAGCAGCTCGTATCGGCGGCCTTCACTGTCGGTCGCCGAGCAGGTGATATCTGTCACCTTCCTCGCAGCGAAATTGCCAGTCTGGCGGCAGGTACCGGTTGATGGCTGCTCGGCCGGCACCGGCAGTCCGTCAACTTTGGGCCGATCCTTGGAATTGAGCAGCATGCGATCAATCGGCAGCTGGTAGGAATTGTCGTCGGCCCGTTTGCCGTTCTCGCCGGAGAACGATACGACGTGGCTCTCATCGTCGGGATCGTCGACGGCTACCGCAAAATTCACCCGCCCTTTGTCGCCATGGGCGTAAGCCACCGTCTTGCATCCGAAGCTGCGCCCGCCGACCTTCAGCGTCTTGCAGTGCCCGGACATCAGCGCCAACAGATCGACAAAAGCGTTCGGTCCGGCACCGAACGAGGAGCTCAAGGATTCTTCCTTCTGAGGAGATTGAGCAAAGCACGGCGCAAGGTAAACTAGAAAAACAAGCGCTGCGGCAGTCGAATATTTGGGGCATTTGGTCACTTACGAGAGTATCCGTGTATCTCAATTGCGCAACAGGCAGACCACATCAGCATGGAAAGCGCAACGTACACGAAGTCCGGTCACTATCCGCCCCGCAGCCCCGCTGAATGGTTGGCTGAGGGGCATGTGACATGCAGCATCCAGTGCCTGAACGGCCGCTGCGATCGCAGGGTCGACGTGCCGCTCGACAGACTCCCGCAAGATCAGCCGTGGTCAAGCGTCGGCTTGCGCCTGGTCTGCTCAGCATGCGGCGCCGCAGGATCTGTGCATATCGTCCCCAACTGGCATGACAGTCGCGGGCAAGTCAGGCCAAACATGGCGGTTGAGGTTTTGATTCCGCAATGAAACTCGTGACAGCACGTCCCTTCGCTGATCCGGAAGTCGCCGCGCGTAAGCTGGTCGAACTTGCGGCTGCCATTCAGCCGGTACAGGACGGTCGCATCCACACTGAGAAGGTCAACTACCCGTTCCTCTACACGCTCAAGGGAAGCGGTGCGGAATTCGGCGCCGGCATCAGGTGCGCCATCGAGAAGGGCTGGCTAGAGCTGCATGAGAGCGGAACATACGTGCGGCTGCTGACGCCCGGCCGGGACCTGCTGGCACTCCGTTAGGAACCGACCGGGCAAATTCTGCTTGAATGCGCGCTGGCTCGGCGCCCTGAGCTGGCGGAGCGGCCCCGGCATTAGCCCCAGGTCTCCCGAAGCCGGGGCCGTCCCTCGGTTGGACGTCCGCTTTAGCTGGTTTTTGCAAGGTTCGCTCTCGCTCACGGCCAACCTCGCACACTAAGCTCTCGCCTAGGTGGCGGCATTATTCCTGACGGTCGACACAGCTTCGATGAGGACCGGGCACTCTTCATATTCCTTAGCATCGCCCGCAACAGTACCGCGAAGCTCCCTGCACTCGCCGCCATCGAAGAACCACTTGGCTTTGCCAATGGTGACGATCACTTTGCATTTTGGGCATTGCACCTGCATCTGCCTACCATGCGCTCAGAATCGGCGCATTTCCAGCCACTACCTCAGCGAGTTTGGATAAGAAGGCTGCCAAAAAGAGCCTCGAAATGAAGGTCAGCCTATGGGAAAGGCCGCAGGGTGGTTCCAGCCCCCACTGCGGCCATCCGGGACAACTGCAAATTGATGAGTACTTAAATCTCGCCGGTGTTCTCACAGTAGAACACCCCGTTGCGAAAATGGAGTCGGTACAACTACCGGAGTACGCCGTTCTGCCCATTGTCGTTTAAGCACGAACATGGCACGGCCCGGCTTCCAGCCCCCAATGCTCCCGGCAACCGATCCAATTGCGGATTAGAGCGCCAGGAGTGCCACAGGCCCGCCAGTGTGAACCGGCGGGCCTTTTGCTGCCAGATGCTGGAGATCTTCTTGCGGGTGGCGAGACACGCCCTGAGCTTTGGACCGCCTAAGTGCGTTTCCGCCGTTCGCTTTCAGCCCTATTCGCTGCCTTGAGCCGGTCCCTAATGTACTCGGAGATTTCGCCGATCTCCGCCTGCAGGGCGGCTTCCGAAATGCCCTGCCCCTTGGCAGCCTGGATTAGCCGCCGCGTGAGTTCCGCTACATCCTGCGACGCGCCGGCAGTCCGGTACTGCTCGGCAGCGTGGATGCTGTTCTCGGTCCAGAAGTCCATGAACTCGCGAACCTTGCTCACCGTATTCCCCTACGCGGTCTCAGGGCTCAGCGTTAACGACCGTGGGTGACCGGAGCAAGGCCGAGACGGCGCATAGCAAGATTGGGAAGCAGCACCCGTCTGAAGTAAAAGCCCGCCCCAACTTGCGCTGAGGACGGGCCCTCAGCGGCGCGGTGAAACTTGGGGGCAACATCACGCCGCCGATTGGAGTCCTTACCACAGCGCCTCTGCGCCGACCACCATGCGGTTGGCGGCTAGCTTCATTCGTGCCCTTCTACGGGGAAGCACAAAGGCCGCCCCAGCTTTGCGGCTGGGAAGCCGCTCCACTAATTCCCCACACCCGCAATACGCAGTAGCTCTCGCGAGTATGGAGCTACTAGCAATCCAGTCCAGCGGGCGGCCTCGGCGCGACAATTTGCTGCAATTTCGAGCAGAGCGGCCTGCTCCAGTGGCAGCGTGCTCTCCTGGGCCTGCTCCAAGCAGAGCCGCTCGAAGGTCTTGAGCTCGTCGATGATGCGCTGATGCTGCTCCATGGGGGGCGATTAGACTGCGCCTGCGCGGTGCCCGTCAAGGGCGGCTCACCTAAGTTGTTTTGATCGCCCGGATATCCTTGATCTGCTGGATGTATTCGTCTGCGAGATCAAGCAGGCGTTTAGCGGTCACATGGTCACCGATTTGGCGTGCAAGCCTTCGGCATTGCTCCACCTTAGCAAGCATCTGAAATTCTAGCTGCGGTTGGTCGTCAAATGTTGCCACCATGCCCGGTGTATTACACCGACGACGAGCAGCGCGCACCCAAGTCTATGCCAGTAAGGCTACGGTCTAGCGTCGCCGGCAGGAATGAAGCCGCCCACTGAGGCGGTCTTACTCCTTAGTCTCCGTCCAAGTCTGCGCACCGCATTCGCGCTTGAACATACGCACGATTTTACCGTTTTGCGTGTTTAGCATCTTCAAGACTGATCTCGGCTTCCTGCCGCACTCGCCGCAGGGCTGAACCGGATTTGGGTCGAAGCTCGAAAAGATTTCGTTCTTAAAATCACGGTCCACGGTACTGCCCCGCCAGTGAGTACTCGGCTAAGTCCCGAAGTGCACACTTGCTCCCTCGCAGGGAAAAGCCGGGCGGAATTCACCCGGTTGCGTGGCCCATAGCGCGCTGGTCGTAATGCGTATTCCTGCGCTACCCGGCGCTCCGCCTCTGAAATGCCTCGTCCAGTTCCGCAAGGGTGACGACCTGCTCGGCGCGCTGGGCTAGCTCCTCATAATTGTTTGCAACTTGACGGAGCGTCTCTCGGGTCTGCGGGAATTCGCTGTTGTCGGCCTTCGTGCGAAATTCTTCGGCACGCATCCGCCAGTACTTCGGGGAGTGCATTCGTTCCACGCCCATGGCCGATCCCTCGACTGAATTCTTCACTCTTAATGCAGGTTAAGTCTGCTGGTTCCGGGATGAACGTGAAACAGCAAAACAGGCTCCCTTTACTGTTTTTGGCTCAAACCTTTCGATCCTGGTTGCGCCTTCCCAAAGCTCAACAGCATGTCCATCGACGAGGTGCTTCGCTCTGTTCCGGGCTGTCGTTTCATCGGGGACCACCAAATCGACCCGAAGCTGTATGTGCCCGTCAGCCCCGATTACGTAAGCTCGATATTCGCCCATGGTCGCGCCGTTGAATGCTTTCATCCCGCCGAGACTAGGGCCGGTCTAAGATGGGGGTACGATCAAATGAGACGCGCCCGTAATTTTACTGAGGGCACACGCTGTCCCAACGCAGCGGCCCTTCACTTTTTGAAACCTTGCTGCTGATGCCAAGTTTGCCCGATGCCTTCCTAAAGGGCGACCCAGATTGGCCCCAGCTCCTTCGCCGCCATTGCCCCGGGAGCCGGGGCCATATCCACGGCGCTTAGCGCGATCAATCTGGCCGCCGCCCTATTGTACCAAGGAGCTCGGCGTCCTGTGCATTGGAGAACGTATCGTGCCCAAACAAAATTGCCTGATCGTTCGTGCTGCCGGAAGACAATTAGATCTTTTACGCGGCGAAGCCTCCCGCATCGCGAAAGGCAATAACGTCGACTGGTGGGCCGATCAGGCGCAGGTCGGCACTCGCTTCTGCTTCGAGGATGCAAAGGCAAAAGAGTCATTCGCTGTCGCCTGTGACAACTTCGGTATTCCCTGCCAAGACGGCTAGCCTGACGAAGGCCGCCAGAGTGAACCGCTCGGCGTGCTGAAAGTAAAAGGCCCGCCCCATTGCTGGAGCGGGCCGTCGTCGCATCTTACTGACGAACGCCCAGCAGGATGATCTCGTCATCCGAGGCCCGCCCCGCCCAAACGGCACGTGCGTGCTCGATCCGCAGGGTACCTTTCTGATCGTGGTGCGCAGCCCATTCGTTGAACGCCCTCTCGGTCTTAGATCCTACGAGGCTTGGTACAGCCCTCTATTAGAAACAAAGGGATCGCATCCGGCTTCGCGCAGCCCGTGAAAATACGTCCGGAAAAAGCGAGGCCCTCCTTCAACCGGCAAGGGCACACAGATTCAGGTGCGCTTACATACCGACGATCTTTCAGCCGTCGACAATTGGATTGCCCAGCAGGATGCCGCACCAACGAGACCTGAAGCGATCAGGACGCTGATGCGGCAGGCGCTGAGGGGGCAAAAAATAGATGCCAGCCCGCGCCAGCCATCTGCCGACGAGCTCGGAGCGAGACGCATTGCAGAAACTGCGCGCGGGACGCGAGCTAGCACTGAGAGATCTTGAGCCCACCGGCAAGCGCACCGTCTCAAACATGCTGTCCAAGGCCTGGATTGAGCGTGGGAGCGCGGCGGGGACGTACCGGATCACCTCAGCGGGTCTCGCTGCCTTGCGCGTCAAGATAACCTAACGCGGGAGCCGACAATTCGCCTTCAACAGGAACCATCCTGCGCGCCGGCCATTAGCCGCTTGCTTCGAGGACCAATCCACCTTGGTTCGAGGCGTTCCAACAGCGGCCTCCGCGTTGCCCCGCGGGGGCCGTCTTTTTGCGAGGCACAATGGACGAGATGTGGCGCGTGGTTGTGGCGCTTAGCGCGACGGCCGTCGTGGGCGCCGGTGCCGATCTCGCCATTCGGTTCATCGTCGGTCTGCGCGTTTAGATCGGCCAAGCGACACCCGTAAATTTCCCTAGGCCCAAAGTCTCGCAGACTCGCTGCGCTATAGCTTGCCTTCCCGCTTTGGTTGTCGTTGAATTGCGGTAACGGGGATGAATAGCTCGATGAAGTCGATGGTACTAGCCGGCGCGCTGGCGCTTTGTCTGTCGCTCACTTGGTCGGCGGTTGCGGAGGCTCAGTTCGAAGCACTGGCGTTCACAGTCTGCAAGAAAATTCCAACTGATGCTGACCGGCTCAAATGTTTTGACGCGATTGGGCCGAAGGCCAAGACCACGGAAGAGGAGGCAAAAGATCCTACGCCGGTCAAAGGCAAGTGGGTCTACACCGAAAGCAAGTCCCCGATTGACGATTCTGCGGAGGTCACTGCCCTGCTGCTGGGCGAGCCTGGGGAGGTCCTTCTAGTCTTTCGCTGCAAAGAAAACCGAACAGAAGCTGTTTTCGTCCCGGACGGAGTGTTCATCGGAGCATCTAATCGGGTTGACCTGCTTATCAGGATCGATAGCAATCCTCCGGAAACGATCTCTGCACAAGCCGGCACGAACGGCCGCGCCTTGTTCATAGCGCCGCCCGCCGACTTCATGCGTCTACTGCCGGACAACGGTAAGCTGTTCTTGCGAGCCAGCGGCTTCCAAGGGCGTCAGAGCGACGGCACCTTCGCGTTGGCCGATGTTTCCGCAGCTAGAGATAAAGTTGCAGAGACGTGCCATTGGTCAACGGCCAAGAATGATCGTGCAGATGGTTATTCAAAGCCCGCAAGAGACCGTTTGAAAGCATTGATTCAGCAGCCGGCAACGAAGGCAAAGTAATGCTCAGGGAATTTCGAGAGAAAAGCAGATTATGAAAGGATGGCTGGGCAGGTTCGCCATCGTTGCTGGTGGGGCAGCTTTGTCGCTGTCGCTGTTCTGGGCATGGCTGTCGCTCCCGCATCCAGCGAAAGAACTCTATTACTATACGATCTCCGATGGAGCTTATTCAGTAGCTCTTGCTGACCGAGAAATGTTCTCTATAGGCTTGGTGCCTGACTATCGATCTACGGAGTGGAAGCAATACGAATACAGGTGCTCTATCGCGGCGCTAGTGCAACGGCCGCGGAATGGTCCGGCGGGCGTCGAGTATAGAGGCCGCTCTCTCTGCAATTCAGCCGCTCTAGATGACCCCGCGTTCGGCCGCGCTACGGCTCAGTTTAAAACCTATGTTGACAATGATGTTTGGGCACAAGGAACAAACCTCGCTTTGCGCGTAGGTGCGGCCGCTGGATGGGGATTTTTGGGATGGACAATAGTTATGATGGTGACCCTATGCGGCATCTGGATCTCGCGCGGCCGCTCTTTTCCGTTATCCTGAGAGCGCGGACCACAGCCGAGACGGTAGGGAGATCCTTTATTGCCGCTCAAACGCACATCTCTCAGGCGGACTACGCGATTTCCGCAGCCCAAGCAGATGCGATCAAGGGACTGATCAATATGCGGGTGGGCAGTTAGATAGCAATGTTTGACATGGCGCAGACCGTGGAACCGGCCAACAAAGGCATCCGTTTATTGGGGGCCAAGTCATTCAACTATGAACTGGAAGAGTCAGATTGCTTGCTGATTCTCCAAAGCACAGATCTCACCGTACGCGCTGGCATCGAGTGGCCATTTCGCGGACACCGAGACGAAAACCCTGAGGAGCCTCGCGTGCGTCGCTCCATCAATGCATCCATGTCGGAGGTCGACTCTCAAACCTTCGCATTCCGCGGCACCAAGTTTTTGGGTGCCGTAAGGCGGATTACGCTCGAATGCCACGAGAGCTCAAAAGACCACATCAGAGCCATGGTCTGGACGCCTGACGAGAACATGGTCGACGAGACGACGCTCCACGTCGTCGTCACCCTCAAGGAAGATCACTTTAAGGAAACGTTTCATCCAATCTGGCTGCGACAAGCTAAGTCCACACTAGATCTAACGATTGACTGTAGAGGATTTCAGTGGGGACCTGAAGCGTCATTCGCGGAAGTTGGCGACAAGCGACATTACGTCTTAGACGGCTCGCAGGTGGTAGAAGCTGCATTCTGTTCTATCTACTTGCGGACTTCTCTAAACGTCGTCCCACCTCGTTTGCCAACATCGCAGAGGTAGCTATGGGCAAGCTTGTTACCGGCGACGACGGACTCCCGGCCGAGGAGGTCGGCCCGTGGGCCCAAGAGAAGCAGGACCTTTTGTGCAGGTACGTCGATATCTCGCGAGGCGCGCGCGCTAAATTCATCGGGCCAATGAAGGCCGGCGCAACTTACATCGATCTGTTCTGCGGGCCAAGTCGATCAAAGATCAAAGGCGGATCTTTCATCGACGGAAGCTGCGTTGCCGCGTGGCGGAAGAGCGTAGCCGGCAAGGCGCCTTTTTCGCGTATGTACATCGCCGACACGGATGAGGAACGGCTCAGCGCTGCCACACAGCGTCTGCGCGCGCTTGGGGCACCTGTGGCCCCTATCCATGGCGAAGCCGTCGATACTTCGCTCGCAATTCTAAAGCGCTTGGAGCCGAAGGGCCTGCACTTCGCATTTATCGATCCGTACAGCTTGGGCGCCCTGGACTTCAACATCTTCAGAACGCTTTCGCGCCGGACTCGAATGGATATGCTGGTTCACCTGAGCAAAATGGACCTTCAGCGAAACCTGGACGAAAACATCGGGTCCGCCGTATCTGCGTTCGATAGATTCGCGCCAGGCTGGAAAGATGTGATCGACGCTGATCAGGCCCAGCGTCGCATCCGCGCCGAGATTATCGATCATTGGAGAGACCTGGTCTCTGGACTAGGTACCGAGGCGTCCACCGAGATGAAACTTCTCAAAAACACTGGTGGCCAGCACCTCTACTGGCTGCTTCTGGTGGCCAAACACGAGCTCGCCCACAAATTTTGGAAGACGGCTTCCAACCCTGAACAACAAGGTGATTTTTTCAAGCTGTAGCTGAAGGCATCTCGTCGTAGGTCCGCCCATTCAATGTGCGCCCAGCGGCTTTCTTGTTCTTGCCGCCCCACTGTTTGAAGAAAAATGCGGTGCCGTAGCGGCGACAGGCGGACTCGATTTCGCGAACCCACTCAGCATCCATCGGCCGAGCCTTCGGACCGCTCTCGCCGCCAACAATTGCCCAGTGAATTTTCTTGAGGTTCGCCTCGGCGACAGACCCGAGCAGCGGCTCAAACGAGATGAACCGCACCGCGGCGCGCACCGCCCGCAGTTCATCGATTCTGTCGAGATAATCCGCGCTCTCCACGCTAGTGCCGAGCCAAACGTTGCGCAACAACGGCAGACTTGAGGCGATCCTGGCCATACGATCCGGCCGTTTGGTGAGGATCTGGTATGTGTGCTGTGGTGTCGCCGCCATTGTCGACCACACATCCGCAACGAACTCTGCCGGCACATCTTCGTGGAAAAGGTCGGACATCGAATTCACGAAGATCTGGCGTGGCTTACTCCAACCCTTTGGGGTATCAAGCGCCTTCCGATCTAGGTAAAGCTTGCCGGTCCACTTGGCTCGGCCACCGCTTTTCCGGGTCAGCCCTTTGTACTTCGCAACACCCATGGCATCGAGGCGCGCGGCCATCCGCATGGCGTAGCAGTTGGTGCAGCCAGGCGAGAGAATGGTGCACCCAGCCACTGGGTTCCACGTTGCATCAGTCCATTCGATCGAAGTTTCCGCCATGACAAGCACCTTTCAGGGCGTAGAGAATCACAGGAAAGTGGTGAGATTTCGTTAACCTAGAACCTCGCCTCCTAAGCCCCACACTCACCTCACACTACCCGGCGCCGTTCTGGCCGCGTTCACCACATGCCGCGCGATCTCCGCGCCTGAAGCGTCAACGACGATTACGACGGTGCCGCTAGCGCGATCGTGGTCAGGATCGCTGGCGATGTCCCGAGCGACGCGGGCGCCGTATTGGACCGCCAACTCAGCGGAGCGAAATAGCCCCCCCACATCGTCCGCCTGTGTCTCGCCGTCGTGGAAAATCGGGAAGTAGTAACGTCGCATAGCCGCGGTCCTCGTCCTTTAGCCGCGATCATGCCCACATGCCGGGACGGCCCGCACCTGTCAAAAACGACAGGGTCCTGGAAGCGAATCACCGGCGCCCTCCTCACAGCACCCGCCGCGTGTGTCGTCGTCGACCCGCAGCAACAACGCTCGACGCCTCGCGCTAGACAGCCTGGTAACACTTCCCGACCTCGTCCGCGGGGCACTTGGCTGGCACCGACAACCTACCAGAGCCGATTCAATCCGTTTTGAACACGACGCCGATGCGAGTATCACTCGACCAAACGAGACGACAATCTCTGATGATACGGTCTCTTTCCAACATCATCTTGAATGTGGCAGGCATGTGCAGTTTCGTCGATAACTCGATCCCAGCACCGTCCTCCGAGATATTGAACACGCGACAACGTCGGCTGCCGCCATCTCCGAAGATGTAGGCGGCTAAGTCCACTTCCGAACGATCGATCCTCCGACGATCCGACATGATTATCCTTGAGGTGACGCGGCGGTCTCGGGTCCTTCATCGGCCGAAGCTATTGCAAGCAGTCTAAACTGCCTCGCGATCCGTGTTGCCAAGCGCGACCGCTCTTTGGCTAGCTCTCTCTCGTAGTCGGATACATCGTGTCCGTCTCGCTTAAGGACCTCGATCAGGATTGTTTGGCTCTGAACATAGGTCACCTTGTCAGCGATCTCTCGCGTCAAAACAGCCAGCTCGTTATCATTGCTTGTCACGGCGATCTCCTTGGACGGACGGATCACGCGCAGAAAGGCGCTATTTTGCATGCCCAATACTTACAGATCGTTACGCGGGCACCCTGGACCGGCCTTTAGGCGCGCGCCAGCTCGGCCCTGGCCGAGGAAGCTGGGTGCAAGCGCAACCTCGCGACGTTCACGCTCCAAACCTGGAACTCATCGTTTACGATCTTGACGTACGATGGCGATCCGCAGCGCTTGTGCTGGCATGAATCGATGTCCAACGATCGACAAGAGATCCGCCCGTGGTCGCCTGAAGAAGAAGCGCAACTACTTGCGCTACTCGATGAGGGC
>NZ_JADPJQ010000021.1:0-109599 GCF_023073515.1 Bradyrhizobium sp. 17 | reverse complement strand
CAGTCGCCAGGCCGTCTACGGTCGGTTACAACGTTTCCGCAAGCAGCGAGGCCGAGTAAGCCGCACCAGCGGACGCGCCTTCGCGCAATGGGTTGGTTAGCCGGGGGTCCTCCCCCGGCACAACAGCCGCCGGCTTTGCATCGTTCACCGCGGCAACAACCTTCCTCAGCAGTGCGGCGCCGTGCTGCGCGCGCGCCAGCTGGACGATTTGCAACCGTCGAGGCGACGTACCCTTAAAGGGTGTGGATTTGCGCTGCCCCTAAGGGAATGGACGGGATAGCGGAGAATTGCCTAAACTGACGCGATGCACCGCGAAATCAAAGAGATGCTGATCGGTTCAGGCATCATAATCCTACTCGGCATCGGCATCATCGCATGGCCGCCCCTCGGCCTATTCGTTTATCGCTACTTTTTCTCGTACCTGAGACTGGCGCTGCAGTGGCTCATCTCTTGAACCAAGTCGGCACCGACCCTGAGACAGTTTCAGATTCCCCTCGCCGCGGCGTCCAAGGAATGCCCGAAAATCCATTGAGTAACGAAAACGTCGCCGAAAGGCTCAAGGTCGTGCGAAAAGCCGTTGCCGGGACGCAGACGGCGTTTTGTAAACGGATCGGGATTGAAGTGCAGCGCTGGAACAATTTCGAACGGGGCCTGCCAAACAGCGTCGGCCTTTTGTTGGTGCAAAAGATTCCTGGCCTTACCTTGCATTGGTTATTCTTAGGGAAAAGCGGATGGGTTGCCACTCCAACTTCGCGATGAGTTGGAGTCCCACAACGCCGCAGCTACAACCCTGAACATGCGCGTCACTCCTTCGGTGAAGGCGCGTTTAAATTTTCGTTGCGCGTAGTGGGTGAGTGCGCGGCTTGCGAACTGCGCCCTATGTTGTTAGAGACGCGCCTTCAACATCGAAGGAGCATCGCTTTGCCTAAAAAGAAACAAGTAGTTCGCCGCGAGTGGACGAAGAATGACATCAAGGAACTTAAAGCGCACTCAAAGGCGCGAACGCCTGTCGCCAAAATATCCAAGGCAACCAAGCGCACCGTTGGTGCGCTCCGTCAGAAGGCGCTCAATCTCGGAATAGGCCTCGGGCATCAGCGCTAAATTGACGCTGGTCTAGGTGATACTGAGTCCGTTGAGCGAGCCGCCAAAAGCGATATGGTTTAACGGTCGCATCTGCGCCGATCATGTGCAGACTGCTGCATCCGTTAAGGCCGCCGGAGAACTTCGCGGCTTTGGGGTTGAGGGCTCGCCATCCAGCCCCGGCGGGCCCTCCCTCCGTCAGCAAGACTTGTTCCCCGAGTGTGACATCGACAACATTGCGGACTCGTGCCGTCGCTGTAGGCTTATCTCGCCGGGGCTGGAATCAATATTTCACGCTTCATTTTACCCGGCTGGCCGCAGTGGTACGCCGCTGCGGCCTTTTCGTTTGGCGCCTACTTCACGGCGCGTTTGGAGGGCTCACCCCATCCGTAGATTTTCAGCCGAGTCTTTTCCGCGGTTGTTCACGACATCGAAGCTAACCTTAGCTCCCTCTGCCAAGGACGTGTAACCAGCCTTCTCAACCGCTGAGATATGGACGAAGACGTCCTTGCCGCCGTTGTCAGGTTGAATGAACCCGTAACCCTTCGTCGGGTTGAACCACTTCACGGTCCCCATAGCCACATGCTAGTTTGTCTACGGCAGCAAGACTGACGTATTGAAGTCCGATGTACGATGATAGTCTTCTGTTTTTGCTGCTCGCGCTATTTGCTCTGACGCCGTCCTGATAGTGCTTTTTTGTGCTGGGGAGGACATTATGCGAGGCTCTCGCGCAATCCTTTACGAACGACTTAGCGAACTCGCTTCTCAACTCTCAGAGCTGGAGGATCTTCGAGATCTGGTGGAAGAAGCTGAGCGATGCGCCCGCGGTGTGCCCCCGCTATGCTTGAGACGTCTTGCTACGCGCCACCTTCGCAGTCGCAAACCGCGCGCCCTGTCTGTCCGCTTACGTCGCCTCGCGCCTCCAAGCAGGAATGCAGGAGCTATCTGTACGCCTGACAACGACAACCAAGTCGAGTGGACTTTGCTGGAGCCATTTCCCGAGGGATGGTGGGCTTCATCCTAAAGCCCGTGCACTGAAGGGCCTTTCCCCAATGGACGAATTCGCGATGCTTCTCGCCGAGCTGGGCCGGTGCAAGGCAGTTCCAGCACCTGCAGAACGAACTCGATCTCGCGACTGGTGCGGGGCCGACCGACATTGTAGCGCTTCAACACACGGCGCGCCGGATGAGCAGCATCGCAGTCCGCCTCGAGGCTTTGACGCGCGCGATCTCGAAAGGTACGGCCAGCGGAGTACATTGAGCACTCCCGTCCCTTCTCCTTGAGGAAGTGGACGGACGATGCGGCCTTGGTCCAAAATGCCCTAGCCATGGAAGACGACTATTATTTTGTTTGGGTACTCGACCGATCGGGTAATGCCTGCCCCCAAGTTTGGGCGGGAGATCAGTTTGAGCGCCCAGATTGGCAAGTCAGTCACGTCATAAGCAACCGCCTCCTGAACGCAGCCGAACGTGCGATGCCGCTGGACCGCCTCGCCGCGTTGTACCCGTTCGCCTGAAGGGAGCGAGCCGACACCCTGAGGGAGTGAACGCTAGACCTGCCTCCTATGTGAGCAGGTAGCCTCAACTTTCGGCGAACGATGATATTCGCGTCGTGCTAACTTTCCGCATTCCCGCACGTTTCGCGGAGGAAGCGGACCGGCACCTGACAAAGTGCGAAGTCCAATGCGGCTGAAAATGTGCGCTGTTTCATAAAAGTGCACAGACTGCGGGGCTAAAGTCATACACGCTTACTTTCCCTCGTACGTTGCGCCTGCACTATTTTTTGGCCTTTTCATTGTTTTGTGTTGGAGGCATTGATGAAGAGCTCTCGCGGACTCCTTTTTGCCCAGCGGTTGAACGAACTCAATTCTCAGCTCTCGCAATTGGAAGAACTTCGAGCTCAGATCAAAGAAGCGGAGCAGCGCGTCAGCGGTGCACCGACACTACGATCGGCCAAAAAATCCGAAGTCTCGCGAAGATCGATATCTGTCCTGACACTCGTTACCGGGCGCGCCGCTTCTATGCGACGGACTTCCTGAAGGGCGCGCCCTGCGCCCTGATGGAGTGGACGGATTCACCTATGAAAACGCTGGTACGGGAGAGGACTGCAAGGTTATCCTAGAAGCGCGACCAGCTTCAGTGTCGCGCAGTGATCATTCCCCAAATGCCAAGGCCCGTAAGAAGGGCGTGTTCCTAAAGGGAAGGCCTCCGGGAGGACGGAGGCCTAGTCTGGGGAGGTTGCATATGCTGAAAAACTTGACATGTTGCGTCTTGTTCCTACCGCCGCGCATGGAGCTGGCGCCTCCGCGCTGATCGCTAAATCTGCGTTATAGGAGCACTTGAGCAGGAGCCCTGCTCTCGGCCGGCAGCGGGCTTGTCCTGCCTTTAGCGAGCAATAGCGAGAGGCTTCAATAGAGCTCATCTGCTTGGATCGTTGGCGCTTCAACGGCAACTCATCTTCGTCGCTGACGCGGAGGCATCGCTAGCCCGCATGCAGAGGCGCCAAATGTACATGAGTTATTTCTTGGATAACCCTTTGAACGAACTGGCCCGCAGCAGGCCTTCAGAGGTGATGTCCCGGTATTCAACGTCCGCAAAAAACTTTGGCTCAACCCAGGTGGCTTTCGGTTTCTTGATGCGCTTAGTGAGCTTTTGCTTCGGGCTGACAACCGTATCAAGCGCCTTGCGGATCTCCGCCGATTTGGTCCGGCTCCAGCCAGTCCCGACCTTCCCCATGTAGCGCAGCTCTTTCCCTTCCTGCTTGCCGAGGTAGAGCGCGGCGACACCGGACGGGTCTTTGACGAATCCAACAACGGGGAATTTATCGCGCTGCACCGTCTTGATCTTCTGCCAGGCCTCAACCCGCTCCGACCGGTACGGCGCATCAACCCGCTTCGAGACGATGCCCTCGTAGTTCAGCTTGCTCGCGGCCTCGAACAGCGCCTGCCCGTCACCTTCATGGTGCTCGCTGTAGAAGATGGGGGCTTCCAGTCCGTTCTCATCTATCAGCTGCTTCAGCAACTCCTTACGGGCAAGCTGAGCCATTCTGCGAAGATCCTTGCCGTCCAGCCACAGGAGATCGAAGGCGAAGTAAACCAGACGGTCCTGGTCGCCTCTGCCAAGGTCTGCCTGAAGCTCGGAGAAGTTGGTTCGCCCCTCGTGAATGACGACCACCTCACCATCGACAATGGCTTGCCCTTCGATGTTGAACGCGCCGGCAATGACCGAGAACCGGTTGACCCAGTTATGGCCGTTGCGGGTAAAGGCTTTGCGGGTGTCGCCGTCGATGTGGAGCTGGATGCGGTAGCCGTCGTATTTGACTTCGTGAATCCACTGAGCCCCCGAAGGAGCTTTCATCTTCAGTGTCGCCAACTGGGGCCTGATGAAGCCCGGCATGGAAGCTCGCGGCTTCTTGGCCGGTGCTCGGGTACGCTTTGGCACTAACGCTACTCACAAAAAGCCCGCCGCCGGTGTTGGGAGCCGACGGCGGGGCTTCTTAGATTAGTCACGAGACTCCTAACTTCGAGATCGGCAGCGTGTTCCGCGCAGGGCAATACAACCGGATCAGTGCTTTCGGGTTGTGAACAAAGCCGAACAGTAAGCGAACGCGGCCCGATAATCCGTTCTCGGTTACGCGGGCTGCGGCGCGCCACACCGACAAGAGATCGATGCCGATAACGCAGGCCGGCGTAGCGGCAGTTTGCTTGCACCACTGATTGACCGCGGAGATTACGCCGAACGTCAAAAGCCATGGAGCAGGTTATGTGAAGGTCGGGGATCGGCGCGCTCTGGTCGCCGGCCCTAAGCCCTATCCCTACGCACGAGGGTCATCGGCCGCGACCGCGTCGACGACCGGCAGGTGATCTGGGATGGCATTTCAATCGGCAAGGCGATGCAGACGAGTGCTTCGATGTTGTGTGCGTTCATCGATGTGATATCGTCGCGGACGATCCTTTTGATGGGTTGTATGCTGGGTCGCCTTGCAGTTTTGTGGGTCCCGCTATGGGCGAAATTCGCAACTTCCGATCCGGGAACAACGGTGGCCCCCCTTCACATGGCGTCGGGCCTCGTCGTCTCGCAGCGATCATTGTCGGTGACATAGCATCCTACAGTCGCTTGATGCAGACCGACGAGGAGGGCACGCACGCCCGCGTCAAGCGGATTGAGCGGGATCTCATCCAGCCCAGCATCATCGAGCATCATGGAAGCCTAGTGAAGACGACGGGCGATGGCTTCATCGCGATTTTCGACAGTCCGGTCGAGGCCGTGCGATGCAGCATCGTCATCCAGCAGAATCTCATCGGGCGCAACGCATCGCTTCCGAGGGATACGCGGATCGAGTACCGGATTGGCGTCAATCTGGGCGACGTCATCGTTGAGTCGGACGATATCTACGGCGACGGCGTCAACATCGCCTCACGCATCGAGGGCATTGCGGAGCCTGGTCAGGTCTTTATCTCCGGCGCGATCTACGAGCAGATCAAGCACAAGGTCGTGTGCGGCTACGAGTCGCTGGGGGACCGTAAAGTCAAGAACATCACCGATCCCGTGCGCGTCTATCGCGTGCTGCCGGATGCAGATGCGGTCGGCAGGACCAAGGGCCGGCGCGAGAATATCTTGATCTTCCTCCTGAGCCTCACGTTGCTGGTCATTGCCACCGGCGTGCTATGGTACCTGCTGGCGCAGGCGCCGGGCAAGGTGAGCGAGCAGGCCACCCTGCCCGCCCCTTCTTCGGCCGCATCGCCGAGCCCGCAGCGTCCGCCGCGCGAAGCGGCGCCGCAGACGCCGCAGCCTTCTCCCTCGTTGGCTTCGTCGCCTCCCTCGCCCGCTCCGGTGCCAAGTCCATCGACAGTTCCTGTCCGCGAACCCGAGATGGTCGCCATTCGCGGCGACAGCTTTGCGATGGGAAGCAATGACGACCCGACCGAGCGTCCCGTCCATCAGGTGACGGTCAAGCCGTTCTCGATCGGAAAATACCCGGTGACCGTGCAGGAATGGAACGAGTGCGCCGCTGCAAAGGCGTGCAGCTTCACCGCCATCGGCAAAGACGATGCGCCGATCAGCAATGTGAGCTGGACCGACGCGCAGCAATATGCGGCCTATCTCGCCAAGGCGACGAAGAAGACGTATCGGCTTCCGAGCGAAGCCGAATGGGAATATGCCGCGCGGGGCGGAACGCAGACCAAATATTGGTGGGGCGACAAGCTGCAGCCGGGCATGGCCGGTTGCAAGGATTGCGGTGATCTCGTGGCCGAGCAGCCAGCGAAGGTCGGTAGCTTCAGGCCAAATCCGTTCGGGCTCCACGACATGGGCGGCGGTATCGATCAGTGGATCGAGGACTGCTGGCACAAGACCTATCAGGGCGCGCCCGGCGACGGATCGGCATGGAGCAGCGGCGACTGCAGCGCTCACGTCCTGCGCTCCGGCTCCTGGAAGAACGATTCGAGATATGTGCGGCCGTCCAACCGCGATGGCTACGACACCAATGTTCGCTATCCGACGCACGGATTCCGCGTGGCGCTCAGTCCTTAAGTGGTGGAGTTGGTCTGATGCTGATCCTTCGTTGCGTCAGCGAAGACGGTCGCAAGCAGCAGTGCGATCGGAGCAGCACGCTCGGCGACATTTGCGGAAGTGCCACTGCGGCCGCGGCGAGCGCGGCGGTTGTGGCGAGGACGACCACCATGGCGGCCCCAGTTCGGGAGTAGGTATCCCTAGAGGACGACCGGCTGTCTTCGTCGGTTCGCTATCGTTCTCTCGGACTGCCAGGCGCGACGGGGAAATAGGGTGCAAGCCGAGTTCGGCCGCAAGCCGGCCGGGCGGTCACGATCACCTTAACCTGCATCCGAAGAGCTTTGGATGGATGCCAGCGCGAGACGGCTTCTCAAGCTCGGGACGCGGTCGATCGCGATGCACTCGCTTTCGAGGCTGCCGAGATCAGCGATTGTGAGCTGGCGAAGCTTCGGCAGCACACGCTGCCATTCGGGAGTCGCCGCCCTGCTCTAGAGGAGGCGGCTCTGTCGCCGAACAGCCAAGATGGCCAACTCGACGGAGACCAACACGAGACTATGCGAACCGACAAGCCGGCCACGACGGCGGCGGTGCGGCAATTTGAGGAGGCGCCGCTAAAGGGGCGGCGAATTGCTTCCGCAGGTCAGTGCTTTTGCCAAACGGTTCGCCCTCCGTGCGGCCAGTGCAGAGTTTCCCCGAGGTTTCCCGGAGGCGAACCAAGCCCTTGGCCCGCTCAGATTAAGTCCTTGATTTTATTGGTCGGAGCGAGAGGATTTGAACCTCCGACCCCTAGTCTCCCAGACTAGTGCGCTAACCGGGCTGCGCCACGCTCCGAACGTCGTTCCATTAGCTAGGATCGCCGCTTTGCGCAAGGCGAGGTGACACCATTTTGCTGTCTCCGCCGAAAGGCCTCGGAACTGGCCCAAAGCCGACGGAGTCCGGCGTCAGGCGTCCTTCAATGCCTGATCCAGCATTTCGCGGCAGGCGATGAGCTCGGCGAGCACCCGTCCGAGGCGCTCCCGGTCGATGGCGCTGGGGCCTGCGGGCGCGGCGGGGGTGCCGCCCTTGCGGAAGGTGGTGAGGATTTCCTCGTCATCGGTCTCGGAGAAGCGGAAGTCGATGCCCTCCTCCTCCTCGCCCTGGTAGTCGTCATCGTCGCTGTCGCGGGCGCCGCGGACGCCGGTCTCCTCCTCGGGCTCCATCAGGCTGGCGCCGACGGCGTCCTCGATGGCGCCGAACGAGACCGCGGCCGCGCTGTCGGCGAGGCCCTGCACCGATTTGACGCCGTGCTCTTTCAGGATCCGCTGCACCCCGCGGATGGTGTAGCCCTCCCCGTAGAGCAGACGGCGGATGCCCTTGAGCAGGTCGACGTCGTCGGGGCGGTAATAGCGGCGGCCGCCGCTGCGCTTCATCGGCTTGATCTGGGAGAATCGGGTCTCCCAGAACCGCAGCACGTGCTGCGGAATGTCGAGTTCCTGCGCTACTTCGCTGATGGTTCGGAACGCATCCGGCGCCTTGTCCAAATGCCAAATCCTTATCCAGAGGGCGGATTACGCCTCGGGTTGCGCCTTGCTGGCGTCGCCATTGGTGCGGTGCTGGGCGTTGATCCGCTGCTTCAGGATCGCCGACGGCTTGAACACCATGACCCGGCGCGGCGAGATCGGCACCTCGGTGCCGGTCTTCGGGTTGCGACCGATGCGCTGACCCTTCTTGCGGACCATGAAGGAGCCGAACGAGGACAGCTTCACCGTCTCGCCCTTCTCAAGGCAATCGGTGATCTCCTTCAGCACGAGTTCCACGAAGGCAGACGATTCCGTGCGCGACAGCCCCACCTTCTGGTAGACGGCTTCGCACAGATCGACACGCGTTACGGTTTTACTTTGATCGGTCATCGCCCTGCCCCACATCACGGCGAACAATTGTTGTCTGAAATTATGAGCTTACGATACAGCGGTCAACAGCGCTCATCAATGCAGGCGCATCGATAATCCGCGCTGATTCGGGCAAAATTTTACCGAGTGTGGCTTACCAGCGCACCAGCGCGGAGCCCCAGGTGAAGCCGCCGCCCATGGCTTCGAGCAGAACCAGGTCGCCGCGCTTGATGCGGCCGTCCTTGCGCGCCACCGACAGCGCCAGCGGGATCGAGGCCGCCGAGGTGTTGCCGTGAAGGTCCACCGTCAGCACCACCTTCTCCGGCGCGATATGGAGCTTGTGCGCGGACGCATCGATGATTCGCTTGTTGGCCTGGTGCGGCACGAACCAGTCGATGCTGTCGGCATTGAGCCCGGTCGCCTTGAAGGCGTCGACGATCACGTCGGTGATCATGCCGACCGCGTGCTTGAAGACCTCGCGGCCCTCCATGCGCAGATGGCCGACAGTCTGGGTCGAGGACGGGCCGCCGTCGACGAACAGCTTCGCCTTGTGACGGCCGTCGGAGCGCAGATGCGTGGTCACGATCCCGCGGTCGGTCGCGGCATTGCCCGGCTGCTCCTGCGCCTCCAGCACCACCGCGCCGGCACCGTCGCCGAACAGCACGCAGGTGCCGCGATCGGTCCAGTCGAGGATGCGCGAGAAGGTTTCCGCGCCGATCACCAGCGCGCGCTTGAAGGCGCCGGTGCGCAGGAAATTATCGGCGGTGGCGAGCCCGAACACGAAGCCCGAGCACACCGCCTGAAGGTCGAAGGCCGCGCCATGGTTGATGCCGAGCCCGTGCTGCACGGCGACCGCGCTTGCGGGGAAGGTGTTGTCAGGCGTCGAGGTCGCGAGCACGATCAGGTCGATCGACTGCGCGTCCACGCCAGCGTCCGCGAGCGCAGCCTGCGCCGCCTTCAGCGCCAGATGCGAGGTGAACTCGCCCTCGGCCGCGATATGCCGCTCGCGAATGCCGGTGCGTTGCACGATCCACTCGTCGGACGTGTCAATGCGCGCCGCCAATTGGGCGTTGGTCACCACCTGCTCCGGCAAATAAGAGCCGCAGCCCAGCACGACCGAACGAATTTGAGTCACGAAACAGCCTCCTGCGCGGCCTGCACGGAACTGAGTGCACCACCTTCGCGATTGAGCATCTGATTGATCTTGTTGAGGAGATCGAATTTGACCATCTCATAGCCAACATCGATCGCATAGGCAAAGCCTTCGGCAGCGATTCCGCCATGGCTCTTGACCACGATCCCGTTCAACCCCAGCAACACGCCGCCGTTGGATTTGTTCGGATCCATCTTGTTGCGCAGGGCCTGGAAGGCGTTGCGCGCAAAGAGATAGCCGAGCTTTGACAGCCAGCCCCGCTTCATCTCGTCCCGGAGCAATTCCGCCATCTGCCGCGCGGTTCCCTCCGCGGCCTTCAGCGCGATGTTGCCGCTGTAGCCCTCGGTGACGATGACATCCGCCACCCCCTTGCCGATGCCGTCGCCCTCCACGAACCCGAGATAGTCGAGCTCGGGCAGGTTCCTGGCGCGCAGGATTTCGCCGGCCTCGCGAATCTCCTCATGCCCCTTGATCTCCTCGACCCCGATATTGAGCAGGCCGACCGTGGGACGCTTTTTGTTGAACAACACGCTGGCCATCGCCGCGCCCATGATGGCGAGCGACACCAGATGATGCGTATCGCCGCCGATGCTGGCACCGAGGTCGAGGACGACGGAATCGCCGCGCCTGGTCGGCCACATGCCGGCGATGGCCGGACGGTCGATGCCCGGCAGCGTGCGCAGGTGGAAGCGCGACATCGCCATCAGCGCCCCGGTATTCCCGGCGGAGACCGCAACATCCGCCTCGCCCTTTTTCACCGCATCGATGGCAAGCCACATGGACGAGGTCCTGCGGCCGCGCCGCAGCGCCTGGCTCGGCTTTTCCTCGCCGCTGACCGCGACATCGGTGTGGATGATCTTCGAGGCCGCCTTCAGCGTGGGGTGGCGGTCGAGCTCGGGTTCGATCTTGGCGCGGTCCCCGATCAGCAGGAATTCGATCTCGCGATGCCTTTGGAGCGAGATGGCGGCGCCTGGGATGACCACCGCGGCGCCGGCGTCGCCCCCCATGGCGTCAAGCGCGATGCGAACCTTGCTTGGCATAAAAGTCCTGGAAACCTGGGTCTGGTGCGGTCTTGAACGAGCGGGGCCGCAAATGGGTTCGCCACGAACATGGCGGTCGGTCAAGCGCCACGCCGCACCCGGACCGGGGCGCGACAATAGCGTTTTGTTATCCCGAAACAACCTCTTGCCCCCAGCCTTTTGCATTCGGGAGCATCGGGCTGCGGACGGACTAATTCACAAGAAGTACATCAAAATCAAACGGATAATCGAGCTTTTCAAACCACCGCCGCAAACATCTCGCCCCGTCCCGAAGCGGTCCTCTGGAGAAGGTGGCACCTATTTGTCTTTCTTCCCGTCCTGAAGTGCCTTCAGGACCGCAAAGGGGTGGTCCTCCGGATCGGGAGCGATAACCTCGGGCTCAAACACGACCCCCGGCTTGCGCGGATAGGGATCGACCGCCAGGAACAGGGCATCGGTGGCAAGTCTCCCAAGGTCGATGATGCCATTGACGATCGCCTCCGGCGGGTCGGCGACCTGCTCCTGATCGTCGTGCCCCTCCTCCATCAGGTCGGCCAAGCGGCGGACCTCGGCCTCGGGGGCGAATATCAGGTCCACCTCCTCGTCGATGTCGCTCTCCATCGGATCAAGCGTGACCACACAGGTCTGGCCGATCCGGGCGCGAACGTGCCCCGTGACCTGGATCCGGTTGCCGCTTTTCGGCACGACATCGAAATCGGCCTGGACCGAGACAACCTCGCGCAAGCCTGCCGTCTCAGCCATAGCCTGTCGCTCGGCGGCCGAGGCCTCGAGCTTGCGATGCAGGCCGGTATCCGGGATCTGTGCAACGATGACGGGCACCCGCCAGGGATCGGGCCCGGATGCTGGTATCGGTCGGGTCATGGCGTGACATCCTCAGGAAGCGCTGGAGGAAACTTGAAGGACGCACCCAGCAGTGCGGCCTCGCCGGTCTGGGCGAGGTTGGCCTCGGCCGCCCTGGCATAGGCCGCGAGCTGCTGCGCCTGGTCCATGCCGGCCCCGTTCAAGATATTCTTGCAGATCGCGGATGCCAGCGCCTCGCCGCCGCCTTCCATGGCCTGATCGTAGGCCTGGACCCGGCCATAAAACGCCTCGCCGAAGGCCCGCATCCGCTTCGGCACGGTCTGGTCGCCTATCCCCATCTCGCGCAGATTGTCGTCCATGTCCTCGCAGAAGCGGTCGAACAGCGCCTGCGACAGCTCGGTGGCGCTCTGGACCGTGCGCAGGCGGCGCAGCAGCAGCCAGAGGTGCAGCAGCAACAGATCGAAACGCCCGTTAACGGTATCCGGCACGCCCAAGTCGCGGTAAAATATGGGTTCTCGCGCCTGCGTCACGATCATGCCATAGATGGCTTCAATGGTGCCCGGCGAGGCTAGGCGGGGTTTCCTGAAGTGATTGAACGGCCAAAGCATTGTGGTTTCCGCAAGCGGGCGCGCGCGTGTTGCATTCAGAGCCTCCGCCCGGTACTTCAGCGCCTCGCGCGACGCAAGGGGACGGAATCAGTTCCGCTATGACGATAACGAACCAGACCAGCCTGCGTGCAGACAAGCCGCGCGGCCTTCATGCACGTTGGCGCGGCTTGCGCCTGTTCGCGGCCGCGGCCCTGGTTGGCGCCGCGCTTGCGGGCTGCACCGGCGAGCAGTTCCAGAAGGGTTACATCCTGCCGCCCGGCGCACTGGAGCAGATCCCGATCGGTGCGAGCCAGGACCAGGTGCTGATCGTGATGGGCACCCCCTCCACCGTCGCAACCCTCGACGGCGAGGTGTTCTATTACATCTCCCAGCGCTCCGAGCGCATTGTCGCCTTCATGAACCAGAGGGTGGTCGACCAGCGCGTCATCGCGGTCTATTTCGACAAGAACCGGCGTGTGCGCCGGCTTGCGAATTACGGTCTCCAGGACGGCAAGATCTTCGATTTCATCAGCCGGACGACGCCGACCTCGGGCCAGGAGATGAGCTACCTCACGCCGATCTTCAAGCTGCTCAGCTTTAACTGAGCCTTCAGCCTGCGGCTTCGTGCGGCTTGCCGTTGCGCATGCGCTTCCATACGCTCCTGCAAAATAAGATGCAGGGAGTGGATTCGTGCCCAATCAATTGCTGTCCCGCCGTCGCGTGCTCACTGGCGCTGCCGCTATCTCGGCCGCAGCGATCCTGCCGCGATCGAGCTTGGCGGACTGGAAGCCGACCGAAAACGTCCGCCTCGTCGTGCCGGCTGCCGCCGGCGGTTCGACCGACGTGATGGGTCGGCTTCTGGCGGCGCATCTGCAGGCCGCCTGGGGCCAATCGGCCGTGGTGGAAAACCGGTCCGGCGGCGGCGGTACGATCGGCACGGCCGAGGTGGTCCGCGCCAAGCCGGACGGCCACACCATCCTGATCGGCAATCCCGGCCCGAACGCGATCGCCTACAGCATTTTCAAGAACCTCACCTACAAGCCGGACCAGCTCCAGCCGGTCTCCAACATGATCCGGATCCCGAACATCGTCTCGGCGCATCCCAAGACCGGCATCAAGTCGATCGCCGAGCTGGTCGCCTATCTAAAGGCCAATCCGGACAAGCTCAGCTACGCCTCCTCAGGCGTCGGCCAGAGCCCTCACCTCACCGGCGCCTGGTTCCTGCAGCTCACCGGGCTGAAGATGACGCACATCCCGTTCCGCGGCGCCGGTCCCGCGCTCCAGGCGGCGCTCGCCGGCGACATCCAGATCCTGTTCGACAACCTCTATCCGAGCCTGCCGCAGGTACAGAACGGCACCCTCACCGGCCTCTGCGTCACCACGACGGAGCGCAGCGACCTCGCGCCGAACCTACCGACCATGCGCGAGAGCGCGCCGGAGCTTGCGGCTTTCGACGTCTCGTCGTGGTTCTCGGTGTTCCTGCCGAAGGGTGTGCAGCCCGCCGTTCTCGAAGCGCTCAACCTTCAAGTGAAGGCGATGCTCGAGCGCGACGACATCAAGAAGAACATCCTGGCCATGGGGGCCCGCGCCGACTACGGCACGCCCGACCAGTTTGCCGCCTTCGTGGACGCCGAGACGAAGAAGTTCGCCGGCATCATCCAGAAGGAAGGGCTGCAGATGGACGTGCAGTAGCTTTCGCATCCGCGGACGCGGCCCAACATGCAGCGCCGGGCCGCGCTTTCGCGGTGAGCGCGTGGCGACACATCGGTTGCTACGCAAGCTCGGCCGACGGCTGTCCCACCAAAGCGGCAATCGCCGAAATCGAGTCCAGGCGCGTCAAATCGAAGCCGATGTCGGAGAAGTTGATCCCGTGGTCGGTCTCAATGCTCATGATCAGCTCGACCGCGTCGAGCGAATCGAGGCGGCCGCTGGTGAACAGCAGATCATCGTCACCAAGCGGCGCGCTGTCGCCCTTCATCAGCAGCCGCTGCACGATGTAGCGTCGCATCTGCGATCTGACTTCATTCGTGGTCATGTCGAGACTCCCAGGAGATAGAACAGGAATTCGGCGCGTTGCCCGAGCGAATGCTCGCGGTCGAGCGGCGCATCGAAGACGTGAATGAGACAAAAGAAGCTCGACACCCACAGGCAAGGCAGCAAGCGGCCACGCAGCCATCCTCGCGGCGCCAGTTGTGGGGCGCGGCGCATCTGCGAGAGCCCGACGCTGATGGCCAGGACAAACGTGTAGAACGCGTGCGATTGCTGACCGACCACGGCCCGCCAAAGGCCCATTTCGCCGACGAAATGAATATCTCGGATGAAGTGAAACAGCAAATTGCCGACACAGGCCGCGGCAAAGGTGGCGAAGAACATGCGAAGCCGGCGATGGCCGCGGAGGCAGCGAACAAAGGTGGGGTAGAAGAAATGGTCGACGAGCAGTTCTTTGTAATAGAAATAGTAGCGATTCCAGAATTCCGCGAGCGTCGTTGACTCCAGAGGCCGGTAGGTGTTGCGCAGCAGGCGAAAGCCGGCAAGTCGCGCCGTGGCGATGATGACGCCGCCGAACACGGTCATGCTCAGCAAGTCCTCGACGAAGAAGCTGACGAGGCTCGCCCATCCGACGAAACGCGGCCAGGGATGGCCCACGAGATATTGCAGCAGGTTGTCGTCGAACATTGGAAGCTGCAAACGCCCGTGGACGATCTCGACGAGACAGACTCTGACGATGGCGAGCACAAGGATCCAGACCGCAAGCTTGACGCCCTTGAGCTGCGTCACTGCAAGCTCCTCGGGTGTCTTGGCCTCGAAGCGGTCGAGATAAGACAGCCCCTTCCCGAACGGCGTCAGCGACGATCCCCAGAAGGGGTGGAAAACGCTCAGGTGCCGCCACACCGGAGATCGCTTCCTGCCCGCATCGGCCAAACCATAGGCAAGAAACCACAAATAGGGCTGGAACGTCATCAGAAACGACCACAGCAGAACACGGGGCAGGCCGGCCATCATCGTGGCCTGCGTCAGCGCGACGAGTGCCAGGAACGCCAGCAACAGGCTGAGCGTCGGGCGGCGGAAGACCACCGTCCCTGGCCCCTGCATGATCAGCAGGCCCGCGAACAGCGCAAACACGACGACCAGCATGACCGCTTCCAGCAGCGGCTGATGGATCCGGTCGCCGACGCCTTCGTCGATCGTCAGCCGTTCGAGAAAACCGCGGTCGATCAGGAAGCCGCTGTGATAGAGCAGCAACAAGGTTGCGAGCAGGATCAGGACGCGCCGGTACCGGCCGGCATAGGCGCACACCAGCGCGAGTCCCGCCGCTGAAAAATCGATACCTATCTGCCGAAACAAAACCGCGAGCAGTCCGACCGCGCAGCAGAGCAGCACGCGGCCACCGATGTCCTGGACCCCCGCCACGAGCCTCGGGTCCCGATCGATCTTGGGGATCAACCGCCACGACGGCTTCGCAGGAAGACCCGATGGCGCGTAGCCGTAGGGCTGGCTTTCAACACTCATCGGACAACGCGCGCGATTACTACGAGCTGTTGCATCTACGAGGCCCTTGCAACAGCTTCGCCGAGCAGTGACGCTACCGAGCGCCGGTCCGCCTTGCCATTGGCATTGACGGGAATGTCTTCCATCCAGATGAACCGGCCCGGCACCATGTAGGCGGGAAGGTGCGCAGTGCAGTGCTGGCGCAGATCGCTTTCCGCCATTCTTGCACCCGAATACGCGGCCAGCAGCCGACTGGCGCCACTGGCGTCGTGCTGCACCACGGCGAGCGCACGGGTTATTCCCCTGCACGCCATCAGCGCGTGGTCGATCTCCTCCAGCTCGACCCGATACCCCCGAAGCTTGACCTGATTATCCGCGCGACCGCGGAAACGCAGGACGCCGGTTTCAAGGTCGGCCTCCACGAGGTCGCCGCTCCGATAGAGGATCGACCGATAGCCGTCGATCAGAGGGTCCTGACAGAAACGGCGGGCGGTCTCTTGCGGGTTGTTGATGTAGCCGAGCCCTACCCCAGGGCCTCCCAGCCACAACTCGCCGGCAGTGCCCGCAAGCGCCGGCTTCATCTCTTCGTCCAGGATCCGGTAGCTGAAATTGGGATTGAGCCGCCCCAGTGGCGCCAACCCGTCCTTGGTCTCAAAAACGGATTCGACGATCTCGAAACCGCTGCAAATGCAGCTCGTCTCGGTCGGGCCGTAGCAATTGATCAGCTTCGCCGTGCCGGCAAACGCGTCGTGGAACCGACGAAGCCGGGCCAGCGGAAACCCTTCACCGCCGAACATGAACCGGCTGACGCTCGGCAGCCAATTCGGGCTCAGAAGGTGCATGGAGTCCAGGAACATGAAGAGGGTCGGCACGGCGAAGAAGAACGTGCACTGATGCTTGGTGATCTCCGACACCAGCTCTGCAGGGGGCCGCCCCTTCTGCGCGTCCAGCGCGACGACCGCCGCTCCGTTCAGGAAGCCGGCATAGATGTCGAAGACCGAATTGTCGAAATAGATCGGGTTGACATTCGTCAGCCGGTCACCGGGTCCAATTCCAAGATCGCTCTTCGCCCAGGCGATCAGGTGAAGCACCCCTTGATGGGGGATGACCACGCCCTTCGGTTCGCCCGTCGATCCCGAGGTGAACATGACATAGGCCGGATCGGCCCCGGTGATCAGGGATGTCAGCGGCAGATTGTCGTCTTCAAGCTGCGACAGGGCATGATGCAAGGCAGCCCGGGCAATTGCATCGCCGATCAATGTCCGCGGCCCAGCTCCCTCGCGCACGCTGACGATCAGCGCGGGCCGGCATCGCTCCAGCATCAGCCGGGCACGTTCCTCGGGGGCCGCAGGATCGAGGAAGACATAGGGTGCTCCGATCTTGATGCAGGCGATCGCGAGCGCATAGGCCTCGGCGATTTTCGGCAATTCAAGGCACACCACGGCGCCCTTGTTGACGCCCCGCGATGTCAACCAACGCGCCAACCGGTTTGCCAACCGGTTGAGCTCCGAAAAGGCAAAGCTGTCGCCTTCGCACAACAGGGCGACGGCGTCCGGCGAGGACGCAACGGTCTCTTCGAAATGCAGCGCCAGATTATGGGCGGTCATACCGACGCCTCGACCAATTCATTGTCGCCGCGATCGCCCGGCGCGTTCGACGAGGCCTGTACGATCTCGGCAAAATCTCGCTGGTTGAGCGCGATCACGGCCGCCGGCAATTTCGCCTCCGGAAACTGGGCCTGCAACACGTCCCCGAGCTCCATGCCGAGATGCTGAAGGAACGCGGCGGCCATCGGATCGGTCGCCAGCGGCCTGCCCTCACTTTCCCCTTGCTTCATGTCCGGCACGAGGCTGCTGTTCTCGCTGTCAGCTGAAGCAGCTTCGCGATCGACACGCAGCACCACGTCGTAGCGATAGCGGGTCAGTTCGTAGCTTGATCCGCGCTTGAGCAGGATTTCCGCACCCGATATCCGCGGGATGGATCCGAAAATACCCTGAAAGTAGCGGGGGTCGATCACCAACTCGCGCTCCTGGGCGATCGACAGGAAGATCTTTCGCGCGAGCGCGGCATCCGTGGCTCCCGAAACTTTCGCGGATTGAACTTCGCGATGGAAGACCGGCAGGAGCTCGAGGTTACGAACGTCGCCGACGAAGATGTGCCCCCCAGGAGCCACCAGGCCTGCGGCTTGCTCCAAGACTAAGTGCAGGTATTCGATGCCGGGAAAGTATTGCACGACCGAATTGAGCACCACTGCATCGAACGAATTCAGCGGCAAGCCGCTCAAATCGGCGGCTTCCCGCTCTAGAAACTCGACATGCCGAAGCTCGGGCTTCGACTGCGCGAACGCACGCAGCCGCTGAACGGCCACCGGCGAGAGGTCGGTCCCGCAATATACGTCACAGCCGGGCGCAAGCTTTTCGACGAGCAAGCCGACGCCGCACCCGATCTCCAACACCCGCCTTGCGCCAAGAGCACGAATTTGCAGGATCGTATGATCGAGCCAATCGACCATATCGGGTTCGGGAATGGGCCTGTTGGTGAAGTTGCTGGTCCAACCGACGAATGACGGCACAACACCGTCGGCGTCATGGCGATATGCTTGATCGAAAGCGCGACGCCATTGCGCAACTCTGCGATCCGACTCGGCCTGGAGACGCTTCGCCTTGCCGGCGCTCAGATGATCGGGGTCAATTGCGACGAAAGCGACCTCGGACTGACCGCCGTGGCCAGGCTCGGCGCTGAGGAAAGCATCCGCCACGCCCGGATGCGCCATCAATGCCCGCTCAATCTCGTTCACAGGCCGTGCAGGCAACGGAACCTCCCTCTCGCGGACGGCAGGCAGCGAACCCTGAGCATGTCGAGAGCGCGCCGCGCGCGGAGCACCACACGCGTGCTGCGGAGCTCCCTAAGATGTCGCTGACAGTCTCTCGTATTTCTAGAACTCGGCCGGTTAAGCAACCCTAAATGTGCGCACGCGTAGGGTGCACATTTTCGGGCGGCTTACGCCCTCGGCATCGATGGATCGCTCTGATGACCGGATTGTTGCGTTCCGCGTCCCGCCGGGCGGGTTTCATGTTCAGATGATGCGCCGGCCTCCGGCAGCACACACGCAAAGAAAGACCCCGCAGGCCTGCGCCGCGGGGTCTTCGTTCAGCAACGTCTACCTCAGTGCGCCAGGACTGCCAGCAGCAGCAACGCCACGATGTTGGTGATCTTGATCATCGGGTTCACCGCCGGGCCGGCCGTGTCCTTGTAGGGATCGCCGACGGTGTCGCCGGTCACGGCCGCCTTGTGGGCGTCACTGCCCTTGCCGCCGAAATGACCGTCTTCGATGTACTTCTTGGCGTTGTCCCAGGCGCCCCCGCCCGAGGTCATCGAGATCGCGACGAACAGGCCCGTCACGATCACGCCGAGCAGCATCGCGCCCACCGCCGAGAACGCCGCCGACTTGCCGGCCGCCCCGCCCCCCGCGATCGCATAGATCACGAAGTAGACGAAGATCGGTGACAGCACCGGAAGCAGCGAGGGGATGATCATTTCCTTGATCGCCGCTTTGGTCAGAAGGTCGACCGCCTTGCCGTAATCCGGCTTGTCGGTGCCTTGCATAATGCCCGGCTTCTCGCGGAATTGTCGGCGGACCTCCTCGACGATCGCGCTCGCCGCGCGGCCCACGGCGGTCATGCCCATCGCGCCGAACAGATACGGCAAGAGACCGCCGAACAACAGGCCTACCACGACGTAGGGATTGTTGAGCGAGAAGTCCGGTTTGACGCCGGCGAAGTAGGCGTGGTGCGCGGAGTCCGCAATGAAGAACTTGAGATCCTCGTTGTAGGCCGCGAACAGCACCAGGGCGCCGAGACCGGCGGAGCCGATCGCGTAGCCCTTGGTCACCGCCTTGGTGGTGTTGCCGACTGCATCGAGCGCGTCGGTCGACTTGCGAACCTCCTTCGGCAGGCCCGCCATCTCGGCAATACCGCCGGCGTTGTCGGTCACCGGACCGAACGCGTCGAGCGCGACGACCATGCCGGCGAGCGCCAGCATCGTGGCGGTCGCGATCGCGATGCCGAACAGGCCGGCGAGGCTGTGGGTGACCAGGATGCCGGCGATGATGACGATCGCGGGCAGCGCGGTCGCTTCCATCGAGATGGCGAGGCCCTGGATCACGTTGGTGCCGTGGCCGGTCACCGAGGCCTGGGCGATCGACTTCACCGGACGATAGTCGGTGCCGGTGTAGTATTCGGTGATCCAGATGATCAGCGCGGTGACGGCAAGGCCGACCACGCCGCACTCGAACAGCGCCATGCCGGTATAGTCGACGCCGGCGAGCTTGCCGAAGCCGATCAGGTAATGGATCACACCGGCGATGCCGACCAGCGAGAGGACGCCGGTTGCGATCAGACCCTTGTAAAGCGCGCCCATGATCGACTGGCTCGGCCCGAGCTTCACGAAGAAGGTGCCGATAATCGAGGTGATGATGCAGATGCCGCCGATGGCGAGCGGCAACGTCATCATGTCGGCGAGGATCGGCGTCTTGGCGAAGAAGATCGCCGCCAGGACCATGGTGGCGACCGCGGTCACCGCATAGGTTTCGAACAGGTCGGCGGCCATGCCGGCGCAGTCGCCGACATTGTCGCCCACGTTGTCGGCGATGGTGGCCGGGTTGCGCGGATCGTCCTCGGGGATGCCGGCCTCGACCTTGCCGACGAGGTCGCCGCCGACGTCCGCACCCTTGGTGAAGATGCCGCCGCCGAGACGAGCGAAGATCGAGATCAGCGAGGCGCCGAAGCCGAGCGCCACCATGGCGTCGATGACGACGCGGCTGTCAGGCGCAAGCTTCAGCGAATGGACCAGGAAGCCGAAATAGAGGGTCACGCCAAGCAGCGCGAGACCCGCCACCAGCATGCCGGTGATGGCGCCCGCCTTGAAGGCGAGCTCGAGACCACCCGCGAGCGACGTGGTCGCCGCCTGGGCGGTGCGCACATTGGCGCGGACCGAGACGTTCATGCCGATGAAGCCGGCCGCCCCCGACAGGATCGCGCCGATGGCAAAACCGATCGCGACGTAGAGTCCCAGGAAATAGGCAAGCAGCACGAAGATGACGATGCCGACCATCCCGATCGTGGTGTATTGACGCCGCAGGTAGGCCTGGGCGCCTTCGCGCACCGCTGCCGCGATTTCCTGCATGCGCGGAGACCCCGCATCCGCGCTCAACACCGAAGACGTCGCCCAGATCGCGTAGACGACGGAAAGCACTCCGCAGAGCACAATCAACCATAATGCTGTCATGTGATTTTTTGCCTCAGATCCTTGATGAACGTACCCCCGGCGCCTTTTGTTTTCCGTCGTGCGGTGCGGCGCCTTGATTTTGAAGAAGGCCGCTCCTTGCCCGAAGGCGCGGCCTTAGTCGGTCACGACCTTGCCAAAATCAAATTGAGGGTGCAACGCCAGATAAGGCCGAAAAGCCGATCTCGGCAGGTATTTAGCCTGTCTTGGCAGCCGGGACGCCGGTTTGGAGCAATTCCTAGAAGTGGCTGTAGGAGAGCCGCTTCAAGACCAGCTCCTGGCCCTGCCCGTCCAGGAAGCGCGGCCGCTCATGGCCCGCGACGATCGTGCCGATGGCCGTGACGGCAAGGCCTGCCGCACGCCCCAAGGCAATCAGCGCGTTGGCTTGCGCTGGCGGAGCGGTGAACAGCACCTCGTAATCGTCCCCTCCGGCCAGCAGCGTCTCGACGGAAACGACCTTGCCTGCGATCAGGCCGGCGGCAGCGGCCGAGAGCGGCACGCTCGTCACGTCGATCGTGGCCGAGACGCCTGATGCCGCACAGAGCTTGGTCAGATCTCCAGCAAGGCCGTCGGAGACATCCATCGCAGCCGTCGCATGGTCACGCACGGACTGCGCGAGAGCATTGCGCGGCTGCGGCACGCGATAGCGCGAGATCAGCGTCTCGCGCGCGTGCGGATCGGAGGCCAGCGCATTCGCGACCGCGCCGCCCTTGAGCACGTCAAGGCCAAGCGCGGCGTCGCCGATCGTCCCCGTCACCAGGATACGGTCGCCCGGTTGGGCGCCGGTGCGGCCGACCATCCGCCCCTGCGGCACGCGGCCAAAGGCGGTAATCGAGATCATCTGCGGCCCCGGCGTCGACACCGTGTCGCCGCCGAGCAGCGGACAGACGAAGGTTTTCGCATCCTCGCCGAGCGCGTCCGCGAACGGCCTGAGCCAAGCGTCTTCCTTGCTGCGCAGCGCCAATGTCAGCACGAAGCCGGCCGGCACGGCCCCCTTGGCGGCGAGATCGGACAGGTTCACCCGCAGCGCCTTGCGCGCGATGGTATCGGGAGGATCGGTGGCAAGATAATGCACGCCCTCGACCACCGCGTCGGTGGTGACGACGATGTCGCTGCCGAGCGCCTGCAGGATGGCGGCATCGTCCACCAGCCCCAAGGCGCCGGGATCAGTCGCCAGCGGCTTGAAATAGCGCGCGATGAGGGAGTCTTCGGCGGAGGGATTGTGCGGGTTTGTCATCAGCGTCAGCCACACACTTCGCTGTCATCGCCGGGCTTGACCGGGCGATCCAGTATTCCAGAGACGATCGTGTGACATCGATAGGCCGCGGCGTACTGGATCACCCGCCTTCGCGGGTGATGACGGCGGAATATGGGGCAGCCACATCGCATCAATTCACCGCCCTGCGCCTCAATTCACCCCCGCCCGAACTCGTCACCGCGAAACTGGCGGCCGATCTGGTCGAGCACCGCGTTGACCATGCCGGTCTCCTCGCGGTCGACGAAGGCATTGGCGACGTCGACATATTCGGACACGACGACGCGGCCCGGCACGTCCTTGCGGTGTTCCAATTCGTAGGCCCCTGCCCGCAGCACCGCGCGCAGGATCGCTTCGATGCGCTTCAATGGCCAGCCCTTCGACAGCGCCTCGTCGATCAGCGGATCGAGTTTCTTCTGGTCGCGCACGACGCCGGAGACGACGTCGCGGAAGAACGCCGCTTCCGCCGGGAGATATGTGTCGCCCTCGACCTCGTTGCCGAGCCAGTGGCTCTCGAACTCGGCAAAAATGTCGTTGATGCCGGCACCGCCGATATCCATCTGGTACAGCGCCTGCACGGCTGCGAGCCGCGCCGCACCGCGCCGGTTCGCCTTCTTCTCCGTGCCGGCCGGCGGCTTCTTGTTGTTATCGGCCATGATCAAGCCCGCGCCAGCCGGCGCTTTATGCGCAGCATCGCAATCGCGGCCCGCGCGGCATCGCCGCCCTTGTTCAGCTCGCTGGCGCGCGCCCGCGCCCAGGCCTGCGCCTCGGTGTTGACGGTGAGGATGCCGTTGCCGAGCGGCAGCTTTCGCGCCACCGCCAGGTCCATCAGCGCGCGCGAGGATTCCTGCGAGACGATCTCGAAATGGATGGTGTCGCCACGGATCACGCAGCCGAGCGCGATCGCGGCATCATAGGGCTTGCCATTGGTCGCCGCGGCGTCAACCGCGATGGCGATCGCCGCAGGAATCTCCAGTGCACCGGGAACCGTGATGACGTCGTGGGTCAGACCGGCCGCCTTCAGCTCGGCCACCGCGCCTTCGAGCATCGCGTCCTGGAGATCGTCATAGAACCGCGCCTCGACGATCAGCGCGCGTGCGCCGGAAACGTCGGTCTGGTCCTTCAGGGGTGCGCGCCGCGCGTCTGCCATCGTCAAATCCGTTCCACAGGGGTTGGCGCTATGTAGTCGCCACCAGCGGGTAAGCCAAGTTTAAAGACGCCGTCACTTCATTTCCGTCAGCCGCGCCGCGTAGCGGGCCATCAGATCGACCTCGATATTGACCTCATCTCCCGCCTTCCAGCCGCCGATCGTCGTGACCGTCAGGGTGTGCGGGATGATCAGCACCGAAAAGGTCACGTCCTTCACCGTATTAACCGTCAGCGAGACGCCGTCGAGCGTGATCGAGCCCTTGGTCGCGATGAACCGCGCCAGCTCCCGCGTCGTGGAGAGCTCGAACCGCGCCATGTCGGGCAGGTCCTCGCGGCTGACGAGGGTCGCGATGCCATCGGCATGGCCGGCGACGATATGCCCGCCAAGCTCGTCGCCGATCTTGAGCGCACGCTCGAGATTGAGCCTGGTGCCGACCCTCCAATGCTTTGCGGTCGTCAGCGCCAACGTCTCGGCCGCGGCATCGACGTCGAACCAGGTCCTTTGAGCAGAGTCCTTGCCGCCTTCGACGCCGGAAGCAACCACCGTCAGGCAGACGCCGTTGCAGGCGATCGAGGCGCCGTCCGCAATGGTGGTCTGCTCGTAGCGGCAGGCGATGCGCAGCCGGTGCAACTGGCCCTGCGCCGTCGGCGTGAAGCCGACGATCTCGCCGATATCGGTGACAATGCCGGTGAACATCACGCGCGCTCGTAGATGGTGAGAGTATCCTGATCGAAGGTCTCGCTAGCATGAACCTTGTAGGCCTGCGACTGCGTGATTTTCGACAGGGGCAATGCAGCGAGCGCATCCACCCCGTCGGCGCCCACCGCTTCCGCGCCGTGGAACAGCCAGATCTCGTCAACGAGGTCCGCGGCGATGAAGGACGCCGCGACGCGGCTGCCGCCCTCGATCACCAGCCGCGTGATGCCCTTGCCGGCCAATGCATGCAGCACGGCCGCAAGATCGAGTCCCGAGGCATTGCCGGGCGGCACGCGGATCACCTGCGCACCGGCCGCACCGAGCCGCGTGGCGGCCGCGGCCTCCGCGAGTTCAGAACCCACCACCCATAGCGGAATCTCGCGCGCGGAGCCCACGAGCCTGCTTGCGCCGGGAATACGCAGATTCTGGTCGAGCACCACCCGCACCGGCGAGCGCACCGCCATGCCCGACAGGCGGCAGTCGAGCTGCGGATCGTCCGCCAGCACGGTGCCGATGCCGACTAGGATGGCGTCGCTTTGCGCGCGGAGGAGATGCACCCGGTTGCGCGCCGCCTCGCCGGTGATCGCGACCGGCTTGCCGCCGGCCGCGCCGATCTTGCCGTCGGGCGAGACCGCGAGCTTCAGGATCACATGCGGGCGGCGATCCCTGATGCGACGGAAATGCCCGGCGTGATCGAAGGCGGCTTCGCGCGCGCACAGACCCACATCCACCATGATGCCGGCGGCGCGCAGGCGTGCGTGGCCCTGACCGGCGACTTCCGGATTGGGATCCTCGATCGCGGCCACCACGCGTTTGATGCCGGCGGCGATCACGGCGTCCGCGCACGGTGGCGACTTGCCGAAATGCGAGCACGGCTCCAGCGTGACGTAGAGCGTGGCGCCTCGCGCGGCCTCGCCTGCGCGCCGCAGCGCTTCAGGCTCGCCATGCGGCCGTCCGCCAGGTTGGGTCCAACCGCGGCCGACGATCACGCCGTCCTTGACGATGACGGCGCCGACGGCGGGATTGGGCCAGGTACTTCCCTGCCCGCGCCGGCCGAGCGCCAGCGCAAGCTCCATGAAGCGCCGGTCGGCATCCCTGGACTCGCGCGCCTTCTGCGCGAATTGATCCTCCAGGATGCGGAAGATCATTTGCGGATCGCGGCGAGCCGCGCTTCCTCCTCGCCGGAGAGCTCGCCGAGCACGTCGGCGAAATCCTTGGCCTCGCGGAAATTGCGGTAGACCGAGGCGAAGCGGACATAGGCGACGTCGTCGAGCGTGCGCAGATGCTCCATCACGGTCTCGCCGATCACCTCCGAGGAGATTTCAGCCTCGCCCCCCGTCTCGAGCTCGCGCACGATGGTGGAGACCATCTTCTCCACCCGTTCCGGCTCGACCTGCCGCTTGCGCAAGCTGATCGACACCGAGCGCATCAGCTTGTCGCGGTCAAACGGCACGCGGCGGCCGTTGCGCTTGATCACCGTGAGCTCGCGCAGCTGCACGCGCTCGAAGGTGGTGAAGCGGAAATTGCAGGCGACGCACACGCGCCGCCTGCGTATCACGGAAGAGTCCTCGGTCGGACGCGAGTCCTTCACCTGCGTATCGAGACTGTTGCAGTTCGGGCAGCGCATCCGTTGACCTTGACCGGTTTTTCTTGAGCCTTACTGATAGATCGGGAAACGGTCGGTGAGCACCTTGACCCGTTCCTTGATCGCGGCTTCCACCAGCGGCGCCTTGCCGTCGTCGGACTGCGCGATCGCGTTGAGGACTTCGGCGATCATGCCGCCGACCTGCTGGAATTCAGCGACACCAAAGCCGCGGGTGGTCGCAGCCGGCGTGCCCAGACGAATACCGGAGGTGACGAACGGTGACTCGGGATCGAACGGAATGCCGTTCTTGTTGCAAGTGATGGCGGCGCGAACCAGCGCCTTCTCCGAGGCGTTGCCCTTCAGGCCCTTCGGCCGGAGGTCAACCAGCATCAGATGATTATCGGTGCCGCCCGAGACAATGTCGAACCCGTGGCCCTTCATCGCCTCCGCCAGAGCCTTGGCGTTCTCGACGACGTTCTTGGCATAGACCTTGAAGTCCGGCCGCAGCGCCTCGGCGAAGGCGACCGCCTTGGCCGCGATTACATGCATCAGTGGGCCGCCCTGCAGGCCCGGGAAGATCGCCGAGTTGAATTTCTTGGTCAGCGCCTCATCATTCCACAGCATCAGGCCGCCACGCGGACCGCGCAGCGACTTGTGGGTCGTGGTGGTGGTGATGTGCGCGTGAGGCACGGGCGAGGCATGCACGCCGCCGGCGACGAGACCGGCGAAGTGCGCCATGTCGACCAGGAGATACGCGCCGACGCTGTCCGCGATCTCGCGGAAGCGCTTGAAGTCCCAGGCGCGCGAATAAGCCGAGCCGCCGGCCACGATCAGCTTCGGCTTGACCTCCTCGGCCTGCTTGGCGACCGCGTCCATGTCGATGATCTGGTCCTCGCGGCGCACGGTGTAGTGCGCGGCCTTGAACCACTTGCCGCTCATGTTGACCGGGGAGCCGTGGGTGAGATGGCCGCCGGCCGCGAGATCGAGGCCCATGAAGGTGTCGCCGGGCTGAAGCAGCGCCAGAAACACCGCCTGGTTCATCTGGCTGCCGGAGTTCGGCTGCACGTTGGCGAAGTTGGCGCCGAACAGCTTCTTGGCACGATCGATCGCGAGGTTCTCGGCGACGTCGACCCACTCACAACCGCCGTAGTAGCGCGCGCCCGGATAGCCTTCCGCGTATTTGTTGGTCATCACCGAACCCTGCGCTTCCAGCACGGCACGGCTGACGATGTTCTCGGAGGCGATCAGCTCGACCTCGTGGCGCTGGCGGCCGAGCTCTCCCTTGATGGCGGCTGCGATTTCCGGGTCAGCCTGCTCGAGCGAGGCGGTGAAAAACGAATCGGGCGCGGAGGCGGTTTTGGCGAAGGTCATCTTGCGAATATCTCCACCGCCGCAGCCTTTTGGCGGGCTACGGGCGGGTCTGGTGTGGCGATCGGAAGCGGCGAGCGCGATCTACCACATCGCCCGCAACAGGCCAAGGGTTTGCGGGTCGGACCTGTGATTTATGCAAGATATGGTGGGATTGGAGGATTTGGACGACGGGGTGGTATCCGGCGTCCATGTCCACGAAAGGTCCGCTTTGGGCTCGAAAGGCCGCGCGGGTGCGAGGGGCCGGCCTCTACAGCCCGGTATACCCCGCCTTCACGGGATCCACGCTGCCGTCGAGCTGCCGCAGATAGGTCAGGCCGCAAACCGTCAACCTGTGGGTGTCCTTCTCGCCGGCTTCCATCAAGGTGGTGATGTAGTTCGTGACCTTTTCCCGCGCCTCCGCGCTCGCCGCAGACGTGCGGTTGGCGAGCAAATCGTAGGTATGCATGATCCGGTCGATAGCAGCTTCCATGGCACCCTCTGGTTCTTGCCGCGTTTGGGAGTTGAGATCAGGCAACCGCTTTGGCCTCGGACTGCGCCTCGAACCTGACAATGGCCTTGTTGGCCAGCCTGATCTTGTTGAATTCGCCGTGCTGGAGCAGCTTGATGACGATCTCGAGCAGGCGCTCGTCGGTGACGAGGGTGTCCCGGATCGCGCCGGAGCGGCGAAGATAGTTCGCGGCGATGGCGTAGGCCTCGCTCACGAGTTCCACGTTCATCACCCCCACGCCACGCTCGACCAGCATCGTCAGCCTCCGATCCGGAGGAGATAAGCATCGAACCGGGAACTCGTTCCCTGGTGTCGGGGATTTTTTTCGCAACAGCGAAATGGAAAAACGCACCGGTCCGGACACAGCCGGGCCGGCGCGCTTGGGGAAGCTCAGGCACGTTCGGGAGGCTTGCCGGTCTTGTTGCGGGCCGGCTTGGCCTTGTCCCGTCGAAAAGAACTCAGAGACGATACAGGATTTGGTCGGTCCAGAACCGCTCGAGGCGGTGCAGCGATTTGTTCAGGGTCGAGAACTCCTCGCCCGAGATGCCGCCGACCTGTTCGACCGTCTTGACGTGCTTCTGGTAGAGCGAGTCGACGATGCGGCGGATTTCCTGGCCCTGCGGCGTCAGGCGGATGCGCACCGAGCGGCGATCGACGCGCGAGCGCTGATGGTCGAGGAAGCCGAGCTCGACGAGCTTCTTCAGATTGTAGGAAACGTTGGAGCCGAGGTAATAACCGCGCGTGCGCAGTTCGCCCGCGGTCAGCTCCTTGTCGCCGATGTTGTAGAGCAGCAGCGCCTGCACCGAGTTGATGTCCGCACGGCCGCGGCGATCGAACTCGTCCTTGATGACGTCGAGCAGCCGGCGATGCAGCCGCTCCACCAGAGTCAAAGCTTCCAGATAGAGCGTCTGCACCGAACCCTGCTGGCCGGAGACGCGCTCTGCGGTATCTGCCGCAGTTGCGACGGCTTTCATCATGACACTTCCCCTGTTGTCGTTTTTATCGACACTCATTCGACGAAACTTGTGTCCCGTCTGATAGGTGCAACTTAAGGGGCTCGTTTGAAGATCGGCTTAAATAAGAGAATAAAGAGATCATGAATTTAAGACAGTGAATTGCGGATTAAGCCTGTCCCACAAGCACTTTTCGCAACAGTCTGTTGACTCTCGCAAGGTCCTGTTCACCCTCCGTCCGCCCCGATTGTCGCATTCCAGAACAGCCCCGCCCCGTTTCGAAACGGCCGCGTAAGAGCTGTGGCGGAACACGCTGGTTAGCGAAAACTTACGTCGAATTTTACGCAACCAACCGTCAACCAAGCGCGACAATCTCGTGTCCCGGACCAACACAGCGAAGCCGAGCGCAGAGTCGGGGCAAGAGAGTTTGCTATGGCGGTCGTTCGCGTGCGGCCATCCAGGCGAGCGCGAGATAGGCCGCCAGCATGAAGGCTTCGACGCCGACCACGACCAGGCTGCCGCCGTAGATGCCCGGGAACATCAGCTCGATCACCGCCATCGACACCACGGTCGTCAGCCACACCACGGCGCCCCAAGGCGTCGCCAGCCACAGCCCGACCGCGGCAACGAGTTCGATCACGGCGAAGTAAATGGTCGAGGCCTGCCAGGCCATCGACTGGTTCTCGAAGGCCTCGTCCTCGCCGCCCACGAAGCCCGTCACCTGCGCCCAATGATAGAGGCCCTTGAGGATCGAGAGCAGCGCCATCACCCGCAGGAACAGCACGAGCCGGCGCGTCCAGACATTGTCGTCGGATTCAGCCCGCTCCGACGAGATCGCCGCCACCGACATGGCGCTGTCTCTGGCATTGTCTCGGACGGCATCCCTGGTGCTGTCGCGGGCCGCATCGCGGGTGGAGATCTCGGACATGCCCCCTTCTGGCTGCTTTGGCCCGCAAAATCAATCGGCTGCCATCTTTTGCGACAGGTCAACCCGCGGTGACGGGAACCATGCGAGCTGGTATAAGAATAATTCCAGCCGGAGGAAAAGTAATGGCGATCAAATACGGACGTCCGATCGAGTTGCGCGAGGTCTCGCGCCGGGATGGCACTGGGGCCTCCCCTGCCCTCGATCTGACCGTCCGCCCGCGCCGCAACCGCAAGGCCGAATGGGCCCGGCGCATGGTGCGCGAGAACGTGCTCACGACGGACGATCTGATCTGGCCGCTGTTTCTGATCGACGGCAACAACAAGCGCGAGCAGATCGCCTCGATGCCGGGTGTCGAGCGTCTCAGTGTCGACCAGGCCGTGCGCGACGCCGAGCGGGCGATGAAGCTCACCATCCCGTGCCTCGCGTTGTTTCCCTACACCGATCCGTCCCTGCGCGACGAGGAGGGCTCGGAAGCCACCAACCCGAACAATCTGGTCTGCCAGGCGGTGCGCGCGATCAAGAAGGAATTCCCGGAGATCGGCATTCTCTGCGACGTCGCGCTCGATCCCTTCACCAGCCACGGCCATGACGGCCTGATCTCCGACGGCAAGATCCTGAACGACGAGACGGTCGCTGTGCTCGTGCGTCAGGCCCTGGTGCAGGCCGAAGCCGGCTGCGACATCATCGCGCCCTCCGACATGATGGACGGCCGCGTTGCCGCGATCCGCGAGGGCCTGGATCGCACCGGCCTGCTCGACGTGCAGATCATGGCCTATGCCGCAAAATACGCCTCCGCCTTTTACGGCCCGTTCCGCGACGCCATCGGCTCGGCCAAGACGCTCACCGGTGACAAGCGCACTTACCAGATGGACAGCGCCAACACCGACGAGGCGCTCCGCGAGGTCGAGCTCGACATCGCCGAGGGCGCCGACATGGTGATGGTCAAGCCCGGCATGCCCTATCTCGACGTCGTCCGCCGCGTGAAGGACACGTTCGCGATGCCGACCTTCGCCTATCAGGTGTCCGGCGAATACGCGATGATCGCGGCCGCCGCCAACAACGGCTGGCTCGACGGCGACCGCGCCATGATGGAGAGCCTGCTCGCCTTCAAGCGCGCCGGCGCCGACGGTGTGCTGAGTTATTTCGCACCGAAGGCGGCGGAGAAGCTGCGGACGCAGGGGTAGGCCCCAAGGTCGTCCCGGCGAAGGCCGAGCGCCCCTGTCTCTAATCGTCGTCCTGGCGAAAGCCAGGACCCATACCGGGTGATCTAGCGAGAGCACGCGGTATCGATACCGGCGAACGTACTAACTTCCAGTTTTCGCCAAGCTTGTCCCTGGGGTAATGGGTCCTGGCTTTCGCCAGGACGACACTGAGGGTGTGGCGCCGCGTCCTTTCCTCCCGCCTCCGCCGCCCCCGAATCGCCGGAATATTTCGGCTTGTTAATCTCGGCGCCCTTGGCACGCGGACGGCCTGTTCCCATGTCCTTCCACGGGAGTCCTGCCACGGGAGTTTCCCTCGGGAGAATGGTCATGTCGTACTCGGACTCGGGCAATGCCTGGCGCAATGACGGTGGGGCGCAGCCACATGCCTACGATCCCTATCTGCACCCGGAACTGTTCCGCGGCGTTGCGACGCGGCGGGTCTTCGCCTTCCTGATCGACATGGTTGTGATCTCGGTGCCGGTGATCCTCGGCTACCTCTTCATCGCGGTGTTCGGCGTGGTCACGCTCGGCATCGGCTGGGCGCTGTTCTGGCTGGCCTGGCCGGCCTCCGTGATCTGGGCCATCGTCTATTACGGCGCCTGCATCGGCGGTCCGTCGTCCGCGACCATCGGCATGCGCGTGATGGATCTTGAGTTGCGCACCTGGTACGGCGCGCCCGGCTATTTCGTGCTCGGGGCCACCCACGCCGTGCTGTTCTGGGTGACCGTCTCGTTCCTGTCGCCTTTCGTCGTCCTGGTCGGCCTCTTCAACGGCCGCAGGCGCTTGCTGCAGGATTTCTTGTTGGGAACGGTCGTGATCAACAATTCCGTTCGTGCGCCGGTGCCCCAGGGCGCCAGGACCTACTGATCAGCGACCTTTCGATCAAGGACCTACTGATCAACCAACCTGGATCAAGAACCTATCAACCTGGACCCGCTATGCTGTCCGATCTGACCTGCCGAGTAGACCGATTGACCGGGGGCTTTCGTAGCGCGATGCTGATGCACATTTTGGAGGCCCACGACGTCCCTTGACCCAGCACTCGCGCGACACCCCACAATTTTACCTCACGGCGCCCTCCCCCTGCCCCTATCTGCCGGGCCGGCACGAGCGCAAGGTGTTTACGCACCTCGTAGGTGAGCGCGCCGGTGACCTCAACGACCTCCTGACCCATGGCGGCTTTCGTCGCAGCCAGTCGATCGCCTACCGTCCCGCCTGCGACCAGTGTCGCGCCTGCGTCTCGGTCCGGGTGATCGCCAACGAGTTCCGCCCCTCCCGCAACTTCCGCAAAGTCATCGCGCGCAACGCCGACATCATCGGCGAGCAGCGCAGCGCGGTGCCGACCTCCGAGCAATATTCGGTGTTCCGCGCCTATCTCGATTCCCGTCACCGCCATGGCGGCATGGCCGACATGACCGTGCTCGACTACGCCATGATGGTCGAGGACAGCCACGTCGAGACCCGTATCATCGAGTACCGCAAGCGCGGTCCCGACAGCGGCATCACCGGCCGCGGCGAGGAGTTGATCGCGGTGGCGCTGACCGACGTGCTCAGCGACGGCCTGTCGATGGTCTATTCGTTCTTCGAGCCGGGCGAAGTCAGCCGCTCGATGGGCACCTTCATGATCCTCGACCACATTGCCCGCGCCCGGCGGCAGGGATTGCCTTACGTCTATCTCGGCTACTGGATCGAGGGCTCCAAGAAGATGGACTACAAGGCCCGCTTCCTGCCGCAGCAGCGCCTCGCGCCGTCAGGTTGGCTGCGCATCGACGCGCAAGGCGAAGCGACGTCCGAGCCGCAGGATTAGCTCTCCGTCATGCCCCGCGAAAGCGGGGCATCCAGTACGCCGCGGCGCCTCGGCTCAGTCACTACTGTCTCTGGAATACTGGGTCGTCCGGTCAAGCCGGACGACGACAGCCGTGGTGTGGTCACCCGAACAGCGTGTCCGCGAGCAGCTTCAAGTTCAAAACCACGATGATGCCGGCGACGATCCACGCGATCGCCGCGACCCATACCGGTATGACGAACTTGCCCATCTTGCGGCGGTCGGAGACGAAGCGGACCAGCGGGATGACGGCGAAGGGCAATTGCATCGACAACACGACCTGGCTGAATACCAGCAGATCAGCCGTGCCGCGCTCGCCATAGATCGCGGTGACGACGATCACGGGAATGATCGCGATGCCGCGGGTCAGCAACCGCCGCGCCCAGCTCGGCAGGCGCAGGTCGAGAAAGCCCTCCATCACGATCTGGCCGGCGAGCGTCGCCGTCACCGTTGAATTCAGGCCCGAGGCGAGCAGCGCCACTGCGAACAGCGTCGAGGCGATGCCGAGGCCGAGCAACGGAGACAGCAGCTCGAACGCCTGGCCGATCTCGGCGACGTCGGAATGGCCGCTCTTGTGGAAGGTTGCAGCAGCCACCACGAGGATCGCGGCATTGATGAACAGCGCCAGCATCAGGGCGATGGTCGAATCCGTCGTCGCCCATTTGATCGCCTCGCGCCGGCCTTCGTCGTTGCGCTCATAGGCGCGCGTCTGCACGATCGAGGAGTGCAGATAGAGATTATGCGGCATCACGGTGGCGCCGATGATGCCGATCGCGATGTAGAGCATTTCGGGGTTGGTGAAGATCTCGGTCTTCGGCACAAATCCCCTCAGCATCTCGGCGACCGGCGGGGCTGCCGCGGCAAGCTGGACGGTGAAGCAGACTGCGATCACGACGAGCAGCGCGATGACGAAGGCTTCGAGGAAACGGAAGCCCCGATTCATCAGGATGAGCAGCAAAAAGGCATCCAGCGCGGCGATCAGCGCGCCGCCAATCAGGGGAATGCCGAACAGCAGCTTGAGCGCGATCGCGGTGCCGATGACCTCGGCGAGATCGCAGGCGATGATCGCCGCCTCGCAGGCAAGCCAGAGTAGAAAGTTCACGGCCGGCGAATAGGTCCCGCGGCAGGCCTGCGCGAGGTCGCGGTCGGTGACGATGCCGAGCCGTGCCGCCAGCGATTGCAGCAGGATCGCCATCAAATTCGAGAGCAGGATGACGGAGAGCAGCGTGTAGCCGAACTTGGACCCGCCGGCGAGATCCGTCGCCCAATTGCCGGGGTCCATGTAGCCGACCGAAACCAGATAGCCCGGGCCGACGAAGGCGAGCAGGCGCCGCCACCACACCCCCGCGATGGGGAGGGCGACCGAGGCATTCACCTCGGCCAGGCTCTTTGTCATCGGCGCGTCATTGCGCCAGCCGGCAGCATCTCGGGTCAGATCGGGAGAGCGAGCATCCATGCGGCGAGAATACCGAAGTCGAGCCTTATTGCAACTCATTTGCAACTGCATCTAGCCGCGTCGGTCCCTCGGCGGTCGCTATGTGTCGCCCCTGTCGGGAAGCGGGTGGGTTTGGGAGCCTCCCGAGGCGGATACTGGCGCCAACCCGACTTTGCAGGAAACGAGCCATGTCAATTCCCCCGCGCCTCCCCGAGACATTCAACCGCCTCGCCTGGTCCAATTTGGCGGCACAGTCGGCCGAACAGATCGCGCTGGCCGCGGCCCCCATCGTCGCGGTGCTGACGCTCGGCGTGGCAGAAGGCCAGACCGGCCTGCTCCAGACCGCGCTGACCCTGCCCTTCGTCCTCTTCGCCATCCCCGCCGGCCTGCTGGCCGACCGCATCTCCCGCCGTTCGCTGATGGCGGGCGCCGAGGCGCTGCGGGCCGCGGCCCTTGCAGCGATCGTGCTGCTGCTCGCGCTCGGCGCGCTCAATCTGCCGCTGCTGGCGCTGCTCGGCTTTGCCGCCGTGTGCGGCACCGTCGTCTACAGCGTGGCCGCGCCGGCGCTGGTGCCCTCGCTGGTGAGTTCGGACCTGCTACCGGCGGCCAATGCGCGGATCGAGCTCGCACGCACCATCGCCTTCGCCAGCGGCCCTGCGCTCGGCGGCGCGCTGGTCGGGTGGTGGGGCGCGAGCCCGGCCTTCGGCTTTGCGGCCGCGCTGTCCGCGATCGCCGTCGTGCTGCTCTCCGGCATCTACGAGCCCGCCCGCACGCCGGCGCCACGGCGGCATCCGTTTCAGGACATCCGCGAAGGCGCGGCCTTCGTGTTTCATCATCCGCTGCTGCGGCCGGTGTTCATCACCCAGTTCATCTTCAACACCGGATGGTTCCTGCAGATCGCGGTGTTCGTGCCCTATGCCGTACGTCACCTCGGCCTAAACGCGGTCGGCGTCGGCACCGTGCTGACGATGTACGGTGTCGGCATGGTGATCGGCGCGCTGTTCGCGACGCGGGTGATGAAGCGCATCGCGTTCGGCACGGTCGTCGGCCTCGGCCCCGTTACCGGCTTCGTCGCGGCGGTGGTGATGGCGCTGACGGTGCTGGTCCCCTCGCCCTGGCTTGCGGCCTTGAGCTTCTTTCTGCTCGGCGTCGGGCCGATCCTGTGGGTGATCTCGACCACGACGCTGCGCCAGTCGGTGACGCCGCCTCGCCTGCTCGGCCGCGTCTCCGCCATCAACATCATGAGCTATGGCGCCCGTCCGGTCGGCTCGGCGCTGGGTGCGATCGTCGGCGGCCTGTGGAGCGCCGAAGCGTGCCTCTATCTCGCCGCCGCCGTGTTCGGCGTGCAGGCGCTGGTCATTTGGCTCTCGCCCGCGGTGGCGCTGGACCGGCAGCCGGACATGGTGGGCGATGAGGCGGTGGCGCGGTGTTAGCTGCACCGTCATTGCGAGCGAAGCGAAGCAATCCAGAATCCGTCCGCGGAGACAGTCTGGATTGCTTGGTCGCAAGAGCTCCTCGCAATGACGGAGTATGTTGAAGCAGCCAGCCTAGTTCGCCAGATACCGCTCGTAGCTGCCTGTCACCGGCTCGCTCGCGTCCACCTCCGGATCAAGCGTGTAGAGATCCTGCGCACGGCCGATGCCACGCAGCGCGTAGCGGCCTGTGGAGACGAGATAGCGGCGGCCGGCGGCGTCGAGGCCCTTGTAGAATTCTGCCGATGCCAGCAGCTCGCGATCGACCGAACGGCTCATCGAGGCGATGCGGCTGACCTCGTTCACGGTCGGACCGACCACGGTGAAGTCGAGCCGGTCCTCGCTGCCAATATTGCCGTAGAAGACCTCGCCGACATGCAGGCCGATATAGGCGGACGTGGTGGGACGGCCCTCCGCGCCCCGCCTCAGGTTCAGCGCAGCGACGTTCTTGCGGAACAGATGCTCGGCGCGCAGCGCCGCGCGCCGGGCATGCGCCATGTCTTCACCGGTGAACATCGCAAGCACGCCGTCGCCGATCAGCTTCAGCACGTCGCCGCCGGCGTCGTGGATCGCGTCGATCACGGCCTGCGCATAGTCGTTGAGGAACGGGATGATCTCGTCGGGGCCGATGCTCTCGCTGATTCCGGTCGAGCCGCGCAGATCCGAATACCACAGCACGGCGTTGATGCGCTCGGTGACGCCGCGCGAGATACGTCCGCTCAAGACCTGCTCTGACGCATCGCGGCCGAGATAGACGCGGCCGAGCGTGCGCGCGATGTCGACCTGCTGCGCCGACTTGATCGCGAGCCCCAGCACCGGCACGAGATCGCGCAGCGCGGCGAGTTCGGCGTCGGCGAAGCCGCTGTCGCATCGCGTTGTCCAGGAGGAGTAGAGGCAGTCCATCTGCCCCAGCGCTCCGGTCTCCCCGAAGCGGTGCACAAAGGCCAGGAAATGGCGATGACCGGTTTCGGCGAGCTCGCCGATTTGCGAAAAATCGAGCGAGGGCGCGTCGGCGAGGTCGATCACCATCTCGTCGTGACCGTGCTCGAGCAAATGATAGAAAACCGACCGGCGCCAATTGTTGGCCGCGTCGCCCTCGGCCGTCGAGCCGTATTCGACGACGTCGCTCTCGTTGGTCGGTGTATCGCTCCAGCGGAAGGCGCGACCCTCGTAGATCGGGTGCAGCGTATCGATGACGACAAGGCCACGCGAGAGTTCCAGCCCCTCGGCGCGGCAGCGCTCGCAGAAGCCGCGCAGCAGTTCGGGTTCGGGCAGGCCGGTGAGCCCCTGGCCGGCCAACCAGTTCATCAGCGCAAGGCGAGAGGTCAATTGCATGCGCCATTATGGCGTGCATTCGTGACGAGCGAAAGGCGGCGCGCGGAGCTTGCGTCGCCAAAGCTCCGCTCACGGCCAAGGCTCCCGCCCGCGGCAGGTCGCATATGTCGCGGACGCTGTTGACGCGCTCCCGCCTCGGGCGGCAAATGCGAATGATGACACCGCCGATCAGAAATACGGGGATATGAGCCAGCGCCAGCTTCCGATCATCCTGGCGCTCGGTACCACGCAGACCCTGGCCTGGGCCTCGAGCTACTATCTGCCGGCGCTGCTCGCCGATCCCATGGCGCGCGATCTCGGTATCTCCTCCAACTGGGTGTTTGGCGCGTTCTCGGCCTCGCTGGTGATTTCGGCGCTGCTCGGGCCGCGCATCGGGCGACAGATCGATCTGGTCGGCGGCCGGCAGGTCCTCTCGGTGTCGAACCTGACGATCGCCGCCGGCCTCGTTCTGCTCGGCCTCTCGCAATCGGTGGCGGTGATGGCAATGGCCTGGCTCGTGCTCGGCATCGGCATGGCGATGGGTCTCTACGACGCCGCCTTCGCCGCGCTCGGGCGCATCTACGGCACCGAGGCGCGCAGGCCGATCACCGGCATCACGCTGATGGCGGGCTTTGCATCGACCGTCGGCTGGCCGCTCACCGCCTGGGGCCTGTCGCATTTTGGCTGGCGCGACACCTGCTTCGCCTGGGCCGCTGCCAATATCCTGATCGGCCTGCCGCTCAATTTCTTCCTGCTGCCGACGATCAAGGGCGCCAAGCAAGCAGCGGCGACAGCGGCGAAGCCGCATCTGCCGCTCGACCGCACCATGGTGCTGCTCGCCTTCATCTTTGCCGCGGTCTGGACCGTCACCGGCGCGATGGCCGCGCATTTCCCGCGCATCCTGGAGGCAACCGGCGCGACGCCGGTCGAGGCGATCGCGGCCGGTGCGCTGATCGGCCCCGCGCAAGTGGCCGCACGGGTTCTGGAGGCAGGCTTCCTCAGCCGCTTTCATCCGCTGTGGTCGACGCGGCTCGCCTGCCTCACTCACCCGATCGGCGCGGTGGTCGTGGCGATCTTCGGCGGCGCCGCGGCCAGTGCGTTTGCGCTATTCCACGGCTCCGGCAACGGCATCCTGACCATCGCGCGCGGCACGCTGCCGCTGTCGATCTTCGGCCCCAAGGATTTCGGCTATCGCCTCGGCATCATCGGCGCGCCGGCACGGATGGCGCAGGCCGTGGCGCCGCTGGCCTTTGGCCTGCTCATCGACGTCATGGGCGCCAAGGTGCTGATCGTCTCCTCCGCGCTCAGCCTCTCGGCGCTGGCCGCGCTGTTCATGATCCGCGCGCAACCGCGGCCGGATTGACCGGGCCGGAGCTTTCGCGCACAAGCGCAGCATGACCGAAGACACGCGCCCACCCCGCACATTCAAAGGCCTCCTGCGCTGGGCGACTACGCCGCCGCAGGCCTGGGGTGTCTATCTCCTCGCCGTCATCCTGGTCTGGCTGATCTCCTTCTACGCCGGCTCGCCGAAACCGAAGAAGGCGCCGGAAGCGAGCCCGCCGCCGGTCACGGCACCGCGCACCTAGGCCGGCTTCGTTTCGCCGGTCGCGATCCAGATGCCGGCGAACACGGCGACCAGCCCGATCAGTAGATTTGGCGTGATCGGCTCGCCGATCAGCAGCGCGGCGAGCAAGGTGGCGGCGATCGGATTGACCGTCATCGTATTGGCGACCCGGGTCGGCGTCGCGCGCGCCAGCGCCATGACCCAGAGGATGAAGGCGAGCGCACCGCCGCCGATGCCGAGATAGATGCCGGCAATCCACTGCGCCGTCGTGAACTGCCCCAGCGCTGCAAAGCTGCCCTTCACGATACCCGCAAGCACCAGCACGGCGGCGCCTGCTCCCATGCCGACCGTGAGAAAGCCGAGCGGGCTGGAGCGCTGCATCAGCGGGCGCGACAGCACGTTGTAGAACGCCATGCAGAACACGGCACCGGTCATGATCAGCTCGCCGCGCCAGGCCTCGGGCGGGCTTTGCGCCAGGCCCGCGGCCAGTGCCGCCGCCACGCCGAGCACCGCGATGCCGACGCCGGTGATCTTGCGCGCCGTCAGCCGCTCGACGCCGAGGATGGCGCCGACCACCATGGTGTGGAGCGGCAGCGTCGCCAGCGCGAGACTGGCGCGCGCGGCGGTCGTGTAGGACACCGCGATGTTGTAGAGGATGAAGAACACGCCGAAAAAGCAGATGCCGAGCAGCGCCACGGCCGGCCAGTCGGACCGCTGCGGCCAGCGCACGCCGAGCAGAAGCGCGCACGGCAGCAGGCAGAGAAAGCCGATCCCCCAGCGCAGGATCGCGAGCAGGATCGGATCGGCGCCGCCGACCAGATAGCGGGTGATCGCCGCGGCAGTGCCGCCAAGGCTGCTCGACGCCAGCGCGATCGCAACCCCGGCCCACTCACCCACAATCGTCTCCCGTTGCGGAGCTTGCTGAGGGCGCTAGCACGCCCCTGCTGCCACCGTAGTGGCAACAGGGGCGTCGCGGGAAGCTAGTCGTAAAACTCGGGCGACATCTTCTGGCTGTCGCGCTGGATCTTGTCGTGGTTGATCCAGAGTTGCGCCTTCTCCTTGCCGAGCGTGTCGGCGATCTTCTGCATCGAGGCCGCGCTCTGGTCCTTGTTGGCGTTCATGCTCGGCACACGGCGGTTGTCCCAATTGTCTTTGAAATGCACCGCATCGCCCGACAGCACGACGGCGCCGGTCTTCGGCAGCTTCACCAGCAGCGATTGGTGTCCCGGCGTATGGCCGGGCGTCGACAGGATGGTCACGCTGCCGTCGCCGAACACGTCCTTGTCGCCCGCAAGCAGTTCGACCGGATGCGACGGCTTGAAGCGCGGCTCGTTGTTGGCGCCGGGCCAGTCATACTCGGCCTTCTGCACATAGAGCATGGCCTGCGGGAACAGCTCGACATTGCCGGTATGGTCGGGATGGGTGTGCGAGACGGCCATCATCTTGACGTCACCGGGCTTGAGGCCGAGCTGTTCGAGCTGCGCGGCAAGCATCTTCGGCCGGCGCCAGGTCACGGCTTTGGGATCGGCGGGCGCAAGGCCATTCGGCATCGCGGCGACTGCGTCGGCGATGCCGGTATCCCACAGAAACCAGCCCTTGGCGTGCTTGACGAGATAGCAGCTGTCGACGAAGTCCATCGTCTTGCCCTCGTTGAGGCCGGGCGTCCAGCGCGAGATGTCGCCGGCGGTGCCCTCCCCGCAATTGAACACGTAGAGCTTCTCGACACCGGTCTTTTCGGACTGCGCGAGCACCGCATGACCGGACAGAACGAGTGCAGCGACAACGACGGCGAGCTTGATCTTTTTGATCTTTGGCATCATTCGTTCCTCCCTTGCAGCCAGGTCGGCTGTCTTGTCGGCTGTGACCGAGGATCAACCCTGGTCCGTTCGCAGAATTCCCTTAAAAACTATCGCCAATGCGGGCAGGCTCAATGCGGGCAGGTCTCGACCTCGACGGTGACGTGGCTGAGCCCCTTCAGTCCGGCGAGCCGCTTCTTGTAGACCGCCGGCTGCTTCGGCTGGTCCGACACCACCGACACCAGCACGGCACAATGGCCGGGGCCGACCTGCCAGAGATGCAAATCGGTGACGCGGTCGTCGCCGATCTCCATGCGCGCCCGGATCACACGCTCGAGCTTCTCGTCAGCGCGCACGTCAAGCAGCACCGCGCCTGATGTCTTGATCAGGCCGAACGCCCAGCTCGCGATCACGGCGCTGCCGATCAGGCCGACCGCCGGATCGGCCCAGGCCCATCCCGAATACATGGCAACCAGGAGCGCGGCGATCGCCAGCACCGAGGTCGCCGCGTCCGCCATGACGTGGACATAGGCCGCGCGGAGATTGTTGTCGTGGTGGTGGTGATCATGGTCATCGTGATCATCATGCGCATGGCCATGATGGTGATGACCATGGTTGTCGCGGAGCAGCCAGGCACTGGCGAGGTTGACGCACAGGCCGAGGGCGGCGACCACTATCGCCTCGCCATAAACGATCGGCACCGGATTGATCAGCCGCAGCACGCTCTCATAGGCGATCTCGACCGCGATCAGGCCGAGGATGATCGCGCTGGCGAAGGCGGCGAGATCGCCGAATTTGCCGGTGCCGAAGCTGAAATGCGAGCTCCCCAGGTGCCGCCGCGCAAAGCGATACGCGAACGCGGCAATCCCCAGCGCCGCCGCATGCGTGCCCATGTGCCAGCCGTCGGCGAGCAGCGCCATCGAGCCGAACAGCGAGCCGGCGACGATCTCGCCGACCATCATGACCAGCGTCAGGATGACGACGAGCCAGGTGCGCCGCTCGTTCTCGTCGTGCTTCTCGCCCAGGAAGGCGTGGTCATGGGTCCATTGTTCGACGGAATGGGAATGCATCGCAAAGTCTCCGAGAGGTTCGGCCCGTTGACACCAATATAGACCTGCGGGAGGTCCGGGCAAAATCGAGGAACGAGCCGATTGACAGGTCGGGGGCGTTTCGGTGTAATGAAGGTCATGGGGATTTGAGCGATCTCCCCACGAGGCGACATGCCCAAGTATCGCGTCCCGTTTGTTCTTACGAGGGCGCATCATGTCTTCCTACACGACGATATCATCTGACAAGCTGGCACGGTTGATCGGCACGGCGAATGCCCCTGCCCTGATTGACGTGCGCACCGACGAGGATTTTGCCGCCGACCGGCGGTTGATCCCAGGTTCGATCAAGCTCAGCCACGACAATGTTCCGGAATGGGGTGCCGAATTCGCCGGCCGCACCGCCATCGTCTCCTGCCTGCGCGGCGCAAAGCTGGCGCAGGGCACGGCGGCCTGGCTCAGGCAGCTTGGGGTCCAGGCCGAGACGCTGGAAGGCGGATTCGAGGGCTGGAAGGACGCAAAGCTGCCGCTGCTCGATACCCGCAAGCTACCGCCGCGCGACGTCAAGGGACGCACCGTCTGGGTGACACGGGCGCGGCCCAAGGTCGATCGCATCGCCTGCCCCTGGCTGATCCGACGCTTCGTCGATCCCAATGCGGTGTTCCTGTTCGTGGCACCGTCCGAAGTGGTCGCCGTCGGCGAACGCTTCAACGCCGCCCCCTTCGACATCGAGAACGTGTTCTGGAGCCACCGTGGCGAGCTCTGCACCTTCGATGTCATGATCGAGGAGTTCGGGATTGCCGCGCCGGCGCTGCTCCGGCTCGCAACAATGGTACGCGGCGCCGACACCGCGCGGCCCGACCTTGCGCCGGAGGCCCCCGGCCTGCTCGCGGCTTCGCTCGGGCTGTCGCGGATGTATGATGACGACCTCGAACAGCTCGAGGCCGGCATGCTGCTCTACGACGCGTTCTACCGCTGGTGCCGTGACGCGACGTCTGAGACCCATAACTGGCCGACCAACAAGGCAAAGGCTTGATGGATACGCGTACGATCGAAACCGGAGCTGATGCCGGTCACGGCGTCAGCTTCAGTGAAGCCTTTCGCGTCTGGCTCCGTGTCGCCTGCCTGAGTTTTGGCGGGCCCGCGGGCCAGATCGCGGTGATGCACCGCATCCTGGTCGAGGAAAAGAAGTGGATCTCGGAAGGCCGCTTCCTCCATGCGCTGAACTACTGCATGCTCTTGCCGGGCCCGGAGGCGCAGCAGCTCGCAACCTATATCGGCTGGCTGATGCATCGCACTGCCGGCGGGCTGATGGCGGGCGGACTGTTCATCCTGCCCGGCATCATCGCCATCATGGGCCTCAGCTACGTCTACGCCGCCTACGGCAATGTCAGCTTCGTCGAGGCGCTGTTCTTCGGCTTGAAAGCCGCCGTGCTCGCCATCGTCGTCGAGGCCGTGGTGCGCGTCGGCAAGCGCGCGCTGAAGAACCGCATCATGATCGCGCTCGCCGCGATGGCCTTCGTCGCGATCTTCTTCTTTGCCGTCCCCTTCCCCATCATCATCATCGCCGCAGGCATCATCGGCTATGCCGGCGCGAGAAGCGGCCGTCCGGAGTTCGCGCCGGCCGGTCATGGTCACGGCGGCAGCAGCGCCTTGATCGACAGCATGCTGGGCGACGCCGTGCCCGATCATGTCCGACCCAACACCGCCCGCACCATTCGCGTCGGCGCGCTGTGGCTTGCGCTCTGGCTGGTGCCGGTGATCGCGCTCGTGCTTGTGCTCGGGCAGGCCAATGTCTTCAGTCACATCGCGCTGTTCTTCTCGAAAATGGCGATGGTCACCTTCGGCGGCGCCTACGCAGTGCTGGCCTATGTCGCCCAGCAGGCGGTCGAGCACTATCACTGGCTCAAGCCGCACGAGATGCTCGACGGCCTCGGCATGGCCGAGACCACGCCGGGTCCGCTGATCATGGTGCTCCAGTTCGTGGGCTTCATGGCCGCCTACCGCGACGCCAGCGGTCTGTCGCCGATGCTTGCGGCCACGCTCGGCGGATTGCTCGCGACCTGGGTCACCTTCACGCCCTGCTTCCTCTGGATCTTTGTCGGTGCTCCCTACATCGAACGGCTGCGCGGCAACACCGGGCTTGCGGGCGCGCTGAGCGCTATCACCGCCGCCGTCGTCGGCGTGATCCTCAACCTCTCGATCTGGTTCGCGCTGCACACGCTGTTCCGCGAGACCGTGCCGGTGCATGCGTTTCCGCTGGACTTCGACATGCCGGTGCTGACCAGCATCGACATCCCCGCGCTGCTGCTGTCGATCGCGGCGGCAACTGCGATCTTCCGGTTCAAGCTGGGGATGTTGACGGTGCTGGCCGGCAGTTGCGCGGCGGGCGTGGCGTTGCGGCTGGCGGGGGTGATCTAGGACACCGACTGATTGGTTCGTCACGTCCGGTTTGCCAATGGAAGGCATCGCTAAGCGGTCAGGGTTGCATGGCGACTATGCTCAGGGGCAAGGACCCAAGGACCGACCTTGATGAGCAGGCGTTTGGCCTAGAGGCCACGCGCGCTCGAAACACCGCAGCGACCCGCAGCAGGATCTTTTGGACCAACCGAGCGCTTTCCAAATAGTTGAGCGAAGGTGTCGGAACGAGGTGCCGCCGGACGTCTTCCCAGATATCGGCCCCAACCAGAGGTCATGCAATGGATAGTTCCATCCTGAAGCCTGCTTCGGAGCTTGCTGGTACGAACAAGGCTCATTTTCCCAACGAAAGCGTCGATTATCGTCGCGCCCGGCAAGACCTCCTGACGAAGGAGATCGAGCTGCGTCGTCAGATCGAGCTTGTCGCTGAACTGCGCCGGGCGCTTCCGCCCGGCGGCGAGGTGAAGAAAAACTACGTGTTTGAAGGCGAGAATGGCAAAGTGAATTTCGTCGATTTGTTCGACGGCAAGCAGACGCTCGCGGTCTACAGCTACATGTTCGGGCCGCAGCGGCAGACGCCCTGCCCGATGTGCACCTCATTCATGAGCACATGGGAGCACAAATTACCCGACATCGAGCAGCGTATCGGGTTCGTCTTCATCGCGCGGTCACCGATCGCCAGGTTGATCGAGGCAAAGAAGGCGCGCGGCTGGACGCGGCACAAGGTCTTCTCTGACATCTCCGGCGATTACACGCGCGACTATGTCAGCGCCGAGGATGCCGACGTGCCCGGCTACAGCGTGTTCACACAGCGCGACGGCACGATCCGACATTTTTGGTCCGGCGAGATGAGCGGCACGATGGCCGACCCCCAACAGGATCCGCGCGGCGCGCCCGACTTCGATCCGCTCTGGACCATCCTCGATACCACGCCAGAAGGCCGCGGCACCGACTGGTACCCAAAGCTCGCTTACTGAGCCTCCTGCCGTCAGTGATAGTGATAATGCGCGCGCGGCTTCGCTAGCATGTTGCAATGCCATCCGCGCGAAAGCGATGCCTGTGATCCTGACGAACCCGGACGAGGTCGAGACGTGGATGACCGCGCATGGGATGAGACCAAGGGCCTACAAATGCCAAAGCTGCGTTGTTGATCGTAGCTCGACCGGCATCCCGCTAAGCGTGACCCTCGCCGTCATTTTCGACGGAGCCGCCTTTCGGCGCTTTGTGAGGCATATCCCATCCAAAGTAGACTTCCACCCGAACGATCTTGTCTCCGCGAGCAGTGGTTACCTCGCAATTACGAAACCTGTGCCCCCCTGCGGCAGCTGCCTCATAGACGATGACTGCTCGGCTTCCATCCTCGGTCGCGATGACTTCATCGAACGAATTGGTCTTCTCGCTGTTGGGCCAGCAACGGCGCAGATAAGTCGCACGATCCAACTCATTGTCGATTGGACTTGAGAAGTGATAGTCGTCCGCAAGAAGCGCTTCGATCGCTGTCCGATCCTTATCGACGTATGCCTTTAACCTGGCACGTGCCAGATCGAGCGTGCTTTTCGTCATGCCGTTTTTCCTTTTAGAGTTCGACCGAACGTAAGGCCGACCGCGACTCTTCAACAAAGAGCTCGGGGCCTCAAGCTGGGCGAAAGCGCCTTCCCTTGCTGGCGTCATGCCACGATAGAAGCGACATCAGATAATTTGAGCCTTAACAACCTTCGGTAAAAATCGTTCCGGGCTCGCGCTGCACGCGCTTGGCCAGAATTCCATGAGGAATTTCGAGGTTTCCGTTGAATGTCCGTCCAGGGGCACAAGCCGTCGATGATGACCGCGCCGGCGGACTTACTCTCTGTCCTCAAAAGCTGCCGTCTCAACTCTTTGGGCGAAGCCGTCGTCCTCGCCTGCCCGTGCCCGTCGGGCAAAACAGCGACGACCACTTCCGCCACATCGCCCGTCAAGCCCACCTCGTAAAATATTCCACTTTACCGAAATTCGGATTTGACGTATAAGCGACATACCCTGGCCCGAGACAAGGGGCGGATCGCGATCGTCACGAACCGCGGGCTGGGCAGCGATGGACGCGACGGCGTCGGGCATAATAGGCATTGCAGGGCGGCTTCGGCTGTGAGCAATGGCTTTCGTGCCTACGACACGATGCCGAAAGCGTCTTGGCATGGCTTCGGGTGTGAGCACACGCCAGCACCCGAAGTCCCAGCGAGGACGTGCGCGGACGAACAAGTCGTGTGGTCCTGACGCCCGGGGTCTGTGCGTCAAGTCCTGCGGTGATGTGGCGGCCCAACCGGGCCGCGCGCATCAGTCATCTGCATGGCGACGGGGGCAATAGTGCATCGCTCCCCGAGGAGAGCACGAAGGACACGTTAAAACCATCGCGCAGGGAAGGCCGGGCGATCCGGCGAACCTGTGATCCACCCCGTGTGCATTTCTATCGCCACGGATCTGCGGGTGCCAGCCGGCGCCCGGCCTTCCCTGCGCCCTTGTCTCAATGAGGGCGATGCGACGACGCAAGACTCGGGCGGAACGCGCCGCGAGATCGCGAACTCTCGTCCGCCGTTTGAAACGTGCATCGGCGCGACGACTAATCTTGCCCACTCTCGCTGTCGTCGCCCGGCTTGACCGGGCGACCCGGTAGCCCAAGACAGTCGAGATTTGAGAGGAGAGGCCGCGGCGTACTGAATGCCCCGGTCGAGCCTGGGCATGACAGGCTAGCGCTATCGCATCAGTTCCAAGGTGGAAAGATTGGAACGGGGAGAATTCGCCCCGGTTAGCTCTCACTGCCGAAGAAATCCGCTTTTGGATGAGCCATGACCGATCTATCTATCGATGCGCGGCTGCTTGCCCCTGACAATGACCGGCACGGCGCCAATCTCACGGTCGTCGCTGTCGCGGCGGCAATTCTTCTGGCGGGCGCAGCGGCCTTGTCAGGCACGATTTCGTGGCAACAGGGATTGTTGTTTCTTCTCGGAGGCGCACTTGGCCTGACGCTGTACCATGCGCTGTTCGGGTTCACCTCGGCTTGGCGCGTCTTCATTGTCGCACGACGAGGCGCCGGCCTTCGCGCCCAAATGGTCATGCTTGCGCTGGCAACCGCCCTCTTCTTCCCGGCCCTGGCGCAAGGCACGCTGTTCGGCGTCGCCGTGCGTGGCGAGCTCGGCGCGGTGGGCGTGGGCATGCTCACCGGGGCATTCCTGTTCGGCCTTGGAATGCAGCTTGGCGGCGGCTGCGCGTCGGGAACGCTTTATACCGCCGGCGGCGGCAACACCCGCATGCTGGTGACACTGGCGGCCTTCATCGCCGGATCGACGCTCGGTGCATTGCATCTGCCGTGGTGGAGCGCGCTGCCGAACATCGGCGCCGTCTCGTTGATCGAACGGCTCGGATGGCTGCCGGCGCTCGTGCTCTGCTGGGCTGTTATGGCTGCAATTTATCTCATCACCCTCAGGGCCGAGATCGGCCGCCACGGCGAACTCGAGCCGGGAGCGCGGACGAAGCTGCAAGGCCTACGCCGCTTCATGCAGGGGCCATGGCCGCTGCTGTGGGGCGCGATCCTGCTCGCGATCGGAAATTTCGCCACGCTGTATCTTGCGGGACGTCCCTGGGGCATCACCTCCGCTTTCGCGCTCTGGGGATCGAAGATCCTGATGAGCCTCGGCGTCGACGTCGCGTCATGGCCCTATTGGCAGGGTGCTCGCGCGACCTCGCTGCACCAAAGCGTCTTCGCCGACATCACCTCCGTCATGGATTTCGGCATCATCCTGGGAGCGTTGCTGGCCGCAGGCCTCGCCGGCAAATTCCATCCGACATGGCGCATCTCCGCATCCTCGCTCCTCGCCGCCATCATCGGCGGCCTGCTTCTCGGCTATGGCGCCCGGCTCGCCTATGGCTGCAATATCGGCGCTTATTTCAGCGGGATCGCATCGGGCAGCCTGCATGGCTGGTGCTGGCTGGTGGCGGCTTTCGTCGGCAACATTCTGGGGACACATCTCCGACCGCTGTTCGGCTTGGCCGTCGAGCGGTAGGTTTTCGTCTGCGCGCCGTTTCATCAGACCGCCATGGCGGACGACGATTGAACCTAACGCATCATCATCCGCGCGATCGCCTCGCCAATCACCACGGTCGTGAAATGCGTGTTGGCCCGGCAATCCGATGGCATGATCGAGGCGTCGGCGATGCGCAGGCCGGAGATGCCCTTCACGGTGCCGTCAGGGTTGACCACGCCGTCGGCGCTCTCAAAGCCGGTCATACGACAACTGCCGGCGGCGTGCTGGATATCGCCGGTCTCACGGCGCAGCAGCGCATCCAGTTCATGCTCCGGCAAGGCCGCGGCTTGCGGCAGCGTCAGATCGGTGTCCGCGAGCCGGATCCAGTCGGCGATGCCTGATAGCGCCGGCTGGGAGGTGATCACGGCGAGCCGCTTCACCGCATCCTTCATGCGCAGCATGTCGCGGGGATCGGCCAGCATGTTTTCCTCGACGACGGGATCGATCGTGGGATCGGTCGAGGCCAGCTTGAGCGTTCCACGCGAATACGCGTTGAACAGCCCGGCGCCGATCGCGCCCGGCACGCCGATGCCGCGGTGATTGAAGGCGATCAGGATCATGTCGCGCTTGCCGCCCTCGGCGAGGCCCGACGAATAGGTCACGCAGCAATTGGTGTGGCGGGTGTCCGGATCGGTCGGCCGCAGGTCTTGGTGGAGCTGGATCGTGGCACGGAACAGCGGATGATCGAAGAAGTGCTTGCCGACCGGCAGGTTGCGCTCGACCGCGATCCCCATCGCCTTCAGCTCCTCCGCAGGACCGATGCCCGAGCGCAGCAGGATCGCTGGACTGTGGATGGCGCCGGCGCACAGCACGATCTGGCGCGCGCTGATCTCGCTGGTGCCCTGCCCCTCGATGTGAACGCGGAGGCCGGTTGCCCGGCCGTCGCTGATCAGCACGCGGTCGACCAGCGCATGCCCGCGAATTTCCAGATTGGCGCGGCCCCGCGCGGGCTCCAGATAACCCTCATTGGTCGTGATGCGGCGGCTGTCGCGGCTGTTGATGGGATAGCAGGCGACGCCCTCGCCGTCAGGGCCGTTGACGTCGGCGCACCAGGGATAGCCGCTCGCCAACGCCGCATCGCGCAAGCCGCGGTCGATCGGCCCCCATTTTTCCGGCGGCGCCCGATAGACCGGCAGCGGTCCACCGCGGCCGTGGCCGGCGGCGTCGCCGAATTCCAGATCATCCTCGATCACCGAGAACAACGGCATCACGTCCGTGGCCGACCAGCCGGTGCAGCCATTGGCGGCCCATTCGTCGAACGCAGCAGCGACGCCGCGGATGGCGATCTGGCCGTTCATCATCGACGAGCCGCCGAGCCCCTTGCCGCGCCAGTAGAAGCGCGGCTCCTGGCCGGCCACACGGCGCGTCAGAAGATCCGGCCATTGCCACTTCTCCTGGTACTCGCGCTTGTGGATGATCGGGATGGGATTTGGCGTCATCACCTCCCAGGGCGCCTCGTCGGCGCGCCAGTCCAGACCCGCCTCCAGCAGCAGGACGCGCCGTGCGGGATCTTCCGAGAGCCGCGCCGCAACAGCAGCGCCGGCCGAGCCGCCGCCGACAACAATGACATCGTACATCGCGCTACTTCTCAACGTTCCAGAACACCGGGATGGCGGACGGTATCAGACCGCGCGCACCGGCGGAACCAGACTGTCGCCCGACTACCCGATCCCCCTGCCGAACTTGTTCGACTTCGGGAATCCCTTCGGCGGCAGACGGCCGGCGTCCGCGCGAGAGCCTTTCCACTCGGCGAGCTCCTTCATGGTCGCGGAGAATTCGCGGCCGGCGGAGTCCTTCCAGGTCAGGCCCGTCTTGGCGTCGAACACTGCAATGTCGGAGAGGCCGCCGTCCTTGTACTTCTGCAGACGCACACCGCGGCCACGCGCCATCTCCGGCACCTGGTCGAGCGGGAACACCAGCATCTTGCGGTTCTCGCCGATGACCGCGACGGTGTCGCCGATCACCTCGGTGACTGTGCGCGCCTCGTTCGGCATGTCGACGTTGAGGACCTGCTTGCCCTTCTTGGTGGTGCCGACGCAATCGTCCTCGTTGACGACGAACCCTTGGCCCTCGTGGCTCGCGACCAGGAATTTGCGTCCGCCCTTGTTGACGAACAGCGTGACCGGCGCGGCCTCCGGCTCGAGATCGATGAACTGGCGGATCGGCTCGCCATGACCGCGGCCGCCCGGAAGTTTTGCGACATCGAGCGAGTAGAATTTTCCGTTGGTGGCGAACAGCAGCAGCTTCGAGGTCGTTTCCGCGAAGAACGCGAATCCGAGCTTGTCGTCCTGCTTGAAGGCCAGCCCCGAGAGATCCTCGACATGGCCCTTGAGAGTGCGGATCCAGCCCTTGTCGGAGACCACCACCGTCACCGGCTCGCGCTCGACAAGGGCCTCCTCGATCGCAGCGAGATCATGCTCTGGCGCGTCGGCAAAGGTGGTGCGGCGCTTGCCGAGCGGGGTCTTCGGTCCGAACATGTCGCGAACCTTGCCGACCTGCTCGCCGACTTTCTTCCACTGCTCGGGTTCGGACGCCAGCAGTCCCTCGATGCCCTTCAGCTCCTTGCGAAGATCCTTGTCCTCGCCGCGGATCTCCATCTCCTCGAGCTTGCGCAGGCTTCGGAGCCGCATGTTGAGGATGGCTTCGGCCTGCACCTCGGTGAGCTTGAACGCCTTGATCAGCGCCGGCTTCGGCTCGTCCTCATTGCGGATGATCCTGATCACCTCGTCGATGTTCAGATAGGCAATCAGCAAGCCGCCGAGGATCTCCAGCCGGCGCTCGATCTCGGCCTTGCGATGGTTGGTGCGACGGATCAGCACGTCGCGCAGATGGTCGAGCCATTCGCGCAAGCACTCCGCGAGCCCCACGACTTTGGGAATGCGGCCCTTGATCAGCACGTTGAGGTTCAGCGGAATCTTGTTTTCGAGCTCGGTCAGCCGGAACAGCGATTCCATCATCAGCGCGGGATCGACCTTCTTCGATTTCGGCTCGATCACGATGCGAACGTCTTCGGCCGACTCGTCCCTGATATCGCCGACCAGCGGCAGCTTCTTCTGGTCCAGCAGCTCGGCGATCTTCTCGATCAGCCGGGACTTCTGCACCAGAAAGGGTATCTCGGTGACGACGACGACCCAGGTGCCGCGCGCGCCCTCTTCCTGCTCCCATCGGGAGCGGACGCGAAACGAACCGCGACCGGTGGTGTAGGCTTCAGCGATCGCCTGCTTGGAATCGACGCAGATGCCGCCGGTTGGAAAGTCCGGACCCTTGACCCATTTCAGCAAGGCCTTCGACTTCGCGTCGGGCTTCTCGATCAGATGCAGCGCGGCGTCGCAGAGCTCGGCGGCGTTGTGCGGCGGGATCGAGGTCGCCATGCCGACTGCGATACCTTGCGCGCCATTGGCGAGCAGATTCGGGAAGCCGCCGGGCAGCACGATCGGCTCTTTCGACTGGCCGTCGTAATTGGGGCGGAATTCGACCCCGTCCTCATCGATTCCGTCGAGCAGAAGCCGCGCGACGTCGGTCATGCGCGCTTCGGTGTAGCGATAGGCGGCGGGATTATCGCCGTCGATATTGCCGAAATTGCCCTGGCCGTCGACCAGCGGGTAGCGCGAGGAGAAGTCCTGCGCCAGGCGCACCATGGCGTCGTAGATCGCCTGGTCGCCATGCGGATGGAACGAGCCCATCACGTCGCCGACGATTTTGGCGGACTTCTTGAATGCCGTGCCCGGGTCGAGCCGGAGCAGCCGCATGCCATACAGGATGCGCCGGTGTACCGGCTTCAGGCCGTCGCGCGCATCCGGCAGCGCGCGGTGCATGATGGTGGAGAGCGCGTAGGCGAGATAGCGCTCTTCCAACGCCTCACGCAGCGGCACCTCGTGAATTTCGGCCGGTTCCTCCGGCGGAATCAATCGTTTTCCCATGCCGCCCGGTTAAACCGTGGAAGCGAATCCGGCAAGGATCGATTGGTTCCCTGTGGCGGCCTACTGGCCGGCCCAGCCTGCGGTGAAGGTCTGGGTGGGTGGCGCGGCTTTAGCCCGCGTGGTGGCCGGGGCATTGGTCAGGCACCGCCGCGCGGTGTCGATCTCGGCCTCCGTCGCGCCTTTGGACCGTGCCCATGCCTCTGCGGCTGCAGCGGAATATTTAGCCACATAGAATCTGACGACGGTACAGGAAGCACGGCGAAAGACGCCCGGCTGCTCACCCGCGAGGGCGTCCGGCGCCAGCGCAATCAGCGCTGCCGATATCACAAGTCCCTTGATCAGCATGAGGCTATCCCCGGTTGGAACCCAAAATGGCAAGTCCGGGGAACCGACTTTTGTTCCAGCAAGGGCCGGTCCACTGAGGCAACGCAGAGCCGCGCCAAGCTCATGGCGCGGGAATGGCGGCCTTTGCCTGCTGTCGCGTCAGCGCGTTGATGAAGCCTGCCCGCGCATCGGAATGGCCTTGCCCGCGTGGTTCCAGCACGTGGCGCAGCAGGAACAGGCCGGTCAGTCGAAAGCCGTCCTGGAGGTCCTGATCGGTGAGGTCGCCCTGCACCTCGCTTTGGCGCAGGAACGGCGGCAGCCGCAACAGGCGGTCGCGCCACGGCTCGCCCGCCCCGCGGGACACCGCGCCGCCGGATTTGGGCGAGACGTAGATCAGGTCGGTGGTCTCTCCTGTCACCGCGCAGTTTTCCAGCGCCAGCCCGAAGCCGAGTTCGGTGAGCATTGCCAGTTCGAAATGGATCACGTGCACGGCCGCGCTGCCGATGTCGTCGAAATCGTCCAGCGAATGTTCGAGCAGCGCCAGGAGGTTTTCGTGCGGATCGCGCTCCGGCAGCAACCGCGCGATCGAGGCGAGATGGGTGATGCCGTAGACGCCGTGGGATGATCCCAGCAGCGTCGCCGCCCGCAGCTTGAGGCCCTCGATGGCATAGGTGCCGAGATGCTCGTCGAGCCGCGCCCGCCATACCGCGCGGAGGCTGTTGCCGGGCTGCAGCAACGGACGCATCCGAGAGCCGGCGCCGCCGCGGACGAGACCGAGATGGCGGCCGTGGGCACGGGTTAGCAACTCGACGATGGCGCTGCTCTCGCCATGCCGCCGCACCCCCAGCACGATGCCTTCGTCGGTCCATTCCATCGGTGAAGTCTAGCGGATTCCGGTCTTCAATCGTAGGGCGGATTGGCCGAAGGCCTAATCGGCCAATCGCGGGGGCACGCCTGGAAGGTGAATTGCGCGCCGCCAATCCACCCGACACGGCCTCACGCGTTGAACCAGCCCTGCGCGTCGCCGCGGAACGAGAAATACAATCCCATCGCGGTCAGCACGCAGGAGACGATCTCGATGGCGCTGTCGAGTTCCATGCCTTTCTCGCCGATGATCTGGCCGAGCGAGATCACCGACAGCACGAGCGCTGCCGCCAGCACCCAGCGCGGCCAGTTCTTGCGCCCGTGCGCGGCCAGCCGGACGAAATACACCAGCAGCAGGATCATGCCGCCGGCGAGCAGCGACGACGTCATGATCATCTGTTCGGTCATCTCGGCAGTCGGCGTGCGGTCCTGCACCGCCACCGACAAGGCATCCAGCATCAACGATGCATAGAGCAACGCTTCGAAGCGCCGTACGTTGCTGGGTACGCTCATCGTCGACCGATCTTTTCTTGGTTATTCTTTGGGAAATTCCAGGCCCATCTCGCGGTAGCGATCGGGATCGTCGCTCCAGTTCTCGCGCACCTTGACGAACAGGAACAGGTGCACCGGCACGCCCAGGATCTCGCCGATCTCCTTGCGCGAGTCCGCGCCGATCGACTTGATGGTGGCGCCACCGGCGCCGAGCACGATCTTGCGCTGGCTTTCGCGCTCGACGAAAATCGTCTGCTCGATGCGCACCGACTTGTCCTTGCGTTCTTCCCACTTGTCGGTCTCGACGGTGGACTGGTAGGGCAGTTCCTGGTGCAGTTTGCGAAAGATCTTCTCGCGCGTGATCTCGGCCGCGAGCTGCCGCATCGGCGCGTCCGACATCTGGTCTTCGGGATAGAGGAACGGCCCCGGCGGTACGATCTCGGACAGCGTACGCCTGAGGTCATCGACGCCGTCGCCGGAGATCGCCGCGATCATGAACGTCTTTGCGAAGGCCATGCGCTCGTTGGCAGCCTGCGCCAGCGCCAGCAGCTTCTCGCGCTGGACCAGGTCGACTTTGTTGATGACCAAAATCTTCTCGTGCTTGACGCTGGCGACCTTGGTGAGGATTGCCTCCGCTTCCTCGTCGATGCCGGCCTTGGCATCCAGCAGCACGCAGACGAGGTCGGCGTCATGCGCGCCGCTCCAGGCGGTCGAGACCATGGCGCGGTCGAGCCGGCGCTTGGGCAGGAAGATTCCGGGCGTATCGACCAGGATGATCTGCGCGTTGTTCTCGATCACGATGCCGCGGATCAGCGCGCGCGTGGTCTGCACCTTACGCGAGACGATCGTGACCTTGGCCCCGACCAGCGCATTGACCAGCGTGGATTTGCCGACATTCGGCGCGCCGATCAGCGCGACGAAGCCGCAGCGCGTGGCAGTGGGCGCCTCGCCGCTTGCTTCAACCGTCATTGCCGCCGCCAACGCCTTCACGTTCGATCATCACTGAAGCTGCCACTTTCTCTGCCGCGCGCTTGCTGCCGCCGATGCCTTCCGCCGGTGCCAGCCCCGGCAGGTCGACCGCGACGCGGAATTGCGGATCGTGATGCGGGCCGGTGCGCTCGACCTCGCGATAAACCGGCGTCGGCAATCCCTTGCCCTGTGCCCATTCCTGGAGAACGGTCTTGGGATCGCGCAAGGGACGTCGCGGCTTGTGCATGCGCTCGGTCCAGTTGCGCTTGACGAAATCGGCCGCTGCCGCGTAGCCGCCGTCTAGGAAGACGGCGCCGATCACGGCCTCGCAGATGTCGCCGAGCACGCTCTTGCGCAGGCGCGCGTCGGCGCTGGAGCCGACCGAGCCGAGCTTGATGTCGTCGAGCAGACCGAGCGACTTGGCGACATCGGCGCAACTCTCCTTGCGCACCAGTTCGGCAAGTCGCTTGGACAGCTCGCCTTCGTCGGCGTTCGGGAAGGCGTGATAGAGCATGTCGGAGACGACGAGCCCGAGCACATGGTCGCCGAGGAATTCCAGCCGCTGATAGCTGTCGCCGCGCTTGCGCCCGGACTTCAGCGCGGAGACATGCGTGATGCCTTGCATCAAGAGGTTCGGATCGACAAAGCTGTAGCCGATGCGTGCCTCGAGCCCCGCATTCGCATCCGAGCCCCTGACCTTGCTGCTCCGCACCCGCTTCTTCTTTGCGGGCGTCTTGATCTCAGGCGTCTTGACCTCAAGGGTCTTGGTATCAAGAGTCTTGGTCGCAGCTTCGCCGTCGGGGCCCGCTTGCGCCTCGGTCGGTAGGGTCGCGATGTCCTTGGCTTCGTCTTTCATCGGACGATTTTGAAGAAGCGATTCCAGCGCACCGCCCAAGGCCAGCGCCAGAACATCCAGGCATGCTCGCCTTCGGCGATCGAGAAGAAGATCATCTGGGCGCGCCCGATCAAATTCTCCTGCGGCACGTAGCCGACCTGGCCGAGGAAGCGACTGTCGGTGGAGTTGTCGCGGTTGTCGCCCATCATGAAGAAGTGGCCGGTCGGCACGGTGTAGACGTTGGTGTTGTCGACGTAGCCGTTGTCGGCGCAGTCCAGCGTCTCGTAGGACACGCCATTCGGGAGCGTTTCCTTCCAGCGCTTCACCCGGGAGACGCCGCTGCCTTCGGCGCCGCAGGGGTCCTCGCCGACAAATTCGCTCATGCGCTGCCGCTCGACCGGCGTGTCGTTGATGTAGAGCAGCCCGTCCCGCATCTGGATGCGGTCGCCGGGCAGGCCGATCACGCGCTTGATGTAGTCGGTGGAATCGTCCTTCGGCAGGCGGAATACGACGATGTCGCCGCGGTTCGGGTCCGAGCCCCAGATCCGCCCCGAGAACAGCGGCGGCGAGAACGGGATCGAGTAGTGGCTGTAGCCGTAGGAATATTTCGAGACGAACAGATAGTCGCCGACCAGCAGTGTCGCCTTCATCGAGCCGGATGGGATGTTGAACGGCTGAAACAGGAAGGTGCGGATCACCAGAGCGATCAGGAGAGCGTGGATCACGACCCGGATCGTTTCGCCGATGCCGCTCTCAGTTTTCGTTCCTGAAGTCACGCTCATTGCTCTCTCAATTCCGGCGGGCGGTCACAGCGCGCCCTCCTCCCGCGAACAGCCCATCGCTCGCGGCCCAAGGAGATTGTCCTGATTCTGATAATGAGGGCCAATTCCGGCGTAAAGCCGAATTCGCCCAGCCTGATTTGCGTCCGCGGACTTTTAGACGGTTGTCAGAGGCCACGCAATCAAGGATCGCGTCAAAACTTCATAAGCGCTTGATTTTGAATGCGAATTATAAAATTATCGGAGCGCCGTCAGGGTTTGGCCAGTGGCACGGCCGAAATGATGACGAAGGCCTGTGCCAGCGGCCAGTCATCGGTGATCGACAGGTCGATCTGCGCCGCGAACCCTTCGGGCGTCAGGGCCTGGAGCCGGGCTAGCGCCCCGCCCGTCAATTGCATGGTTGGCCGCCCTCCCGGCAGGTTGACCACCCCCATGTCGCGCCACCACACGCCGCGCCTGATGCCGGTGCCGAGCGCCTTGGAGCAGGCCTCCTTGGCGGCGAAGCGCTTGGCGTAGGTTGCCACCACCATCTTCTCGTTCTTGGCGCGCCGCTCCGCCTTGGCCCGCTCGGCCGCGGTGAAGATGCGGTCGAGGAAGCGCTCGCCATGGCGGTCGATCACCTTGCCGACCCGGGTGATGTCGATCAGATCGGAGCCGATGCCGATGATCATGCCCGGCTCCGGCCGCGGTCCATCGCCGCGCGCATGCTGCGAACCGTCTCGGCGAGACCGACGAACAGGGCTTCGCCGATCATGTAGTAGCCGATGTTGAGCTCCATGATGTCCGGCAAGCCGGCGATCGTCTCCGCCGTCGCGTAGTCCAGCCCGTGTCCGGCGTGAACCTCCAGCCCTGCTTCTTTCGCCAGCTTCGCCCCTGCCACGATCCGCCGCCATTCGGCCTCGGCCTTGTCGGCGTGACCCTCGACGACGGCGTCGCACCAGGCGCCGGTGTGGATCTCGATCACGGGTGCGCGCAGCCGCGCCGCCGTCTCGATGTGGGCGGGATCGGCCGCGATGAACAGCGACACCCGGATGCCGGCATCGTTCAGCCGCGCGATATAAGGCGCCAGCGCATTGTGCTGGCCGACGACGTCGAGCCCGCCTTCGGTCGTCACCTCCTGGCGCCGCTCCGGCACGAGGCACACCGCATGCGGCCTGGTGGCGAGCGAAATACGCATCATGTCCTCGGTCGCCGCCATCTCGAAATTAAGCGGCTTGGAGATCTCGGCTTTCAGCCGCGCCATGTCCTCGTCGCGGATGTGCCGGCGATCCTCGCGCAAATGAGCGGTGATGCCGTCGGCGCCGGCCTCGATCGCCAGCAGCGCCGCGCGCACCGGATCGGGATTGCGGCCGCTGCGCGCGTTACGCAGGGTCGCGACATGGTCGACATTGACGCCGAGGCGGAGCGGAGGTGCAGGCATTTCAGGACTCACGGAATCATAGGAATGGACCATGACGGAAGGCGTCTATCCATTAACACGTTCGGCGCGGGCGACGACCGCCTTCGCGCGCAGCTGGGCCAGGATCGCGCTCAAATGCTTGAGATCGTAGACTTCGAGATCGATCGTCGTCTCCGTGAAGTCCGGTGAGCGGCGCTGCATGCTGATGTTGTCGATGTTGCCGTCGTGCTCGGCGATCACGGTCGCGATCTGCGCCAGCGCGCCGGGTTCGTTGACATTCTCGACCTTGATGCGGGCCGGGAAGCGCTGCGGCGCGGAGTCCTCGATGTCCCAGCGCACGTCGAGCCAGCGCTCCGGCTCTTCTTCGAAATCCTTCAGGGCCGGCGCCTGGATTGGGTAGATGGTGATGCCCTCGCCCGGCGTGACGATGCCGACGATGCGGTCGCCGGGCACTGCGCCGCCATTCGGCGCAAACTTCACCGGCAGGTCGGAATTGATGCCGCGGATCGGGATCGCGACCGGGGTGCGCGGCGGTTCGAACGACTTCTCCTTGAGCTTGCCGGCAAGCCCCTTCTTGACGCCGTAGCGCGCGATGCGCTCCTCCTTGTAGTCGGGATACATCGCACGCGCGACGTGGGAGGCCTTGATTTCGCCGCGTCCCACAGCCGCCATGACGTCCTCGATCGAGGTTCGTGCCAGCCGCGGCAGCGCGCCCTTGAGCTTGTCGTCGGCATATTCGATCTTGGCGCGCTCGAACAGGCGCTCGACGATGCGCCGGCCGAGACCGACATATTGATCGCGCACCGCAGTCCTGGTGGCGCGGCGGATTGCGGCGCGCGCCTTGCCGGTGACCGCGAGCGTTTCCCAGGCCGACGGCGGTGCCGCTTGCGCTTCCGAGGTTAGCACCTCGACCTCGTCGCCGTTCTGGAGCTCCGAGGACAGCGGCGCAAACTGGCCGTTGATCTTGCAGCCCACCGCGCTGTTGCCGACGTCGGTATGCACGGCATAGGCGAAGTCGATCACGTTGGCATGGCGCGGCAGCGCGATCAGCTTGCCCTTCGGGGTGAAGCAGAACACCTGGTCGTGGAACAGCTCGAGCTTGGTGTGCTCGAGGAATTCCTCGGGGTTGGCGCTCTCCGAGAGGATGCCGATGGTGTGGCGCAACCAGGCGAACGCATTGGACTCGCGCTTGAGGAATTCGGTCGGCGAGCCCACGCCTTCCTTGTAGAACACGTGCGCGGCGATGCCGCGCTCGGCGATCTGGTCCATTGCCTCGGTGCGGATCTGCAACTCGACGCGCTGGTTGCCGGGGCCGATCACGGTGGTGTGGATCGAGCGGTAGTCGTTCTGCTTCGGCGTCGAGATGTAGTCCTTGAACCGCCCGGGCACGACCGGCCAGTTCGTGTGGACGATGCCGAGCGCGCGATAGCAGGCCTCGATGTCGTTGACGACGACGCGGAAGCCGAAGATGTCGGACAATTGCTCGAAGCCGACCGACTTGCGCTCCATCTTGGTCCAGATCGAGAATGGCTTCTTGCGGCGGCCATAGACCCGCGCCCCCAGGCCCCGGTGGCGCAGATTGTTGGAGAGCTGGTCCTCGATTTCGCCGATCAGATTGCGGTTGCGCTCGGCCAGCGCATCGAGCCGCTGCATCACCACCGAATAGGCTTCCGGGTCGAGCGTCCGGAAGGACAGGTCCTCCAGCTCCTCGCGCATTTCCTGCATGCCCATGCGCCCGGCCAGCGGCGCATAGATGTCGAGCGTCTCCTCGGCGATGCGCCGTCGCGATTCCGTCGGCACGAAGTCCAGCGTGCGCATGTTGTGCAGGCGATCGGCGAGCTTCACCAGGAGCACGCGGACGTCGTCGGCAATGGCCAGCAACAATTTGCGCAGGTTTTCGGCCTGTTTGGCTTCCCGCGACACCAGCTCCAGCCGCTTCAGCTTGGTCAGGCCTTCGACCAGCGCGCCGATCTCGGGCCCGAAGATCTGGTCGATCTCGGCCCGCGTCGCTTCGGTGTCCTCGATCGTGTCGTGGAGCAGCGCAGCCACGATTGTGGCGTCGTCGAGTTTCAGGTCGGTGAGAATCGCCGCCACTTCGAGCGGATGGGAGAAGTACGGGTCGCCCGAGGCGCGGGTCTGCGAGCCGTGCGCCTTCATGGCGTAGACATAGGCGCGGTTCAGCAGATCTTCGTCGGTGTTGGGATTGTAGGACCGGACGCGCTCGACGAGGTCATATTGACGCATCATGCGGGCGCGAGGCTTCGCCGGGCGCGCCACCGGCGCAGTCGGGGCCACGGCAACCGATTCGGTCGCGGCCTGCATCTGCGTTGGTGTGCGGCGTCGATATGCCATGCCGTCCTGCCTTCAAACGGACCACGACAGAGCCCGTTGTATACATCTTAGCTCCGATCGCGCGCGTGTCCGATCAATTCAGTGACAGGGACAGGCGCGAACCGACGACGCTATGGTAACCACGAAAACGCCAACAAAAGCAAAGGCCCGAACAACGGTTCGGGCCTTTGATCAGATCACAAAGAAGTCGATGAGCGCGACGGGACGATTTACTCGTCTTCCTCGGGTTGCTCCTCGGGCGGCGCGAGGCCTTCGAGACCCTTCAGGAGCTCTTCTTCCGTCATGCGCTCAACGGCGACTTCGGTATCGTCTGCATCCACGCTTGCACCGGCGGAACCGATCAGCGGCACAGTGTCAGGCTCGGGCTCGTCGACCTCGACGAACTTCTGCAGCGAGTGCACGAGCTCCTCGCGGAGGTCCTCCGGCGAAATGGTGGTCTCAGCAATTTCGCGCAAAGACACAACAGGGTTCTTGTCGTTATCGCGGTCAACCGTTAGTTGTGAACCAGACGAAATCATGCGGGCGCGGTGGGCGGCCAGCAGGACCAGGTCAAACCGGTTGTCGACCTTGTCGATACAATCTTCTACGGTGACGCGAGCCATCGACTGTCGCTCCGTTGTGGGTGGGACGAAATATGTGGATGAATGCCGGTAGTTATAGCGACCGGGAGGGTTTCGCAAGGCCAATTTGTGATTTGGCCTCGCCAAACGGCTCTGCTACCTCCACATTGGCGCTGGGATGGGTGGTTACCCGGGCCGCCGGCGAGGGCGGCGCCGGGTATGTGCAAGTTGGCCATAACTATACCTTGATTGCCCCGACTTCTCCGGATTTGCGGTTTCGACGGGTTTCGGCGGGACTTTAGAAGCGCGCGGCTTGCTGTCGCCGCGCCAACAATAAACGATCAATCACGAACTCTACGCGAGCAAACTGAATGTCACCTTCCTCTACCGACAAGATCGCGCTCTTCATCGATGGAGCCAATCTCTACGCGACGGCAAAAACTCTGGGCTTCGACATCGATTACAAGCGCCTGCTGAAGGAGTTTCAGAGCCGCGGGACGCTACTTAGGGCGTTCTACTACACCGCGATCATCGAGGATCAGGAGTACTCCTCGATCCGGCCGCTGATCGACTGGCTCGACTACAACGGCTACACCGTCGTCACCAAGGCGACCAAGGAGTTCATCGACGCCTCCGGCCGCCGCAAGGTCAAGGGCAACATGGACATCGAGCTCGCTGTGAACGCCATGGAGCTCGCCGAGCACATCGACCAGATGGTGCTGTTCTCGGGCGACGGCGATTTCCGCTCCCTGGTCGAGGCCGTTCAGCGCCGCGGCGTGCGGGTCACCGTGATCTCCACGATCGCGAGCCAGCCGCCGATGATCGCCGACGAGCTGCGCCGCCAGGCCGACGTCTTCACCGACCTCGTCGAGCTGCAGTCCAAGCTCGGTCGCGACCCGTCCGAACGCCCCGCCCCGCGTGACCGCGGCGACCGCGAGGCGCGCCACCACGCTCCGCAGTTCCTCCAGCGCGCGACCACGATGGCGCCGGCGAGGGGCGATGACGACTTCGAGGAGTGAGGCGGCCCGGTCAAGCCGCCAGCCTCTCAGCCTCGTCCCCGACCGTGACTGTCCGCTCTGTCCGCGCCTGGTCGCCTTTCGCGAGGCGAACCGCGCGCGCGAGCCATTGTGGCACAATGCACCGGTTGCGCCTTTCGGCGACATCAAGGCGCGCCTGCTGATCGTCGGCCTTGCGCCGGGGATGCAGGGCGCCAACCGCACCGGCCGTCCCTTCACCGGCGATTATGCCGGCGACCTGCTCTACGCCACGCTGCTCGAATACGGCTTCGCCAAGGGCCAATATCGGGCGCGTCCCGACGACGGCCTGAAGCTGGTCGACTGCCGGATCGCCAATGCGGTGCATTGCGTGCCGCCGCAGAACAAGCCGCTGCCGGTCGAGATCAACACCTGCCGGCAGTTTCTCGCCGCGAATCTCGCAACGATGCCGAACCTGCGCGCGATCGTCGCCCTCGGGCGCATTGCGCACGACACCGTGCTCAAGCCGCTGAACCTGAAGGGATCGCAAGCCCCCTTCGGCCACGGCGCCGTGCATCAGGCCGGCGCATTCAGGCTCTACGACAGCTATCACTGCTCCCGCTACAACACGAACACCCGCGTGCTGACGCCGGACATGTTCCGCTCCGTGTTCGCGAAGGTGAAGGCCGACCTCGACTAATCCCTAGACAAGCCTTTGGCCGGATTGGCCTTCAGCCAGTCCAGCACATCGCCGGCGTTCCGGTCGGGCGGAAACACCGGATAGAACACATGCGTGATCCTGGCGTCGTCGACGATCAGCGCAAGGCGCTTGATCAGCGTCAGGCCTGCGACCTCCATCGTCGGCAAATTCAGGGCGCGCGTGAGCGCCAGCTTCTCGTCCGAGAGCACCGGGAACGGCAGATGCAGCCGCGAGGCCATCTCGGTCTGGTACGCGTTGCTCTGGGTCGAGAGGCCGAACACCTGCGCGGCGCCGGCGGCCTTCAGCTCGGCGAACAGATCGCGAAACGCGCAAGTCTGCGGCGTGCAGCCGCGCGCGCCCGGGATCATGTCCCAATCGTCGACCAGCGCGATCTTGCCGGGCTCGCCGGTGCGCGGATAGGCGAACACCACGGTCCGGCCACGCAGCGCCGACAGCGCGACTGACGTGTCGTCAGTGGCGAGCAGGCTGACCGGCGGCAGCGTCATGCCTTTCAGGTGCGCGGCGCCGCCGTCATCCGCGGGGGCGGGAATCCGGGTCCAATCAACCTCGAGCAGGTTTCTCTGAGTCATCCCGCTATCCCCTCGCCCGCATCAGGCGGCCCTTCTCCCGGCTCCAGTCGCGCTTCTTCTCGGACTCGCGCTTGTCGTGCAGCTTCTTGCCTTTTGCAACCGCGAGCTGCAATTTCGCGCGACCACGCTCGTTGAAGTAAAGCTTGAGCGGGATCAGCGTCATGCCTTCGCGGTCGACCGCCCCCATCAGCTTGTTGATCTGCTTGCGATGCAGCAGCAGTTTTCGCGGCCGCTTGGGCTCGTGATTGAAGCGGTTGCCCTGAAGATATTCCGGAATGGTGGCGTTGATCAGCCAGATCTCGCCGTCCTTGGAATCGGCGTAGGATTCCGCGATCGTGCTCTTGCCGTTGCGGATCGACTTGACCTCGGTGCCGGTCAGGGCAATGCCGACCTCGATCGTATCCTCGATCGCATAGTTGAAGCGGGCCTTGCGATTTTCCGCCATGACCTTGATCGGACGTTCGTTCTTGTCGGCCATGGGGGACAAACCTGATCGAGATGCGCGAGGACGCTAACAGTTTGGATGAAGCCCGCGCGTCAAGACTTCTTGAGGAGATCGCGGATCTCGGTCAGCAGCTCGACCTCGGCCGACGGCTTCGGCGGAGCGGCAGGCTCCGCCTCGTCCTTGCGCTTCAACTTGTTCATGGCACGGATCACCAGGAACAGCACGAAGGCAATGATGATGAAGTTGATCGTCAGCGTGAGGAAGTTGCCCCAAGCCAAGACGGCGCCCTGCTTTTTCGCGTCCGCGAGATTTGCGGCGGTGACCTTGCTCGAAAGCGGCGTGAAGTAGTTCGAGAAGTCGAGACCGCCGGTGGCCGCACCGATGATCGGCATGATCACGTCGCCCACCAGCGATGTGACGATGGCGCCGAAGGCCGCGCCGATGATGACGCCGACCGCGAGGTCAACGACGTTGCCCTTCATGGCGAACTCGCGGAACTCCCTGAGCATCCGCGTGCCTCTTTCCTCGATCGCCATGAAAGCTCCCCGATCGGCCAGCGCGTCAGTTGATGAGGCCGGCATGAACCATTGCGCTGCGCACGGCAACGCGGGTCGGCTCGGTGACCGGCACCATCGGCAGCCGCAACGTCTCGTCCAGCTTGCCGAGCAGCGACAGCGCGTACTTGATCGGCGCCGGATTGCTCTCGATGAAGAGGTTGTTGTGCAGCGGCATCAGCTTGTCGTGCAGCTTCAGCGCGGTGGCATGGTCGCCCTTCGCCCAGGCGGCCTGGAACTCGGAGCAGAGCCGCGGCGCGACGTTCGAGGTCACCGAGATGCAGCCATGGCCGCCATGGGCCATGTAACCGAGGATGGTCGCATCCTCGCCGGAGAGCTGGTTGAAGTCCTCGCCCATTGCTGCGCGCTGCTGCGAGACGCGAACCATGCTGGCAGTGGCGTCCTTGACGCCGGCGATGTTCTTCAGCTCCCACAGCCGCGCCATGGTGTCGACCGACATGTCGATCACGGAACGCGGCGGGATGTTGTAGATGATGATCGGAATCCCGATCGCGTCGTTGATCGCCTTGAAGTGCTGGTACATGCCTTCCTGGGTCGGCTTGTTGTAGTAGGGCGTCACGACCAGAACCGCGTTGGCGCCCGCCTTTTCAGCGTGCTGGGCGAGCTCGATCGCCTCCTTGGTCGAGTTGGAGCCGGCGCCGGCGACGACAGGCACGCGGCCTTTCACTTCCTCGATGCACCATTCGACGACCTTCTTGTGCTCGTCATGGCTCAGCGTCGGGCTCTCGCCGGTGGTGCCGACCGGGACCAGGCCGTTGGTGCCCTCCGAAATCTGCCAGTTGACCAGCGAGCGGAACGCCGCCTCGTCCAGCGAGCCGTTCTTGAACGGCGTGACCAAGGCGGTGAACGATCCCCGGAATTTCGTCTTGGCTGCCATGGACTTCCTCCGTACGCGGCGATCTCGAGCAAGCCGCATTCATATCGGGTCTATCCCGCCGGTAAAAGACCCGCTTCCGTGTGACGCACGGGTTTAGGCCGCGATTTTGCCGCGGTGGTGGTGCAAACCCGGCAAAGGTAAGCGGCTGTTGGTATTTTGTCCGCATATTCAATCAAATATAGCCAGATCTTGTACAGCTAGGTCTTGAGCCAATTGACTGATTCGGGGCGACGAAACGCCGTGATCTCCTTTCCGCGCGCCGCATGGCGATCCATCTGTCTGGTCGTGTGCCTGATGGCAGGGCCGTCGGCCGGCTGCGCCGCCTGGGCCAAATCCAATGAAACAACCGCGGAGACCGTGAAGGAAACCGTGAAGGAAATCGCAAAGCCAGCCGCCAAGGACACCGCGAAGGGGGCGTCCAAGGGAACCGGCAAGGACATTTCGAAGGACGCCGCCAAGGGCGCAAGCAAGGGCCCGACCAGTCCACCCGCCAAGGATGCCGCGAAGAAGCCTGCCAAGGACGCTGGCAAGGATGCTGGCAAGAACGCAGCCAAGGAACCTGCGAAGGACAAGCTGAAGCCTGCGGCTGTCGCGCCGAAACCTCAGCCGGCCGCTGGCGGCTCGGTCCCGAAGACCGCACCCGCACCGGCAGCAACGGCCATCGTCAGACCGACCGCCCCGGCCTCCGCCAAGCCCGTCGCGGCTCCTGTCCTGGCTCCGGCGACCCGCCAGCATGCCGCCCCGCGCAAGCCGGTCACACCGGCTGCGGTTGCTGCGACCTCCTCGACGCCGCAAGCCGACAAGGACACGCTGGAGACCGTGATCGAGCTCGTGCGCAAGCGCAAGGCGGGCGACGCCACCAGTGCCGCGGCCACGATCTCGGATCCGGTCGCGCGAAAACTCGCGGAATGGATCATCCTTCGCAGCGAGGACAATGGCGCGACTGTGGAGCGCTACCGCGCCTTCCTGTCCGCCAATCCGAGCTGGCCCTCGCAGACCTTCCTGCGCCGGCGCCTAGAGGCCGCGATGTGGGACGACAGGCGCGACGACCAGGTCGCGTGGTCGTGGTTCGAGAACGAATCCCCCGTGTCCGCCAAGGGCCGCTTCACGCTCGCCAAGGCGATGCTGGCGCGCGGCGACCGTGCCAACGCCGAACGTCTGGTGCGCGATGCCTGGCGCAGCGACCCGATGTCGGAAGAGACCGAAAACAACGCACTCGACCAGTTCGGCGCGCTGCTGACGCCCGGCGATCAGAAGGCGCGGATGGATACGCTGCTCTACGGCAGCGAGAACGAGGCCGCATTGCGGGCTGCAAAGCGCCTCGGGGCCGGCTATGTCGCACTCGCCAAAGCCCGCATCGCCTCCCTCAAGAAAGCGCCGAACGCTCGTGCGCTGCTCGAAGCCGTGCCGCGCGAGCTGCACGGCGATCCGGGCTTCATCTTCAGCAAGATCCAGCTGCTGCGCCGCGAGGAGAAATTTGCGGAAGCCGCCCAGCTCATGCTGTCGGCACCGAAGGATCCGGGCCGGCTCTACAATCTCGACGAATGGTGGATCGAACGGCGCCTCCTGGCGCGCAAGATGATCGACACCGAGGAATTCCGCAGCGCCTATCTGATCGCGCGCGATGCGGCCCTGCCCTCGCGCGACATCTACAAGACCGAGCAAGAGTTCACCGCCGGCTGGATCGCGCTGCGCTTCCTCAACGATCCCGCGGCCGCCACCCAGCACTTTGCCCGCATCGGGATCGGCAGCGTCAATCCGACCACGCTGGCGCGCGCCGGCTATTGGCAGGGCCGCGCCGCCGAAGCTGCAGGCCGCCAGCAGGAGGCGCGCAACGCCTACGCGCGGGCCGCCGAGCAATCCACCAGCTATTACGGCCAGCTCGCACGCGCCAAGCTCGGCCTGCCGCAGATCGAGCTCAACGCTCAGCCGCGCAGCCGCGGTGCCGAACGGCTGGAGATCGTGCGCGCCGCGCAGCTGCTCTACGAGCTCGACGAGCGCGAGATGGTGATACCGTTGCTCGCCGACATGGGCGAGAACGGCGATCCCGAAGCGCTAGCCGGCCTCGGCGAGCTCACCCAGCGCCACAGCGACGCGCGCGGCATGCTGCTGCTCGGCAAGGCCGCGCTCAATCGCGGGCTGCCGTTCGATTTCTATGCCTATCCCGTCAACGGCATTCCGCAATTCACGCCGATCGGACCCGAGGTCGAGCGCAGCATCATCTACGCCATCGCGCGGCAGGAGAGCGCCTTCAATCCCTCGGTCGTCTCGCCGGCGCAGGCCTATGGGCTGATGCAGGTGACGCCGGACGCTGCGCGCTATGTCTGCAAGCGGCACGGCGGGACCTACGATCTGGGGCGTCTGAAGAACGATTCGGCCTACAACGCCACGCTCGGCTCGGCCGAGCTCGGTGGACTGCTCGAAGACTATCGCGGCTCCTACATCATGACCTTCGCCGCTTACAATGCCGGCCGCGGCAGTGTGAAGAAGTGGATCGACCGCTACGGCGATCCGCGTGACCCCAAGGTCGACGCGGTCGACTGGGTCGAGCTGATCCCGTTCTCCGAGACGCGCAACTATGTGCAGCGGATCATGGAGAACCTTCAGGTCTACCGCGCCCGCTTCGGCGGCGGCACCCGGTTGCAGATCGAGGCTGATTTGCGCCGTGGCGCCGGCAGCGTGGAATAGCGGCGTGCCTATGAGACTCGCTTGCGGCGATCCGATAACAAGGTATCCGCGCGAGGGGGTAACACGGTCAGCTCCCGGCGTTTGAGGCGGGGCCATCAACATGGGCCGGAGTGCTCCAGACCGTACGGTGAGAAGCTGAACGAGAAGATCGTGCAGGGCGGATCGGGCGCGCCGCAATAAGAGAAGAAAAGAACTACAAACATGGATCAGGCAATGTTGAGCGTCGCCCGTGCAGTAGAGGCAGGCGCGACGACGATGAAGGGTGTGATCGACGCCACGGGACTATCTCGTCTCAAAATCGAACGTGCGTTGAATGCGCTGGAAAAGCAGAAGCTGCTGGTCCGCGACGGGCAGGGTTTTCGCGGAACCAGCCCGACGAGGACAGCCCAGCCAGCCCGGCAATGCGGCTCGTGCAATGCCTGCTGCGATATCCTCGAAGTGGCGGCCGTCGACAAGCCGGTGAACCAGCTGTGCAGGCATTGGCAGACGGGTACTGGATGCACCATCTACGAGCGCCGTCCGCAGATGTGCCGTTCCTTCGTCTGCGCCTGGCTGCAGGGCCATCTGGATGACGACTGGTTTCCGGCGAAATCGGGCATCATCGTGCATTTCAGCCAGGACGCGGTCAACGTTACCGTCGATGACCATTGCCCCGATCGCTGGCGGGAGGAGCCCTATTTCAGCAAGCTCGCCGAATGGTCGCTGAATGGCATCAAGAGGATCGGAAACCGCGGCTACGCGACCCTCGTCGTCTCCGGTGCCGAGCGGTTCCTGCTGCTCGGGCGAACCGTCGTTCCGGAGCCGACGCTGTTCGGCACCGCGTTCCTGCCGCTCACCGCCGACACATTTCGATTCTGGCGGGCGAAATCCCCGGAGCATCTGCAGCGGCTGCACGAGCGCATCGCCGAGATCGAGCGGATCAGACAGGAATTCGGCTCCTGCACAATTCCCTCGAATGAGGACGACGATCCGCAAGCCCCCTATCGGCCGGCTCTTCTACGGCTGTCGCACCACGCCTGAACTCCGACGTCGTCGACGCGGCCTAGTTCGCTCTATGCCGCTCGACTCGCGCTGGTTGCGGTCGAGACGGGCAGACCACGTTGGACGCCGTGGTGGCCATGAATCTCAAGGACCTGCCGGCGACTCCGCCTCTTGCCGCGGCGGCTGAAGTGGACTTGATCGCGCGATCCGAACCCAGCTCTTGATCACCCAAAGCTACTCATCATTCCACACTCCACTCGTTCTTCAGAACATGTCGGAGATCCGTGGTCCGCCTGGTGCAAAAAAAGCCCCGGCGGTTTCCCGCCGGGGCTCTCTGTCAGGTCGTTAGACCGAACTTACCAGTTGCGCTGAGCGCGGAGGAGCAGAACGAGCGTGTCCTGATCCTTCAGCTCGTACACAGTGGCCGGCTTGGCCGTGACACCGGACGGAGCAACAGCAACCGTACCAGCGTACTTCTGGTCCAGATGGGTCCAGGAGAGGTCGGCCGAGAACGTCAGGTTCTTGACCGGGGTCCAGCGGGTGATGACACCGACCTGGCCGATGGCGAAGTCAGGATTACAACCCGTCACACCAGCGAGACCGCCGAACACGCCGCCAGCACCGCCAGCGCCGCAGATTGTGGTCTTAGCCAGCGAGCCGAACTGTGCCTGAGCGTAGGCACCGTAGATCGCGGTGTTCCAGTATGGATCCCAGTTGTGGGTGTAGGCACCACGGAAGCCCCAGGTCTTCACAGTCTCCTGTGAGGAACCGGTGACGAACACGGTGTCCGGAGCGACGGCGAAGCCGACGCTCTGGTAGGCAACGCCGGAGCTGCCGAACATCGAGTAGCTGCCGCCCGCCAGGTTCTGGAAGTTGTAGCGGGATGCGCCGTCGGTGTAGACGCCCTGGATGTTGATCACGTCACCCGCGCCAGTCGGGATGTTCTTGATCGACAGAGCAAGCTGAGCAGCCCAACCCCACTTGTCGTCGGGATGGCCAGTCGGCTCGGTGGCGCCGTAGTAGGCAACGTGGTTGTCATGCGCAGCGACCGACGCCTGGAACAGACCCCAAGCCTGGTCGACGCGGACCATACCGACGAGGTTCGGCGAACGCGTGCCGCCGATGGCGTTGGAGCCATACGAACCGCCAACAATGCCGGCCGCACTCGCGCCCGTCATGTTCAGGTTGCCGGCATCATAGTAGGCCGCCCGATCTTCCGCCGAGAACGACGCCGTCACGCCCTGACCGAAGTCAGCGGTGTAGCTGAACTGGTTGACACCAGTGACCGTGCCGGAACCGCCGACGAGGCTGTCGAAGTTGTTGCCGGGATAGTTGGTCCAGGGCGCGTCGAACTGCGACACGGCCTTACCCATGGTGAAGCCAGCGAACTGGATGAAGGCGTAGTACACGCCGAGCGAACCGCCGGAGGTCGCGCCGTCGGTGCCGTTGATCGAGGAACCAACGAGAGCCGGGGCCGCACCCGAGGTGTTGAGCGCCAGCGTGCTGCTGTAGGCAGTGGTGCCGGTCGCGCTGCCGGTGCCGGCGTAGTTGCCGGTGGTCCAGGAGAACACGCCGTCGAAGAAGGTACGGACGACGCCGTACTCGGTCGCGGTGCGCGTGTCGATGTTGAGATCTTCACGAGCGCGCATGGTGTAGTAGTTCGTCAGACGGTTGCGCGCGCCGTTGTTCGACGTGAGCTGACCGCTGAAGTCCGAGTTGGTGTTCAGCGCGACTTCAGCGCGCAGATAACCACCCAGCTTGATGCAGGTGTCGGTGCCGGGGATGTAGTAGAAACCCGCACCGTACAGGGAGCAGATCTTCACGTATTCGACCGCTTTGGCCTTCACGGGGAGATCGGCTGCCTGCGCTCCGCCAACAGCGAGCAGACCCGCCGCGGAACCGAGCAAAAGGCTCTTAACCAACTTCATGTTAAACCTCCAAGTTTGCCATAGGGAAGGTTCCGGATCCGCTGGGTGAAGACACCCTAAGGTTGGTTCCCTTGTCCCTTAAATTCACCGCTTAGTCGCTTCGCGCCTTCGGACACACCCGCTGAACGCGAGGGACTTAAGCGAACCACCTAAGACGGGACGACCTCGGGATGCCCCCCTCCGTCGCTCAGTCACAATTACCGAACCCCCTTGCACACACAACAACAGAACGCTTCAGAACCGGCCAATCGAGCGTGTTTTCCAGCGGGTGTTGCACAAATAACACGCAGATGTGATCAGGGCGACTTTGTAACACTTTGAATCTGCTCATCTTTTTCGACAGGTTTCATCTGCCATCAAAAGTTCCGGCACCAGTCCCTCACATTCGTGGAGACGCCTCGCTGTGGGTCTGGGGCGCCGAATCGTGGAATCGACCAGGGACTCGCCGTGCGCCAGTCCTTCGGGAACTGGCTGGCCTGACCATCAAGCGGCTGCAAGATCGACAAAATATCGATCTGCGCATCGTCGATCGCTTGCAGGACTTCACCGTCGAGCTTGTCTCGCAATCGACAAAGCGATGAATGACTTTTCGCACCGCTTGCGGAGATCGCTGTTGTCGTCAGGACCGATTGAAAACGCGTACGTCTCGAAGCGGTCGGGATATTGCCTATCGATATCTCGCAGTGAGCTACCCAGCTGGATGCTCTACGTCCTGACTATTGTAAGATGAGATCCGTAGCGGCGGAGTCCTGACAGTTGAAGAATGAAACAGCGTGCCAGATCGTCCCTGCTTTGATTTCCAAGGCCGTTTCCACGGAAAGAGAAATCGCAAGTCAAGGCCCTCCCTGGTTACGGCGACGCCTGGCGCGACGGGGCAGATCCTCGGCCGGCGAGCGAGTTATCCCGACTAATAGTGAGAGCGCCCTTCCCGCAGCCCTGACACGGGACCCCGTCGGCCGATCTGAGGGCAATCACCGCTCATAGTTTGTGGCGAATCGCGGAAGAGACAATCAAATCAATCGCTTGCAAATGAATCACTTGATAGAGGCGGTCGGCGACGAAGGCAGTCGTCCCACACGCGGGCCATCCGATCCAATTTGAAAGCAAAATCAATCGTTTATATGGATGAAGGGAGCCTTTGTCCGCGCCAGAACCACTCTTAATACAAGCGCCAGAACCTCCAACTTGGCGTCCGTTATCGCGGCGTTACGTTCTCGGCCCGAGAGCAAACCGCCTGGTTTCGGAATTCGCTGGGAATATTCGAGCAAAAACACACGCTTCCAAATTGACCAGCCCAAGTAATTAGATGCATAAGGCTCGCACCGGAGAGGTGGCCGAGTGGCTGAAGGCAACGCTTTGCTAAAGCGTCATACGGTCTCAAGCTGTATCGAGGGTTCGAATCCCTCCCTCTCCGCCACTCCGCAGCTTGTCCGGCCCGAAGACATGGGTAACGGAACGTACCTAAGACATGGGTGACAGCCTCGTGCCGAACGGGTTGTCGAGAGGTTGCAGGGTTTTCTGCTCCGGGTCGAAGTATCCCAGATCATAGTGCAAGGGCGCGATCTGAATCCGCCGCCTCTGATCTGCGCCCAGTCATCTCGTCGGGATCGCTCACGCCGCTCCGAATCCGGATGGACCACGAGGGAACCGATTAGCGAAAATCAGGTTCGCCTGCGAAACGACCGCCGGGACGTGATTCACCGCTCAGTGGGCGGAGACCCAGGCCCTCGCCTCGCGTTGCGCGGCCGAGATGTCGGCGTCCGACATCTGTCCGGCGACTTCCTGGCGCAGCGTCACGGCATCCTTGCGGCCCTTGAGCGCGGCGAGGTTGAACCATTTGTGCGCGGCGACGAGATCGACGAGGCCGGAGCGTCCGCTCGCCCAATAGAGGCCGCGCTCGAACAGCACGTCCGACAGCGCGCCTGCGTCGATCGGCGTCGCGGTCTCCAGATCGAAAGTACCCTGAAACATAACGCATCCCCTTTTTTCTTATGCCGTCTCGTACCCCGAGCGCGGCTCCCGTCCGATCAACTGTTCAACTCATCCCCGAGGCTTTTTGCCCGTGCCGTTTGCCGGCTTGTTGGAGGTAATGATGGCGGGCAAATTTGAATGGCAGTTTAAGTATCGCGATGAAGCAGACGTAAACGCGCCCGCGCCAGGCGCGCACGACAAATGCAAGAAATCCCTATTTTGCAGGGACTTCTGCAATTCGTCAGATTCGGTTTACCTTGGGATTTTGGGAGAACGATAACCATTGCGCACGGTGACGCGCGTCCTGTGGTGTCCCCGCCTGCTGTCGTCACCGTATTCCAGAGACAGCAATGGTCCCACGAGAAGCTGCGGGGTACTGGATCGCCCGGTCGGAGCCGCGCGATGACACCGCGAACGGAGAAGCGGTGCGCGAACTGCCTGCAATTGCGCTGCAGCCTCCCTGCTCAAGCAGGGCGCGCATATGAAGAAACATATGGCTGCAAGCTCGACTGCGGCCATCCTTCGAGACGCCCGCCTGCGGCGGGCCCTCAGGATGAGGGATGAGGATGCGGCAGCATCAACGCAGATGGATGCAGCCGAGCCTCATCCGGAGGGGACCGCGAAGCGGTCCTCTCGAAGGACGAGGTGCTCGCTCAGGCGCCGCTGACGTCATATGCGACAACCCTGACTGCTCAAGGGCAGAACGGCCACATCGCGGTCAGATCAACAATGTCGGGATATGGGAATGCCGGCAATACCCCGGCCTCATGAGAACGAGGGCGTCGGCGAACACGTCAGGACCAGATTCCACGTTGGCCGAAGGCCGCCTGTGAAATTGCGGAGCCCCTTACGGAGAGCCGCACCGAACGAAGAAAACTTGTTTCTTCTGCCGGACCGGGCTTAGCGAGCGAACCCGCGAAGAGAACGATCCGACCGTTGACCTGATGTCTCGCCGACACCCTCTATCGTCGACCAGAACCTTTTGAGAGGCGCTGATGACGTGCCGGCTCTCTAGGAGCCGGCAACTTCAAAAAGCGAAGTTACTTCTTCTTGGCGACCTTGCGGGTCTTCTTCGCAGTCTTCTTCACTGCGCTCTTCGCCTTCTTCGCCTTCTTCGCCTTCTTAGCTTTCTTGGCCATGTTGCCCTCCGATGTGTGAGATGGCTTAATCGCTGCATGCAGTCGGGGATCGAGTGCACACTCATCCCGAATACACCAACACAACGAAAAAAACAGCGTCTCGCTTAAAGAAGTGTTGACGGCGAAACGCGCCTGCGCTGGCGAACGCGATGCAAACGGACTGCATGAGGTGTGCTTGCGATCGCAGAGAGTGCCCGCGGCATCGACGTTTGCAAAAGATGCGATTGTAGAAAAACACTATGCAGCAAGTATTTTCTTGCACGCGTGCATCGCGCACGATCGTTGCAATGATGCATCCTGCCGATCGCGCGAGCGCCTCGCGAAGGCGCTTCGCGGACTCTGAGTCGCGACTTTTGGCAATGAAAATATTTTCATGATTAACGGCGCGAGCGCTCGTCAGAGCGCGTGCAAGTCGCCGTTTTGCGCGAATCGCGTGACGGCGATTCGGTCGGCGTGTCGCGTTCGATCGGGATGAAGTTCGTCGCAGAGGATGTGCGCGAGCGTCGCATCGCGAACCGAAAGCGAGGTGACGACGCCTGTCCGTCACCTCGTTCGAACGCGCGAGGTCAGATGCCGAGCTTGGACTTGAGCAGCTCGTTGACGCTCTGCGGGTTGGCCTTGCCGCCGGATGCCTTCATCACCTGGCCGACGAACCAGCCGAGTGACTGCGGCTTGTCCTTGACCTGCGCCGCCTTGTCGGGATTGGCCGCGATGATGTCGTCGACAACCTTTTCGATCGCCGAAAGATCCGTGACCTGCTTCATGCCGCGGCTTTCGACCAGTGCGCGGGGATCGCCGCCCTCCTGCCAGACGATCTCGAACAGATCCTTGGCGATCTTGCCGGAGATCGTACCCTCGCCGATCAGGTCGATGATCCCTGAGAGCTGTGCGGCATCGACCGGAGAGTCCGTAATATCCCGGCCTTCCTTGTTGAGACGACCGAACAGCTCATTGATCACCCAGTTCGCGGCGACCTTGCCGTCGCGCGGGCGGTTGGCGAGTTTCTCCAGCACGGTCTCGTAGAACACTGCACTCTCGCGCTCGGCGACCAGCACGCTGGCGTCGTAGGCCGACAGGCCGAGATCCGCGACGAAGCGCGTCTTCTTCTGGTCCGGCAGCTCGGGGAGCTCAGCCTTCAACTCGTCGACGAAGCTTTGCGAAAACTCCAGCGGCAGCAGGTCGGGATCGGGGAAGTAGCGATAGTCGTGCGCCTCTTCCTTGGACCGCATCGACCGCGTCTCGCCCTTGTTGGGGTCGTAGAGCCGGGTCTCCTGGTCGATCGCGCCGCCGTCCTCGAGGATTTCGATCTGGCGCCGGGCCTCGTACTCGATCGCCTGGCCGATGAAGGTGATCGAGTTCATGTTCTTGATCTCGCAGCGGGTGCCCAGCGGCGCGCCGGGCTTGCGCACGGAGACGTTGACGTCGGCGCGCAAGGATCCCTTCTCCATGTCGCCGTCGCAGGTGCCGAGATAGCGCAGGATCGAGCGCAGCTTGGTCACATAGGCCTTGGCCTGCTCGGCATCGCGGATGTCGGGTTTCGACACGATCTCCATCAGCGCTACGCCGCAGCGGTTGAGATCGACATAGGACATGGTCGGCGACTGATCGTGCAGCAATTTGCCGGCGTCCTGTTCCAGATGCAGCCGCTCGATGCCGATGGTGGCGGTCTTGCCGCCGTCCAGTTCGACCACGACCTCGCCTTCGCCGACGATCGGCGACTTGTACTGGCTGATCTGGTAGCCCTGCGGCGAGTCTGGATAGAAATAGTTCTTGCGGTCGAACACCGAGCGCAGATTAATCTGCGCGTTCAACCCGAGGCCGGTCCGGACAGCCTGTCTGACGCATTCCTCGTTGATCACAGGCAGCATGCCTGGCATCGCCGCGTCGACCAGCGACACATGCGAGTTCGGCTCGCCGCCGAATGCGGTGGGGGCGCCGGAGAACAGCTTCGCGTTCGACGTCACCTGAGCGTGGACCTCCAGGCCGATGACCATCTCCCAGTCACCGGTTGAGCCCTTGAGAAGCTTGTGCGTGGCCGTGCTCATGTCTTGCTCCCGAGCAGCGTGGCAGCGATCCGCTCCCACTCTGCCTCTAATGAATCCTTCGCCACGGGCTGGCCGGCCTGGCGGTACCAATAGCCGGCATTGCCGAGGTCGCCCTCGACCCGGTGCAGATAGGCGTGCACCCAGGCGGCCTCGCGGCCGCTCTCGTCCTGGACGATCTTGTGCGCCTGGTCCCAGTCGCCCTTGGCGGCCCACCATAGTGCGGCAAGTGGAGCGCTGAGGTCCGGCGCCGGCGCGGCGCCGTCGAGGCTGGCGATATACGCCGCCATGCTCACCACCATTTCGCCGGCGTGAAGCGGCCGGCGGCCTGCTCGATCACCTCGCCGAGCGAGAACAGCGTCTCCTCGTCGAAGGGACGGCCGATCAGCTGCAGGCCGAGCGGCAGGCCCTGCGCATCCTTGCCGGCGGGCACAGCGATGCCCGGCAGGCCCGCCATGTTCACGGTCACCGTGAAGATGTCGTTGAGGTACATCTCGACGGGGTCCGCGCCACCCTTCTCGCCGATGCCGAAGGCCGCCGACGGCGTCGCCGGCGTCAGGATCGCGTCGACGCCCTTGGCGAAGCAATCCTCAAAGTCCTTCTTGATCAGCGTGCGCACCTTCTGGGCGCGCAAATAATAGGCGTCATAATAGCCGGCCGAGAGCACGTAGGTGCCGATCATGACGCGGCGCTTCACCTCCGCGCCAAAACCTTCTGCACGGGTGTTCTCGTAGAGTTCGTTGATGTTCCGGCCCTGCTCGCGCAGGCCGAAGCGCACGCCGTCATAGCGCGCGAGATTGGAGGACGCCTCCGCCGGCGCCACGATGTAATAGGCCGGCAGCGCGTATTTGGTGTGCGGCAGTGACACTTCGACGAGCTCGGCCCCGGCCGCTTTCAGCCAGGCCGCGCCCGCTTCCCAAAGGTTTTCGATCTCGGCCGGCATGCCGTCGAGACGGTATTCCTTGGGAATGCCGATCTTCATGCCCTTCACGGACTTGCCGATCGCGGCCTCGTAGTCCGGCACGGCCATGTCGACCGAGGTCGTGTCCTTGGGATCGTGGCCAGCCATCGAGCGCAGCAGCATCGCGGCATCGCGCGTGCTGCGCGCGATCGGACCAGCCTGGTCCAGCGAGGAGGCAAAGGCGACGATGCCCCAGCGCGAGCAGCGGCCATAGGTTGGCTTGATGCCGACGGTCGCGGTGAACGCCGCCGGCTGGCGGATCGAGCCGCCGGTGTCGGTCGCGGTCGCGCCCATGCAGAGCAGAGCCGCCACGGCGGAGGCCGAGCCGCCAGACGAGCCGCCCGGCACCAGCGTCGTGTTGGAGCCATCACGCCGCCAGGGATTGCCGACCGGGCCGAAGCACGAGGTCTCGTTCGACGAGCCCATCGCGAACTCGTCATTGTTGAGCTTGCCCAGCATCACCGCGCCGTCGCGCCAGAGCTGCGAGGTGATGGTGGACTCGTAAGTCGGCACGAAGTTGTCGAGGATTTTCGAGCACGCCGTGGTGCGCACGCCCTTGGTCGCGAACAGGTCCTTGATCCCGAGCGGAATGCCGGCGAGCGGCCCCGCGTCACCCTTGGCGATCTTCTCGTCGACGGCCTTCGCCATGTCGCGCGCGCGGTCGGGCGTCTCCATGACGAAAGCATTGAGCGCGCGGGCGGCTTCGATCGCGTTCAGATGCGCGTCGGTCAGCTCGAGGGACGTGAAAGTCTTTGCCGCGAGGCCCTTGCGGGCCTCCGCGAGCGTCAGCGATGTCAAATCGGTCATTTATTGATCGGGCTGCAGAAGAACGGAGACAGGGATTTGTCGTTGGCCGGGTCGTCTTTCTTGGCGGCCGCTTTCGCAGCCGCCTCGATCTCGTCGAGCACGGCATTGACGGCGACGTTGGGGTCGGCAGCCTTGCCCTGCCGCTCCATCTTGTCGAGATAGTTCATGTAGGCCTGATAGGCCTTCTCGTCGTCGCAAAGCATGCACATCGGACTTCGTCCTGAGACTCTTTTGACGCGTTTTCTTTACGCGAACCGGCTTCCACTTCGCTCGAAAACGCTACGTAAATTACTCAACAACCTTCGGCACCAGGAAGAAGTGGCCTTCGGTCGCGGGCGCGTTGGCAACGATATCGTCGGCGATCTCGCCGTCATTGACCACATCCTGCCGCTTCTTCATCTGCATCGGGGTGACCGAGGTCATCGGCTCCACGCCCTCGACATTGACCTCCGAGAGCTGCTCGACAAAGGCGAGCATGGCGTTGAGCTCGCCCTGCAGATGCGGAACCTCGCCCTCGGAAACCGCAATGCGCGCCAGATGCGCGATGCGGCGGACGGTAGCGGCGTCGACGGACATTATATAAGGCCTCTCACGGCAAAACCTATGTGCCGTATAGCAGAGGCCGCTTTTGCGCCGCAACCGGCGCCAGCGCATGATCCGGAAAAGTGTGAAGGGGTTTTCCGAAAAGATCATGCGCAAACAAGAACCTAAAGCACGATCAGGCTTCGCCCGAAGCTCATCGCGCTTTAGGGACCTATCCGGCCAACGCCTTCATCCGGGCAAGCGCCGATTTGGCGAGATCGCGGGTCAGTTCAGCTGCCGGGACCTCGCGGCCCAGGGCGATCGCCTGCCCGGCCCAGAGATTGGTGAAATCCACCCTGCCCTGCTTTTCGGCCGCGGCCTTGAGCGGTCCCAGTGCCGTTGCGGCATGGGGAAATGGCGGTGCGTCCGGCGAAATAGGGCCGGCCTCGCGCATCAGGCGGTTCTGGACGCCGCGCGCCGGCCGCCCGGTCATGACATTGGTGATGACAGTGGAATCATCCCGCCCCTCGGCGAGCGCCGCGCGAGCCGCCGTACTGACCTTGGATTCAGGACAGCGCAGATAAGCGCTCCCGATCTGCACGCCGGCCGCGCCGAGCGCGAAGGCGGCCGCGATGCCGCGGCCATCCGCAACGCCGCCGGCCGCAATCACCGGGACCTTCACCGCGTCGACCACCTGCGGCACCAACGCAAAGGTGCCGGGCTGTTCAGAGACCTTGTCGGTCAGGAACATGCCGCGATGGCCGCCGGCCTCCGCGCCTTGTGCGATCACCGCGTCAGCGCCGTGCTGCTCGAGCCAGACCGCTTCCTTCACCGTCGTCGCCGAGGAGATGACGAGACATCCTGCCGCCTTGACCCGCTTGAGCAGCGCGGCCTCCGGCAGGCCGAAATGGAAGCTGACGATCTCCGGCTTCAGCTCCTCCACGACCTCGCAAAAGCCGGCGTCGAACGGCGCGCGGTTCGCTGCATTGATGGGTGCGGCGGGATCGAGGCCATGCTCGCGGTAGTAGCCCGCGAGGCGCTGCTTCCAGCGCGTCTCCGCCTCGGCCGTGAGCTCGACCGGTATGTGGCAGAAGAAATTCATGTTCACCGGCGCGGAGACGCGCTGCCGGATGATGTTGACCTGCTCGCGAGCTTTCTCCGGCGACAGCATCGCGCTCGGCAGCGAGCCGAGGCCCCCGCCTTGCGCAACGGCGATCACCAGCTCCGCGTCCATCACGCCGGCCATCGGCGCCAGCACGATCGGGAATTCGGTCTTGAAGAGATCGATCAATCGACGGTTCGGCCACATGGTTGTTCTCTCGCAGTTTAGGCGGACACGCTGGAATTACGCCGGCTGGTTAGCAGTTGCTCGGCCTCGGTCGCGATCCGTTCGACGATTTCGGCGGCGGACGGAATATCATGGATCAGGCCGACGGCCTCGCCGGCAAAGACCGCGGCGACCTCGAAATTGCCCGCGGCCCTTGCCGCGGCATATTCGACGGTCACCTCGGCGGCGCGCTGCATCAGCTCGACCTCGCGGCCGGTCCAGCGCCTGATATGATCGTTGACCAGCGTTCGCGCGGTGAACGGGGCCGGCCAGAACAGGCTGCGTGACCAGTCGACGATGACGCCGCGCACCGTGTCATTGGGATCAGCGTCGCGAATGCGCTGCTTGGCTTCCTCCGCGCCATTGGCCTCCACGCTCGCATAGAAGCGCGTGCCGATCAGCACGCCGGAGGCGCCCAGCATCATCATCGCGGCGAGCCCGCGACCATCGGCAATTCCGCCGGCGGCAACCACCGGCACGCGGCCGGCCGTGAGATCGACGATCGCAGGTACGATATCGACGGTTGTGCGCGATGCGCCGTGACCGCCGGCTTCGGTACCCTGCGCGATCAGGATGTCCGCACCGGCATCGAGCGCCTGCTTCGCCATGTCCTCGCTCTGCACCTGGCGGATCAAGCGCGCCCCGCACGCCCTGATGCGCGCTGCAAATGGTGCGGGATCGCCGAATGACAGCATGATCGCTTGCGGATTGGCGTCGAGTGCGATGTCGAGAAGTCTTGGCTGTCTTGCCAGGCTCCACGTGATGAAGCCGATACCGAACGAAGCAAAGCCGCTCAGTTGCCTGGTCTCGGCCTCGAGCCGTTCCTGATCGCCGTAGCCACCACCAAGGATCCCGAAGCCGCCGGCCTCGCTGACAGCCCGCGTCAGCCGGCTGCCGGCGATCGTGTCCATTGGAGCCAGCAGGATCGGATGTTTGATCCCCAGGAGCTGGGTCAGCGGCGTGGTGATCGGCATGGCTCCTCCGCTCTCGACACGAACATTAGTCCAGAATACCATTCTCTAAAATTGAATTCTAACGAACGCTACCATCTCAAAAGCGAAACGATGCTATGGAACTCAGCGACATCCAGACCTTCGCCGCCGTCGCCCGGACCGGGGGCATCACCCGCGCGGCCGAAGAGCTCAACACGGTGCAGTCGAACGTCACCCAGCGCGTGAAGGCACTGGAAGCCGAGATCGGCACGCCGCTGTTCGAACGCCATAGCCGCGGCATGACCCTGACCGGCGCGGGCAAGCGCCTTTTGCCCTACGCGCAACGGATGTCCGCACTAGCGCGCGAGGCCGTTCTCGCGGCCTGCGACGACGGCGAGCCCAAGGGACCGCTCGCGATCGGCTCGATGGAAACGACCGCAGCGGTGCGGCTGCCGCCGCTGTTGGCCGATTATCATCGCCGCTTTCCCGCCGTCCGGCTGAGCCTGCGCACCGCGCCCACCGCCGACCTCGTCGCCTGCGTGCTCGAAGGCACGCTCGACGGCGCCTTCGTCGCAGGTCCGATCGTGCATTCCGATCTTACCGCGACAAGCGCGTTCCGCGAAGAGCTGGTGCTGGTCAGTGCGCGGCGCTGGGCCACGCTCGCCGAGCTGCGCGCCGGCACGCCGGACTCGGGCCCGACCGCACTGACGTTCCGCACGGGCTGCACCTACCGGCAGCGGCTGGAACAAATCTTTGTCGAGTTCGGCTGGCCGTCAGCCGCACGCTTCGAACTCGGCACGCTCGACGGCATGATCGGCTGTGTCGCCGCCGACATGGGCGTGACACTGCTGCCGCGCGCCGTGGTCGAACGCAGTGCGATCAACGGCAGCGTCTCGATCCACGCGCTGAGCCATTCGCACGCGCAGGTCGAGACGCTCTTCATCCAGCGTCGTGCCGGACATCAAACCAGTGCACTGAACGGGTTTGCCGCCTGCCTGAAGCAAGACGACGACGTCATCGCGGCCTGAGATGCCAGCGCCGCAGCGCCACGACGGCCCAGATCGCCTCGACCACGCCAAACGGCCAGGCTCCTTGCAGGAAGCCGTAAGCCGAACCGAGCACGCAGGCCATTGCGAACATCAGCACGAACCAGTGGCTGCGGTCTTCCAGGGCGTAAGCGACCAGCATCGCTGTCACGGCGAACAAGCCGAATAATGTCAGCGCATCCATGTTCCGGGTTCACTCCGTAGCGCGACGCGTGATATGCGCTAACACCATGCCGGCTCTTATCCTGCCTCTCGTCGATGCTGCAACCCACTGGCCCGAACGCGGCGGGTTGGTCGGCCTTGATCTCGGCACCAAGACAATTGGCGTTGCCGTCTCCAATCCAGACCGCCGGTTAGCGACCGGCGTCGAAACGATCCAGCGCAAGGCGTTCAAGCAGGATGCCGCCCGGCTGCTCGCGATCGCCAGTGAACGCAAGGCCGTCGGCTTCGTGCTCGGCCTGCCCATCAACATGGACGGCAGCGAGGGCCCGCGCGCGCAATCGACCCGGGCGTTTGCCCGCAACCTCGCCGGCCTGACCGCGCTGCCCATCGGCCTTTGGGACGAGCGTCTGTCGACCGCCGCTGTCGAGCGCGAACTGATCGGCATGGACGTCAGCCGCGCCAAGCGCGCCGAAGTGATCGACGAGCACGCCGCGATCTTCATCCTGCAAGGCGCGCTCGACCGCCTCGCCAATCTGCGCGCAGCCCCGGGGCCTGACTGATCCATGGCCGTCGTGATCGCGGCGCTCCTCCCCGTCTTTATCCTGATCGTGCTCGGCGTGGTGCTGAAGCGCACCCTGATGCGGCTCGACACGCAATGGAACGGGCTGGAGCGGCTGACCTATTTCGTGCTGTTTCCGATGCTGCTGATCCAGACGCTGGTGAAGGCCGACCTGTCCAAGGTGCCGGTGGCCGGCGTCGGCGGCGCGCTGCTGCTGTCGGCGCTCGCGATGTCGCTGCTCTGCCTCGCGCTCCGCCCGGCCCTGTCGCGGCTCGATATCGACGGCCCCGCCTTCACCTCGATCTTTCAGGGCGCGATCCGCTGGCAGACCTATGTGGCGCTGTCTGTCTCCGCCAATATGTTCGGCGAGGTCGGGCTGGCGCTCGCCTCCGTCGCGATGGTGGCGATCATCCCGCTGGTCAACGTCCTCAGCGTCGCGGTGCTCGCCCACTACGCAGCGCCGAAGAAGCCATCCGCGCGCACCGTTGTCATGACGGTTGTCCGCAATCCCCTGATCTGGGCCTGCGTGATCGGGCTCGTCGTCAACGTCATCCACCTGCCGCTGCCGAAGATCTGGCATGAGGTGGCGGACGCACTCGGCCGCTCCTCGCTCGCCATCGGCCTGCTCGTCACCGGCGCCGGACTGCATCTTGAAGGCCTGCTCCGCCCCAGCGTGGGCGCCGCCATCGGCGTGGTGTTCAAGCTGGTACTGATGCCCGTGATCGCGCTGGTGCTCGCCGTCTGGTTCGGACTGTCCTTCGACAGCCTCGCGATCGTCGCGATCTGCGCCGCGGTGCCGACCTCGACCAGCGCCTATGTGCTGGCCCGCCAGATGGGCGGCGATGCACCGCTGCTGGCGCAGATCATCACGCTGCAGACGATTTTGGCGGCGATCACCATGCCGATCGCGATCGCGCTGGTGACCTAACTCCCCAGCCACATCGTCAGCACCACTGCCGTCAGATTGTTCAGCGCGTGCAGCACGATCGTGAGCCAAAGCGAGCTGCTGCGGTAGCGCATGTATCCGAACCACAGGCCGATGGAGAAGACCTCGGCGAGGAAGTACAGGTCGTATTGCAGATGCACGACCGTCCACACCAGCGACGACAGGATGATGGCGCCGGGCACGCGCAGAAAGCTCGCCGACCAGCCGCGAAACAGAAAGCCGCGGGCGAGGACCTCTTCGGACATCGGCGCTGCCACGCTGAAGGCGAACAGCAGCATCAATGCCGCGCCCTTGTCGCGGCCGGATTTCAACAGGTCGGTCATGAAGCCAGGCGTCGCCTCGCGGCCCAGACTCCGCGACATCGTCTCCCAGGCGACCACGATCAGGATCAGCCCGACGGCGCCGAACAGGAGTTGCTTCCAGGACGGCCAATAGAACGCGAGATAGTCGACGAAGGAGGCTTTCTTGATGCGGATGGCCAGCCACACCGCGGCCATCGTCGCCGGCAGGCCCATCGTGACCGAAAACGCGAGCGACGCCGGCTCGCGACCGATGTGCTGCATCGATGCGAGGTCGATTGGGTCGCGGGCGACCCAGACCAGATAGACGATGGCCCCGATCTGCCCGACGAACATGGCTGCGAAGATAGCGATGCCCCACAGCGCCGTGCCCCAGAACTTCCAGACTCGCGGCGGCGCCGGCGTCTCGGTGAGCGGCGGCAGATCGGGATTGAGGGAGTCCATCAGGAGGCTTTCGTTTGGCAGGCTCACGGCAGCGCCCGCTCCAGCAGCGTGCACACGTCGCCGCTCTCGAGCTCGACCGCGCCGTACATGCTGGCGTGGTTCGTGGCGAGGCGCGTGGCGGCGAACAGTTCTGCTTGACGCGGTGACACGCCGTTGAGCGCGGCGGCGGCCGCAAGCAGCGCCAGCTTCTCGACCGCAAGGCGCGCGACGCGCTCGCCATCGGCGCGCCGGAAAGCCTTGCCGATGAACGAGACGGCATCTTCTGCCCCCGGCAGACCTTTGGTCTCGGCAGCAAGCGCTTGCAGCACCGCCATCGCCGCCTCCGGCTCGCGCGAGAGCGCGCGCAGCACGTCGAGGCACATGACGTTGCCCGAGCCTTCCCAGATCGCGTTGACCGGCGCCTCCCGGTAGTGCCTCGCCAGAATGCCGTCCTCGACGTAGCCGTTGCCGCCGAGGCATTCCATGGCTTCGTAGAGAAACGGCGGCGCGCTCTTGCAGGTCCAGTATTTGATCGCAGGCGTCAGCAGCCGCATGTAGGCGGCCTCCACCGGATCGCGCGGCGTCCGATCGAAGGCGCGGCAGAGCCGCATCACCACAGCCGTGCTCGCCTCCACATGCAGCGCCATGTCCGAGAGTACCGCCTGCATCAGCGGCTGATCGGCGAGATGTTTCTGGAACACGCTGCGGTGCCGGGTGTGATGCAGCGCGTGGGCGAGCCCCGAGCGCATCAGGCCGACCGAGGCGATCGCGCAATCCTGCCGCGTGAGTTGAACCATCTGGATGATGGTACGGATGCCCTTGCCCTCGTCGCCGATGGCTTCCGCATAGGCACCGACGAACTCAACCTCGGACGACGCATTGGAGCGGTTGCCGAGCTTGTCCTTCAGCCGCTGGAACTGGATCGCGTTCACCGAACCATCCGGCGCGAAGCGCGGCATGAAGAAACAGGTCAGTCCCTGGTCCGCCTGGGCCAGCACCAGGAAGGCGTCGCACATCGGCGCCGACATGAACCATTTGTGGCCGGTGATGCGGTAGGCGCCTCCCTCGCGCACCGCGCGCGTCATGTTGGCGCGCACGTCGGTACCGCCCTGCTTCTCGGTCATGCCCATGCCGAGCGTCATACCGCGCTTCTCCCACCACGGCGCAAAGCTGGGATCGTAGCTTTTCGTCGACAGCACCGGCATGACCTTGGCGCGCAGATCAGGCTGCATCGCCAGCGCCGCAACGGAGGCGCGCGTCATCGTGATCGGGCAGAGATGGCCGGTCTCGACCTGCGAGGCCATGTAGAATTTTGCCGCGCGGATGACCTCTGCGGCATCGCCCGCGGGTCTTCCATCCGCGGTCCAAGTCGAATTGTGCACGCCGGCACGGGCGCTGTGGGCCATCAGTTCATGATAGGCCGGATGAAACTCGACCTGGTCGCGCCGATTGCCCTTGGCATCGAAGGTGCGCAGCTTCGGCGTGTTCTCGTTCGCGACGCGCCCCCGATCGGCCATCGCAGCCGAGCCCCAATGCTTGCCGAACTCCGAGAGCTCCGGTTCCGCCGCCGCAGCGCCATTGGCCCTGACCGCCGCGACCAGCGGCTGGTCCGCGGCGAACAGATCGACGTCCTCGAACGGCGGCGACTGGTTGAAGACCTCGTGGGTCGCGAAGCTGGGCTGGGTCATCTCGTGTCCTCGGCGCGGAATCAGTTCCGCCGCGGCTGGATCGGGAAATCATACGGCGCCCCGCCCGCCCCCGGCAGTGAAAAGTGCCACCACTCCTTCGCATAGTTCACAAAGCCTTGCCTTGCCATCGCAGCCACGAGCCGCTTGCGCCAGGCGCGCTGATCCGGACTGATCGTCGGTGCGGCGGTATGCCCTTTCACGTCGGTGCAGTCATAGCCGGTGCCCATGTCGACGCTGCCCTCCGGCAATCGCGCCTCGACCGGCGCCGTGCAATCAGCGTAGGACTTTGACGGGTCGTATTTGCCTGAATTGTCCGCCTTGAGATCGACCAGCGTGAGATCGAGCGCCGCGCCCGTCGAATGCTGCGAGCGGCTAGCGATATAGCCCAGGCGAAACAGCTCGGTCTTGGGAATTTTGGGATTGTAGCGCCGCTCGGCGGCCGTCTCGTGGCCGTTCTGCGACCACCTGACCATGTCGAGCGAGGCCCGCGCCGGCCGGTAGCAGTCGAACATTTTCAGCGAGAGATTTTGCGCCGCCAGTTCCTGCTGGACCGCCTTCAGCCGCAGCCCAACCTCCCGCTTCACCACGCACTCGCCGGCCCCGTAGCCGGCGAGCGGACGGCCGACGAAATTGTTCGAGGTGGCGTAGCGGATGTCCTGGATGATGCTGGGCTCGATGTCGTGCAGATAGACGAAACCGCCGGGAAGCGATTGGGCGTGGGCCGCGGAAACAAAAGCCGCGACCAAGAGCGCTATTAGAGTTGTTTTCAGCGGAAATCTCCCCTTCGTCATGGCCGGGCTTGTCCCGGCCATCCACGCCTTTTCTGCGACAGCACCTTAAGAACGTGGATGCCCGGGACGTCTAGCGCGAAGACGCGCTTCGCGCTTCTGCCCGGGCATGACGGAGAAGACGGGGACAGCTCACGCCAGCGATAAGACCGACAGATCGGGGGATAACTCCCCGCCCGGGCTTTGGCCCTTGCCCCCCCGGCCATCCCCGCCTATAGCTCTCGCTTTAATGACATCGAAATCGACCTTCGTCCTCGGCCACCGGCATTTGCTGGGCATCGAGGGCCTTTCCGCGGCCGACATCACCGGCCTCCTCGACCTGTCCGAAGAATATGTCGAGCTCAACCGCCAGGTTGACAAGAAGCGCACCGTCCTGCGTGGACGGACGCAGGTGAACCTCTTCTTCGAGGCTTCCACCCGGACCCAATCCTCGTTCGAGCTCGCGGGCAAACGGCTGGGCGCCGACGTCATGAACATGTCGGTGTCCTCCTCGTCCATCAAAAAGGGCGAGACGCTGGTCGACACCGCCATGACGCTCAACGCCATGCACCCGGATATCCTGGTGGTGCGCCATCACGCCTCCGGCGCGGTGGAACTGCTGGCCCGCAAGGTCGACGGTTCCGTGATCAATGCCGGCGACGGCGCGCATGAGCATCCGACACAGGCGCTGCTCGACGCGCTGACCATTCGCCGCAACAAGGGCCGGCTCGAGGGCCTCGTGGTCGCGATCTGCGGCGACGTGCTGCATTCGCGCGTGGCCCGCTCCAACATCATCCTGCTCAACGCGATGGGCGCCCGCGTCCGCGTCGTCGGCCCCTCCACACTGCTGCCGCCCGGCATCGAGCGGATGGGCGTCGAGGTCGCGCGCGACATGCGCGAGGGACTCAACGGCGCCGACATCGTCATGATGTTGCGGCTCCAGCGCGAGCGCATGAACGGCTCCTTCGTGCCGTCGACTTCCGAGTATTTCCACTATTTCGGGCTGGACCAGAAGAAGCTCGCCTACGCCAAGCCAGACGCCCTTGTCATGCATCCCGGCCCCATGAACCGCGGCGTCGAGATCGACACCGCGGTCGCGGACGGCGCGCAGTCCCTGATCCGCGAACAGGTGGAGATGGGGGTGGCCGTGCGCATGGCGGTGCTGGAAGCGCTCGCCCGCAACCTGCCGAACGCGTGATGCTCATGTTGACCGACCGCCGACCCATCCTGCTTGCCAATGCCCGCGTCGTCGACCCCAGCAGGGATTTCGATGGCCCCGGCGATGTCCTGATTGCCGACGGCATCATCCGGGAGACCCGCCGCGGCATTGGCGCTGCCGGCGTCCCCGAGGGCACCGACGTCGTCAACTGCGCCGGCAAGATCGTCGCACCCGGCCTGATCGACATGCGCGCCTTCGTCGGCGAGCCCGGCTTCAGCCATCGCGAGACCTTTGCGTCCGCGAGCCAGGCGGCTGCGACCGGCGGCATCACCACCATCATCTGCCAGCCCGATACCTTGCCGGTGATCGACAACTCGGCGACCGTCGACTTCGTGATGCGTCGCGCCCGTGACACCGCGATCGTCAACATCCAGCCGATGGCGGCGCTGACCAAGGGAATGCACGGCGAGGAGATGACCGAGTTCGGCCTCCTCAAGGCAGCAGGCGCGATCGCCTTCAGCGACTGCGACAAGAGCGTGAGCAATGCGCAGGTGATGCGCCGCGCGTTGACCTACGCGCGCGATTTCGACGCGCTGATCGTGCACTACACCGAGGACCGCGATCTCGTCGGCGAAGGCGTGATGAACGAGGGCGAGTTCGCCTCGCGGCTCGGCCTGATGGGCATCCCGAACGCGGCGGAAGCCGTGATGCTGGAGCGCGACATGCGCCTGGTCGCGCTCACCGGCGGCCGCTATCACGCGGCCTCGCTGACCTGCATCGAGTCGCTCGACGTGCTCAAGCGCGCCCGCGACGCCGGCCTGGCCGTGACGGCCTCAGCCTCGATCAACCACCTTGCGCTGAACGAGAACGACATCGGCCCTTACCGTTCTTTCCTGAAGCTGTCGCCGCCGCTGCGCACCGAGGACGACCGCCGCGCGCTGGTCGCCGCCGTCGCCTCCGGCCTCGTCGACGTCATCATGTCCGACCACAACCCGCAGGACGTCGAGGTCAAGCGCCTGCCTTTCGCAGAAGCAGCCCCCGGCGCCATCGGGCTGGAGACCATGCTCCCGGCGGGCCTGCGCCTCGTGCACAATGACGAATTGGACCTCAAGACGCTGATCCGGGCGATGTCGACCCGGCCGGCCGAGATTTTGGGATTGCCTGGCGGAACCCTGCGCACGGGCAGCCCCGCCGACGTCATCGTGATCGACCCCGATGTGCCCTGGGTGGTCGATCCCGCCGACCTCAAATCGCCCTGCAAGAACACGCCGTTCGACGAGGCCCGCTTTACAGGCCGCGTGGTGCGCACCATTGTCGGCGGACGGACAGTGTACGAGCATGTCTGACGTGCGGAGCTGCAGCCAGGGAATTTGCAGACATGGCGCTTGAACTGTTTCTTCCGGTCGCTTTCGTCATCGGCTACCTGCTCGGCTCGATTCCGTTCGGGCTGATCCTGACCAGGCTCGGCGGCACGCAGGATCTGCGGTCGATCGGCTCCGGCAGCATCGGCGCCACGAACGTGCTGCGCACGGGGCGCAAGGGCCTTGCCGCCGCGACCCTGCTGTTCGACGCGCTCAAGGGCACCGTGGCGGTGGTGATCGCCGGCTACATCGCCGGTCCCAACGCCGCGATGCTGGCCGGGCTCGGCGCCTTCCTCGGCCATCTTTTCCCGGTCTGGCTCAAGTTCCGCGGCGGCAAGGGTGTCGCCGTCTATATCGGCATTCTGCTCGGGCTGTTCTGGCCGGCCGCGCTGGTGTTCTGCCTGCTATGGCTCGCGACCGCCTTCACCACCCGCTATTCCTCGCTCTCTGCGCTGGTGGCGTCCTTTATCACGCCGCTGTTCCTGTGGTGGTTTGGCCATCTCGCACTAGCAGCGATGGCCGCGGTGCTGACGCTGCTGCTGTTCTACGCCCATCGCGAGAACATCAAGCGGCTGCAATCGGGCAAGGAAAGCCGGATCGGCGAGAAGGCATAAGCCGGGAATCCACGGATACCGCGGCACCCCTTCTGCATTATATCGCAAATGGTGTTCGCAACTTGCAGCCGAATCACGGCTGTATGGACGAACGGGTTCATGGCTTGGCCCTGACGTGGGCATGGCTCTACGCGGTTGCTCAGAATGAGCGAGAAGATTGTCAGCGCGCAAGACGATGGCGATTTGCGAGGTGCTGCCTGCACCGCGGCAAGCCGGCTGCTCTCGACGACGGACATCTGGTCTAGTGCGCCCTCGCCGCTTGTCGCTCCAGCGCCTGCTTCCGTCCAGCCTCCACCGCGCGAGCCCGATCCGATCGTGGAAGCGGGGAAACCAGCCGAAATCCTAACTGCAGCGCCCGTCACGCACGATCGGACCCCGCGGCAATGGCCGCCGCGAAAATTGTCGCTGGCGCTTCAGGGCGGCGGCACCTTCGCTGCTTTCACCTGGGGCGTGCTGGAGCGGCTGCTGGAAGAGCCATCGATCGCGATCGACACCATCAGCGGCGCCAGTGCCGGCGCCATCAACGCGCTGTTGCTCGCGTCCGGTTTCGCCGAGGGCGGCCGTGAAGGCGCCCGCGCGCGGCTGAACCGGTTCTGGATCCGGCTGATGCACGAAGCCTCGTTCCGATCGCTGATGCTGATCGGCGGCTTCTCGCCGGCGGGAAGCTCGGTCGCGTTCGGCCCGACGCTGCGCTCCGGCCAGTTCGATCCGTTCGATCTCGATCCGCTGCGGCAGGCGCTGTCGCGCGACATCAATTTTTCCGCCTTGCGCGAGGCGCGCTGCCCGAAGCTTCTGATCGCGGCGACCCGGATCCGCGACGGGCAGCAGCAGATCTTCCGCAACGACGTGATCACCGCCGACGTCGCGCTGGCCTCGACCTGTCCACCGCTGGTTCATTGCGCGGTCGAGATCGACGGCGAGGCTTATTGGGACGGCGGCCTCGGCGGCAATCCGCCCCTGCTGCGGCTCGTGCAGGACACGACGAGCACCGAAATCCTGCTCGTCCAGGTCACGCCGGCGCGCGACAGCTACGTGCCGATCACGCTCGCCGCGATCGACCGCAGGCTGGATCAGATCGCGGCCAACGCCGCCCTCAATGCCGAGATCGCCGCGATCGAATGGGCGCAATCGCAGGCCGCATCGTCGTTGCGGCTCTCCAGGATCGCCGCGGAAGATTTCGTCGAGGGCCTGGCGCAGCGCTCATCGACCGATCTCGGCCGCGGCTTCATTCGCGCGCTGCACCGGAGCGGCCGCGAGGCTGCCGGGCGCTGGCTCAAGCAAGGTCCAGATCACAGCGCAGCGCCGGCCGCATCCGGCCAGCGCATCGTCGCTCTCGAACCTGCGCTAGCCTGATTTCGCCAGCGCCTGCTCCAGGAACCACGCCGTCGCCAGCGCATGCGCGTCGTTGCCGAAGCGCGCGATCACCTGCACGCCGATCGGCAGGCCATTGACCTTGAGCACCGGCACGTTGACGCAAGGGTTGCCCATCAGCGTCCAAAGCCTGTTGTAGCGGGGGTCGCCGGTGCTCGCGAGCTCCTTGGCCGGCGGCGTGCCCGGCGCCGAATAGGTCAGGAGCACGTCGAACCCCTCGAACAATTCGCCGAGCTCGCGGCGCCCGCGGCGGCTGATCCGGCGTGCGTCGTCGTACTCCTTGGGTGTGAGACCGACCGTCGCATCGAGACTGGCGCGCAGCATCGGCGCGATCTCGTCGTGGCGTTCGGAAAATTCCCAGGCGAGCGCGCGATGCGCCTCGAAGTCCTGAATCACAGGGTGGATGCGCCAGGCCTCCTGCACCGCCTGCGGCAGATCGATGGTCTGCACGCTGGCGCCAGCCCGCGTCGCCGCCTTGATCGCGGCCTGCAGCCCCTCCTCGGCGGCCGGCTCCACGGCGCCGGCAAACTCCTGCCGGATAACGCCGATGCGCGGCGCCTTCGCCGGGACGATGCCGGCGAATTCGGTGCGGCCGGTTATTGCCAGCAGTCCGCGCGCGAGATCTTCCGCGCGGGCGCCGAACAGGCCGACCGTGTCGAGCGCCCACGAATAGCATTTGACGCCGACCGTCGGCAGCATGCGGAACGACGGCTTGATCGCAGCGGTGCCGCAATAGGCGGCGGGCCGGATCACCGAGCCGCCGGTCTGGGTGCCCAGTGCCAGCGGGATCATGCCGGCACCGACGGCCGCGGCCGAGCCCGAGGACGAGCCGCCCGGCGTATGCCCGAGATTGTGCGGATTGAGCGTCGGGGTCGGATCGCGCGAGGCGAACGCCGTGGTCGTGGTCTTGCCGATGATGGTGGCGCCCGCCCGCTTCAGCATCATCACCACAGGCGCATCGGCGCGCGGCTGCCAGCCGCGATAGATCGACGATCCCATCTCGGTCGGAAAATCGGCGGTGTCGATGATGTCCTTGATCCCGACCGCGATGCCGCGCAGCGGCCCGGCGCCTTGCGCCTTCGCCGAGCTGTCGTAACGGACGAAGGCGTGGACCTCCTTCTCCCGCGCCTCGATGGCTGCATGCGATTGCGCGATGGCGGCCTCGGGCGAAAGCTCGCCCGCTTCGATGCGGCGCTGGAGGTCGGCGAGTGAGATCATGGCAATACCCTTCTTATTGGGACCGCTTTTAGCATCGCGACGAAGCCGCGCAAGCTCACGCCGCTGTTGCCCACGCCCTCAGGTTGTTCCATGCTGTGCCTGCAAGGAGCCGCCGTGGACGCCATCAACCGAAGCGTAGAGCTGACCGAAGCCGACAGGATCGACCGCCTGCGGCTGATCCGGTCCGACAATGTCGGGCCGCGCACGTTCCGGTCGCTGGTCGAGCATTTCGGCTCGGCGCGCGCGGCGCTGGAGCGGCTGCCGGATCTCGCACGCCGCGGCGGCGCGCAACGATCGGCGCGCATCTGCAGCGCCGACGAGGCGAAAGCCGAGCTCGCCGCGAGCCGCAAGTTCGGAATTGCCTGGCTCGCGCCCGGCGAGGACGGTTATCCGGCGCGGCTGGCAACGCTCGACGATGCGCCGCCGCTGCTCGCCGTACGCGGCGACAATGCAACGCTGACGCGACCGATGATCGCGATCGTCGGCTCGCGCAACGCATCCGGCGCAGGCTTGAAATTCGCCGGTCAGCTCGCCCGCGAGCTTGGCGAAGCCGGCTTTGTCGTCATCTCCGGCCTTGCCCGCGGGGTCGACCAGGCCGCGCACCGCGCCAGCCTCGAGAGCGGCACCATCGCCGTGCTCGCCGGCGGACATGACTGCATCTATCCGCCGGAGCACGGCGATCTGCTGGCCTCGATCCTCGACCGCAAGGGTGCCGCGATCTCCGAGATGCCGCTCGGCCACGAGCCGCGCGCCCGCGACTTTCCCCGCCGCAACCGGCTGATCTCGGGCGCCGCGCTCGGCGTGGTCGTGGTGGAGGCGGCGCACCGCTCGGGCTCGCTGATCACCGCGCGCATGGCCGCCGAACAGGGTCGCGAAGTGTTCGCCGTGCCGGGCTCGCCGCTCGACCCGCGCGCCGCCGGCACCAACGATCTGATCAAGCAGGGCGCGACGCTCGTCACCGAAGCCGCCGACGTCGTCAACGCGGTCGCACCGATCATGGAGCGGCCGCTGATGCGTACCGCGCGCGAGCCCGACAGCGAGCCGTTCGAGAGCGATCCTCAAGGGCACGACCGCGACCAGATCACCGGCCTGCTCGGCCCTGCCCCTGTCACGATTGACGATCTCGTGCGGATGTCCGGCGCCTCGCCGGCCATCGTGCGTACCGTGCTCTTGGAACTCGAGCTCGCCGGCCGGCTCGAACGCCACGGCGGTGGCTTGGTCTCGCTGCTTTAAGGAGTGGTCCGCTCGTCGAAGCGCGTACGCGCCGCGGCGATCTGCTGCTGATGCGTGATCGCCCATTCGCCGAGTGCCTTTACCGGCTGCTGCAGTCCCCGGCCGAGATCGGTCAGCTCGTAATCCACCCGCGGCGGAATGGTCGGGAAGATCGTGCGTGTGACCAGGCCGTCACGCTCGAGCCCGCGCAGCGTCAAGGTCAGCATCCGCTGCGAAATGCCATTGATCATGCGCTTGAGCTCGTTAAAGCGCTTGGGCCCGTCACTTAGCATCATGATGACGAACACGCTCCATTTGTCGCCGACGCGCGCGAGGATCGAGGCGACGCCGCGGCAGTCCGCATGGTTGGGATCCGGCCTTGGTGAGGCGGGCAAATCGATGTGCGCAGGTTTCAGGGATGTGCCCATGGCTCAAAAAGGTGCGTTCTTGCGGGGATTTCGATAGTCACTCATGTAGCTCTGGTTACAAACTTATACCAGGGTGATCCCGAATGAAACTCCTCCACATCGACTCCAGCGTGCTCGGCCCCCACTCCGTTTCGCGGCAAGTCTCCGCCGCCATCGTCGACCGTCTCAGGCAGGCGACGCCATCGCTCGACATCGTCTATCGCGACCTGACGCAGAGCCCGCTCGCCCATCTCTCCGGCTCGCATCTGGCGGCCGCGCAAGGCGCGCCTGCGCCGGCGGAGCTCGGCCCCGATCTCGCCGCCAGCAAGGCCGCGCTGGACGAGTTTCTTGCCGCCGACATCGTCGTGATCGGCGCGCCCATGTACAATTTCACCATTCCGAGCCAGCTCAAGGCCTGGATCGACCGGGTCCTGGTGGCGGGGAAGACGTTCAGCTATGGGGCCAACGGCCCGCAGGGCCTTGCCGGCGGCAAGCGCGTAATCTTCGCGGTTTCGCGCGGGGGCTATTACGGCGCGGGCTCGCCCGCCGCGTCGCTGGAGCACCTCGAAAGCTATCTGCGTGGCGTGTTCGGTTTCATGGGGATTCATCATCCCGAATTCATCAGCGCCGACGGAATCCAGGTCGGCCCGGAGCATCGCGAGAAGTCGCTCGCAAGCGCGCTCGAGGCGGCGACCGCCCTCCGCGCGGCCTGATAACGCGCACATCATCAGCCGCCGCAACATCGCTTGCGGCGGCTGATCGACCGGTGCGCGATCGGCGAAGCTAAAACCAGGCGCCCTGAATGCCCAGGATGACGGCGACGAGGGAAACGAACAGGCCGATGCCGGAGAAAAGAGCGACCCCGACGAACTCGGAGGTGTCGGAACGCTTGGCAGGAACGGCGGAGTTTTCGGTGTAAATACGCGGTGCTGAAATCGGGGAAATAATACGAGCTGCCTTTGGCATATCGGGCTCCCTTGAAATGAGTCTTCGTGACCCCCTGCCCGTAAAAGTGTCTTGGCAGCGCAAGCGAAGGTTCAATGCCTCCCGCAACGTTCAGAAAATACAGCTCGCGAGACGTGGGAACCGGCCGGCGCAACCGCTCGCCGCTGCGCCGACCGATTCAATTTGCACCAAGATTGATCAGCCGCGATAGATCGGCGCGCCGCTCGGAGAGGCAACCGCGCCGCCATCGACGAAGATTTCCTGGCCCTGCACATGCGCGGAATCGTCGGAGGCGAGGAACAGCACAGTCTTGGCGACGTGATCTGTTTCACCAATGCGCCCCAGCGGCGTCGTCAGCGCGATCCGCTTCTCGAACGCCTTCTCGGCTTCGGGCGTCGCGGTCGCGGGTCCCCAGATCGGCGTGCGGATCGCACCGGGCGCGACCACGTTGACGCGAATGCCCCGCGGCGAGAGCTCCGAGGCCATGATCCGCGCCATCGCCCGCACGCCGGCCTTGGCGGCGCCATAGGCCGAATAGCCGGGAATGCCGAGCACGGAGATCACCGAGCCGTTGAGGACGATGGAAGCATTGTCGTTGAGATAAGGCAGCGCGGACTGAACGGTGAAGAACACGCCGGTCAGATTGGTGCTGATGACCTTCTCGAAGACCTCCAGCGTGGCCGACCCCAGCGGCGTACCGCCGGCGATGCCGGCATTGGCGAACAGGATGTCGAACTTGCCGAACTTTTCGGCGCCCTTCTTGATCGCAGATTCGGTCGCGGCAATGTCGGTGGCGTCGGCGGCGAGCGCGAGCGCGTTCGGCCCGAGCTCCTTCGCGGCCGCCTCGAGCGTCTCCTTGTTGCGCCCGGTGATCACCACCTTGGCGCCCTCGGCCACGAACAGCTTTGCCGTTGCCAGTCCAATGCCGCTATTGCCGCCGGTGATCAGGGCCGTCTTGTTCTTCAGTCTCACGTTCGCCTCCAGTGGTTTCATCATAAAACTACGATTGCCATCTAGGCCACCTGGTTTTAAGATGCAACCACAAGAGCGCGTGAACGGTGACAGGACCGTGCGATCGCGAAAGGACCAGATCATGGTGAAACGGACGAGCTTCGAGGGGGACGCCTGCCCGATCGCGCGATCGCTGGAGGCGATCGGCGACCGGTGGTCCCTGCTGATCATCCGCGAGGCGCTGTTTGGGCTGCGCCGCTTCGGTGAGTTTCAGAGCAAGCTCGGCATGGCCAAGAACATCTTGTCGACGCGGCTGCGCGCGCTGGTCGATCACGGCATCCTGACCACGGCCCCCGCCTCCGACGGCAGCCCTTACGAGGAATATGTGCTGACGCCGAAAGGCCGCGGCGTCTTCCCGGTGTTGGTAGCGCTGCGCCAATGGGGCGAGGATTTCGACGATCGCCCGTCGGAGATCGCGACCATCCTGGTCGATCGCGAGAAAGGCCGACCGGTGAAGAAGCTCGAACTGCGCGCGGAGGACGGGCGATTGCTCAGCCTCGCGGACACCTCGCTGAAGCCGCGGCCTGCGCCGCGGCGACGGTCAGCGGGATAGCGGTGCGCTGTCTCTTCAACGTCGTCCTGGCGACCGATTCCGCTCGGTCTTCGCGGCTACGACAGCCCGCGATTGCTCCGCAGGTTGACCCACTTTCATCGAAGGCGGGTCGGCATGTACCCGAGCGTCCCAACTCGCAATATGGCGTGGCGGACTTGTACAAGCCATCGACAGCGTCAAAGATGGCGAGGTCCCACCAAACTGGCACCACCATGCCCCTGCTCGCCATCACCTATTTTTCCATCTCGGGCACCACCGAGAAGCTGGCGCATGCGGTTGCGCGCGGAGCAGATGGCAAAGCGCAGGTCACGCTGTGTCGCATCACCGGCGGCGACATCGTGTCAGGCCGCTTTCAGAATGAGAGCTTACTGGAGACGATCGATGGCGCCGACGCAGTTGCGTTTGGCAGCCCGACCTATATGGGCGGGCCAGCCGCTCAATTCAAAGCGTTTGCCGATGCTTCAAGTGATCGATGGAGCCAGCAGCGCTGGGCCAACAAGATCGCAGCCGGGTTCACCACGGGCGCCTGCGCAAGCGGCGATCAACTCCACACACTGTCCTACTTTTCCATTCTGGCCGCGCAGCACGGCATGCTCTGGTGCGGACTGGATATTCCCGGTGGCGAGGATCCGAGCGGCCGCAATCGTTTGGGCAGCCAGCTTGGTCTGGCAACACACTTGATTGACGGCTCGTTGCCGGAGAGCGACCTCGGCACGGCCGCATATCTCGGCCTGCGATTGGCCAAAATGGCAAGCCGCAACGGCTAACCGCACCGTCGTTGGAGCAGTACATCGCCCCCTTCACGACAGCCTGCGCTTGCTCCTCAGCCGCAGATGCTCGTCCGCCTCGAGCTTGGTCATTCCCAGGAGATAATGCAGCACGTCGAGCCTGTGTCGTTCGGCAAGCTTGCGCAGGGCCCCGACCTGCTCGGCGATGAAGGCGACCGCCTCCTCGACGCCGCCCTCCCCCGGTTCCTCGTGACGCAAGCCTCCCCCCGCGCGCGATGCGGCGCCCGCCCGTTTCTTTCCTGGCTTAGTCACCAGCCCCCACCCGAATCCATGCCCCGCGGCAACATTACGCCGACATCGACCGCAACTCAAAGGTGGTATTTTGCAACTTTCTCGATATGAAACTTTTCCCATCGGGAGGGCTCTCAACAGCCCTCGATTTGACAGCGACGGCCTCACCACCCATGTTCGGGACGAAAGGGCCGACCCGAATCTCATCGAATTCGGCCCCAAATTTCCCCATAAGTTACTGGAACTACATGAATATCGTCATTGTGGAGTCGCCGGCGAAAGCCAAGACGATCAACAAGTATTTGGGCTCGTCCTACGAGGTTCTGGCCTCGTTTGGCCATGTCCGCGACTTGCCGGCAAAGAACGGCTCCGTCGATCCCGACGCCAATTTCAAGATGATCTGGGAGGTCGACCCCAAGGCGGCCGGCCGGCTCAACGACATTGCCAAGTCCCTCAAGAACGCCGATCGCCTGATTCTCGCCACCGACCCTGATCGCGAGGGCGAGGCCATCTCCTGGCACGTGCTGGAGGTCCTGAAAGAGAAGCGCGCGATCAAGGACCACAAGATCGAGCGCGTGGTGTTCAACGCCATCACCAAGCAGGCGGTGACGGACGCGATGAAGAATCCGCGCCAGATCGACGGTGCGCTGGTCGACGCCTATATGGCGCGCCGCGCGCTGGACTATCTGGTCGGCTTCACCCTCTCCCCCGTGCTGTGGCGCAAGCTGCCGGGCGCCCGCTCGGCGGGCCGCGTGCAGTCGGTGGCGCTGCGTCTGGTCTGCGACCGCGAGCTCGAGATCGAAAAGTTCGTTGCGCGCGAATACTGGTCGCTGATCGCGACCCTGCTGACGCCGCGCGGCGACGCCTTCGAGGCCCGTCTCGTCGGCGCCGACGGCAAGAAGATCCAGCGCCTCGACATCGGCACCGGCGCGGAAGCCGAAGACTTCAAGAAGGCGCTGGAAGCAGCCGCCTACGCGGTGACCGCGGTCGATGCCAAGCCGGCCCGCCGCAATCCGCAGGCCCCCTTCACCACCTCGACGCTGCAGCAGGAAGCCAGCCGCAAATACGGCTTTGCGCCGGCGCACACCATGCGCATCGCGCAGCGGCTCTATGAAGGCATCGACATCGGCGGCGAGACCACCGGACTCATTACTTATATGCGTACCGACGGCGTGCAGATCGACCCGTCCGCGATCACCCAGGCCCGCAAGGTGATCGGCGAGGATTACGGCAACGCCTATGTGCCGGACGCGCCGCGTCAGTACCAGGCCAAGGCCAAGAACGCCCAGGAAGCCCACGAAGCGATCCGGCCGACCGACATGTCGCGCCGTCCCGACAGCATGAGCCGCAAGCTCGAGTCCGATCAGGCGAGACTCTATGAACTGATCTGGAAGCGCACCATCGCGAGCCAGATGGAATCGGCCGAGCTGGAACGCACCACGGTCGACATCACGGCGAAGGTCGGCGGCCGCACGCTGGACCTGCGCGCCACCGGCCAGGTCGTCAAGTTCGACGGCTTCCTCGCACTTTACCAGGAAGGCCGCGACGACGAGGAGGACGAGGACTCCCGCCGCCTGCCCGCGATGAGCCCCAACGATGCGCTGAAGCGGCAGTCGCTCGCCGTCACCCAGCACTTCACCGAGCCGCCGCCGCGCTTCTCCGAGGCCTCGCTGGTCAAGCGCATGGAAGAGCTCGGCATCGGCCGGCCCTCGACCTATGCCTCGATCCTTCAGGTGCTGAAGGACCGCGGCTACGTCAAGCTCGAGAAGAAGCGCCTGCACGGCGAGGACAAGGGCCGCGTCGTAGTCGCGTTCCTCGAAAGCTTCTTTGCCCGCTACGTCGAATACGACTTCACCGCCAATCTGGAAGAGCAGCTCGACCGCATCTCCAACAACGAGATCTCCTGGCAGCAGGTGCTCAAGGATTTCTGGACCGGTTTCATCGGCGCGGTCGACGAGATCAAGGATCTGCGCGTCGCCCAGGTGCTCGACGTGCTCGACGACATGCTCGGACAGCACATCTACCCGCCCCGCACCGATGGCGGCGACATCAGGCAATGCCCGAGTTGCGGCAACGGACGGCTCAATCTCAAGGCCGGCAAGTTCGGCGCCTTCGTCGGTTGCTCGAACTATCCGGAATGCCGCTACACCCGTCAGCTCGCCGCCGACGGCGAGGCAACGGCCGATCGTTCGCTCGGCCAGGACCCGGATACGGGCCGCGATGTCTGGGTCAAGGCCGGGCGGTTCGGCCCCTACATCCAGCTCGGCGAGCAGAAGGATTATGCGGAGGGCGAGAAGCCGAAGCGCGCAGGCATTCCGAAGGGGATGTCCCCTGGAGATGTCGAGCTCGAGCTTGCGCTCAAGCTGCTGTCGCTGCCGCGCGAGATCGGCAAGCATCCGGAAACCGGTGAGCCGATCACCGCGGGTCTCGGCCGCTTCGGGCCGTTCGTGAAGCACGAGAAGACTTATGCCAGCCTCGAGGCCGGCGATGAGGTGTTCGACATCGGCATCAACCGCGCGGTGACGCTGATCGCGGAGAAGATCGCCAAGGGCCCGAGCCGCCGCTTCGGCGCTGATCCCGGCAGGGCGATCGGCGATCATCCCACCCTCGGCACCGTCACGGTAAAGGGCGGCCGCTACGGCGCCTATGTCACCGCGGGTGGCGTCAATGCCACGATCCCGAGCGACATCGAGAAAGACGCCATCACGCTGCCGCAGGCAATCGCGCTGATCGACGAGCGTGCGGCCAAGGGCGGCGGCAAGAAGCCGAAGAAGGCGGCGAAGCCGGCCAAGGCCAAGAAGGCTGCGGCGAAGGCCGCCGACGGCGATGACGCCGCACCAAAAACCAAAAAGCCGGCCGCGAAGAAGGCGGCCAAACCCAAATCCGAATCCACCAGCAAGGCGCGCGCAGCCGTGTCGTCGACGGCCAAAACGTCACCGACCAAGGCAGCTGGCGCCAAAGCTCCGGCCAAGAAAAGTGCCGGCACCAAATAGAGGCTAAGTGAAACGCAAGAATGACCGTGGCTTTCCCGACAGGGCAGCCATCGTCGCCTTCATCAAGGCAAATCCCGGAAAGGTCGGAACCCGCGAAATTGCACGCGAGTTCGGCCTGAAGAACGCCGACCGCATCGAGCTCAAGCGCATGCTGCGCGAGCTTGCCGACGACGGGCTCGTCAAGAAAAAGCGCCATACGATTTCAGAGCCGGACAGCCTCCCGCCGACGCTGGTCGCCGACATTACCGGCCGCGACGCCGACGGCGAGCTGGTCGCCTCCCCCACTGAATGGGACGAAGTCGAAAGCGGCGAACCGCCAAAGATCCTCATCACGATGCCGCGCCGGCCCAAGCCCGGCACCGCAGCAGGCGTTGGCGATCGCGCGCTGCTGCGCGTCGAGCGCTCCGACGAGACCGAAGGCCCGGCCTATCGCGGCCACATCATCAAGGTCTTCGACAAGACCAAGAGCCGCATTCTCGGCGTCTTCCGCAGCCTGCCCGAAGGCGGCGGACGGATCATCCCCGTCGACAAGAAGTCCGCCGACCGCGAGCTGAATATCGCCCCGACCGAGACGCACGGCGCGCAGGACGGCGATCTCGTCAGCGTCGACATCATCCGCTCGCGCGGCTTTGGGCTGGCGTCAGGCCGCGTCAAGGAGAAGCTCGGCTCGGTCAAGTCGGAGAAGGCGATCAGCCTGATCGCGATCTACGCGCACGACATCCCGCTACAATTCCGTCCCGCGGCAGAGCGCGAAGCCGAAGCGGCGGAGCCGGCCAATTTGAAGGGGCGCGAGGACTGGCGCGATGTGCCGCTGGTCACCATCGATCCGCCGGATGCCAAGGATCACGACGACGCGGTACACGCGCAGCCGGATCCTGATCTCAACAACAAGGGCGGCTTCATCGTCGATGTCGCCATCGCCGATGTGAGCTTCTACGTGCGACCGGGCACCGCGCTCGACCGCGATGCGCTCGATCGCGGCAACTCGGTCTATTTCCCCGACCGCGTCGTGCCGATGCTGCCCGAGCGCATCTCCAACGATCTCTGCTCGCTGGTGCCGGGCGAGCCGCGCGGCGCGCTCGCGGTGCGGATGATCATCGCGCCGGACGGGCGGAAACGGTCGCACAGCTTCCACCGCATCCTGATGCGCTCCGCAGCCAAGCTGAACTATGCGCAGGCGCAGGCCGCGATCGACGGAAGGCCGGACGACACCACCGGCCCCCTGCTCGATCCGATCCTGAGGCCGCTTTATGCCGCCTATGCCTGCGTCAAGCGCGCGCGCGACGAGCGCGATCCGCTCAATCTCGATCTGCCCGAGCGCAAGATCCTGCTCAAGCCCGACGGCACGGTCGACCGCGTCGTCGTGCCCGACAGGCTCGACGCGCACAAGCTGATCGAGGAGTTCATGATCCTCGCCAATGTCGCGGCAGCCGAGATGCTCGAGAAGAAGTCGCTGCCGCTGATCTACCGGGTGCATGACGAGCCGACCCTGGAAAAGGTCCACGCGCTCGCGGAATTCCTGGCGACGCTGGACGTTCCGTTCGCGAAAGGCGGCGCGCTGCGCCCCGCTCTGTTCAACCGCGTGCTGGCGCAGCTCGAAGGCCACGACCACTTTCCGCTGGTCAGCGAGGTCGTGCTGCGCGCCCAGGCACAGGCCGAATACTCTTCGGAGAATTACGGTCATTTCGGCCTGAATTTGCGCCGCTATGCGCATTTCACCTCGCCGATCCGCCGCTACGCCGACCTTGTCGTGCACCGTGCGCTGGTTCGCGCGCTCGGCCTCGGCGAAGGCGCGCTGCCCGACACCGAGACGCCGGAAACGTTGAGCGAGGTCGCAGCTCATATCTCAGTGACCGAGCGGCGCGCGATGAAAGCGGAGCGCGAGACCGTCGACCGCCTGATCGCCCATCACCTCGCCGACCGCATCGGTTCGAGCTTCCAGGGCCGCGTCTCCGGCGTCACGCGCGCCGGCCTGTTCGTCAAGCTCGCCGAGACCGGCGCCGACGGCCTGATCCCGATCCGATCCCTCGGCACGGAATATTTCAACTATGACGAGGGCCGCCACGCCCTGGTCGGCACGCGCAGCGGCACCATGCATCAGCTCGGTGATGTCGTCGACGTCCGCCTGATCGAGGCGGCTCCGATCGCAGGCGCATTGCGCTTCGAGCTGCTGTCCTCGTCCGGCGAGACCGCACCGCGGGGCCGCAGGTCCTCCGGTCCGCAACGCCGCCCCTCGTTCAAGGCGCACCCCGGGCGCAGTCCCGACAAGAAGCGCAAGCCGGACAAGCCGAAGAAGCCCGGCAAGGGGAAAACGGCCAAGGGAAAAAGCAAGGGCAAGGGCCAGAAGGGCAAGGCATGGTGACGACGAGCACGGCGCCGAAGATCTGGACCCGCGACACCGGCCTCGTCGAGAAGCGCGACGTCTTTGCTGCGATGAGGCGCGGCTTTCGCGGCCGCTGCCCGCGCTGCGGCGAGGGAAAGCTGTTCCGCGCCTTCCTGAAGACCGCGGATAACTGCTCCGTCTGCGGCCTCGATGTCACGCCGCATCGGGCCGACGATTTGCCAGCCTATCTCGTCATCGTCATTGTCGGGCACATCGTGGTGCCGACTATTCTGTGGATCGAGACCAACTATACGACGCCGGTCTGGATCAGCTTCGCGGCCTATCTGCCCTTCACCTTCGTCGCCTCGCTGGCACTGCTGCAGCCGGTGAAGGGAGCCGTGGTCGGATTGCAATGGGCTCTGCGCATGCACGGGTTTGACGAGAACCCGACGGATGGTATTCCGCCGGTGTAAGCAAAATAAACAAGAAGTGGTTTGGGTGAGGACATGACGGATACGTCGCAGGCAGCCGACAAGGCAAAGATCCACGAGGGCAAGGAAGCCGATCATCATCCCTATTTCCGCCCTAGGGATGCCGCGACACTGATCCTGGTCGACCGCAGCGGAGCCATTCCAAAAGTCCTGGTCGGCAAGCGCCACGACAAGGTGGTGTTCATGCCCGGAAAATTCGTTTTCCCGGGCGGCCGCGTCGACAAGGACGATTATCGCGTACCATGCGCGGCGCCGATCACCGCCGAGCTGGAAGCCAATCTCGCCAAGGGCAGCCCGAAGACGCCGGCCTCGCGCGCAAAATCGCTGGCCATCGCCGCGATCCGCGAAGCCTGCGAGGAGACCGGTCTCTGCTTGGGACGCAAGGCCGAGGGCAAGGCAAAACTCGAAGGCGCCTGGAAGCCGTTCGCGGATGCGGGCCTGTTGCCGGATCCCTCCAGCCTGTTCCTGATCGCGCGCGCGATCACCCCGCCCGGCCGCGTCAAGCGGTTCGACACGCGCTTCTTCACGGCGGACGCCTCCGCGATCACCCATCGCGTCGACGGCGTGATCCATGCCGATGCAGAGCTTGTCGAACTGGTCTGGGTCGAGCTCGGCTCGAAGCCGCTCGCCGATCTGCATCCGATGACACGCAATGTGCTCAACGAGCTCGACGCGCGCCTCGCCACCGGCCCGCTCCGCCACGATGCGCCGGTGCCGTTCTTCCATTTCTACGGCGGCAAGATGCAGAAGGATATTTTGAGCTGATCAGTTCGTGACGTCCGCATTGTCCGCGTCGGGCTCGGTGCCGACATAGTCGCGCGCGGGAAGGTTCAGCACTCGCCCGAGCTCGCTGGCGAAGCGACTGGCTTCCTCGCGCTTGGTGAAGCTCATCAGCGTGATCGGCTCGGTCCCTTTGTTGCCGCAGAGATTGACATCGTATGTCGTCAGCTCCGGATCGTCCTCGTCGGTCATGCTGATGAAATGATAATCGGCGAGATCGCGATGCTTGCGAAAATTCAGCGGGCCGAACTGCCTGGTGATGACGATCTGGCGCAGCGTCTCGTTCAGCACGACGAAGGTGCGAAAGGTGAGCAGGATGATTCCGGGGATGCCGACGAGCAGCCCGAGTCCCGTGAACACCAGCACCGGCATGAGATCATCGGCGAGCCGCCCAAAACCGGAGAAATCCTGCCGCAGGCCCAGCGCGACATTCCACAGCAGATAGAAGCTCGCCGCCAGCAGCGGCAATGACAGCAGCCGCCCGACCCGGGGCATGGGCCGGTCGATGCGGACGATGCGCCCGTCCACGGTCATTGCACCTGCCATCGAAGGTCTCCTCGGGAGCGAAAGTCATGGCTTGGTCGGAGTGAGCCGTGGATCGGTTCGATGGGACTCCTCCGTCATTCCGGGCGCGGCCCGGAATGACGCGAATGTGCTGAGGGCGTCGCGAAAAACAAAATAATCTTCCTGCCTCCCCCGATGGCGGAGTTCCGCGGCGTGCCTATGTCTTCGGGAACGACACCAAGAACGGACACCGGGCGATGGCACAACGGCAACTCAAGCTTGGCGCGTTCATGCGCCCGATCAGCATCCACACCGGCGCCTGGCGCTATCCCGGGGCCTGGCCGGACGCCAATTTCAACTTCGGCCACATCAAGACGCTGATCCAGAAGCTCGAGGCCGGCAAGTTCGACGCCTTCTTCATGGCCGATCACCTCGCCGTGCTGAACATGCCGGTCAATGCGCTCAAGCGCAGCCACACGGTCACCTCGTTCGAACCCTTCACGCTGTTGTCGGCGCTCTCGGCCGTCACCGAGCGGATCGGCCTGATCGCGACGGGCTCGACCACGTTCGACGAGCCCTATCACGTCGCACGGCGCTTCGCCTCGCTCGACCATCTCAGCGGCGGGCGGGCGGGCTGGAACATCGTCACCACCTCGAACCCGGATGCGGCGCTGAATTTCGGCCTCGACGACCACATGGAGCACGCCGAGCGCTACAAGCGCGCCCGCGAGTTCTACGACGTCGTCACGGGCCTGTGGGATTCCTTTGCCGACGACGCCTTCGTGCGCGACGTCGAAAGCGGCGTGTTCGTCGATCCCGCCAAGATGCATGTGCTCGACCATCACGGCAAATATCTGAAGGTGCGCGGTCCCCTCAACATCGCCCGCCCGGTCCAGGGCTGGCCGGTGATCGTGCAGGCCGGCGCCTCCGAGGACGGCAGGCAGCTCGCCGCCGAGACCGCGGAAGCCGTCTTCACCGGCGGCGGCAGCCTTGCCGACAGCCAGAAACTCTATGCCGATATCAAGGGCCGCATGGAGAAGGTCGGCCGCGATCCTGAACACCTCAAGATTCTGCCCGGCGCCTTCGTCGTGGTCGGCGACAGCGTCGACGAGGCCAGGGAGAAACGCGCGCTGCTCGACAGCCGCGTGCATTACGACAGCGCCATCGCCTCGCTCTCGGTCATCCTCGGCACGGATGCCTCCGGCTTCGATCCGGATGGGCAATTGCCGGAAATCCCGGAGACCAATGCCAGCAAGAGCGGTCGCCAGCGCATGGTCGACCTCGCGGCCCGCGACAAGCTCACGGTGCGCCAGCTCGCCCAACGCGTCGGCGGCTATGGCGGGCTATCCTTCGTCGGCACGGCCAAAACCATCGCCGACCAGATGGAGGAATGGCTGGTCGGGTGCGGCTCCGACGGCTTCAACATCATGTTCCCGTTCCTGCCTGCCGGCCTCGACGATTTCGTCGACAAGGTGGTCCCGGAGCTGCAGCGCCGCGGGATTTTCCGGAAAGAGTACGAAGGGCCCACTTTGAGAGAGAATCTGGGCCTGCCTCGGCCCAAAAACCGGTTCTTCGAGGCGTAATCGGCCTGATCTGGGTGCTTTTCGAGCCCTAAAATCTTGACATCAGGCGGTTTCTGGCTAGGTTGCCGGCCAACGCGGGCCATTTGGCCGGCTCCAGATTCCCTTCATTCCTGAGGTTCTGAACATGGCCAAAGCGGTCACCATCAAGGTCAAGCTCGTGTCCTCGGCCGACACTGGCTTCTACTACGTCGCCAAGAAGAATTCGCGCACCATGACCGACAAGCTGGTCAAGAAGAAGTACGACCCCGTGGCGCGCAAGCACGTCGAATTCCGCGAAGCCAAGATCAAGTAAGATCGCGGAACGTAGAAGACTTTTGCGGGGCCCTTTCGGGTCCCGTTTTATTTTGGCCCCTCTCTCGTGTCCGGATACGCAGCAGCGCCCCGTGGACGTGACGCTACGCTGCGAGCTGGGCACGAGGGCTGAGCTCGGCACAGCGAGTCATGGCCAGATTTTTTTCAACCCTCGGTGGCTCGTTCCCGAATGTATGTTACCGTGCACTTGCCGGGCGGAAATTTCCGTCCGGATTTGGAAGGACATGGTCATGAGATTCTCATCAAGCCTTGTCGTGCCTTCAACCATCGCTGTCTTGTCGACCGTCTTGCTGTGCGCGCCGGCAGCGTCGCAAATCCCAACCGGCTCCGCCGCCACGATTCCTCCCGTCACGGTCGACGCGCCGAAACAGGTGACAAGGCCGCACGTGTCGGAGCGAGGAGCAAACACAATTGCGCCGCGTCGGACTGCCTCAACAGCTCAAACGTCAGTCGCGCGAACGCCTTCGTATGCGCCGGGTTCTGTGATGGGGAGGATTGCCAGCCTGGAGAAAGTCGCCAGCAGCTGCAACGGTGGCTGTGCATCAAGCTTCCCAAGCGGCAAAGATCCCTGGGTTGGATGCAGCGTGTCGGGCGGCAACATAGACTACGGACCTTTCTCGCCGACCTGCCGAGACACCATCACCCACAAATCCTACCTGGACTGCGTCGAAACCAGGACGTTCCTGGGCGACAACCGAAACAAGGCTCACTGGTTGTGCAGCAGTCTGGCCGCCGGCAACAGGTTTAAGGTCGCCGATCTCAAGCGGTCAGGACGCACGCGTTAGTCCATCCCGTCCGCCGGCTTTCTGGCGCAGTTGAACTTAGCTCTCCTGTCGTAAGTTCGCGGACGTCACGGAGCTTGAATGGGCTTTTTCTGGCCCGTCTTGGGCGCTCGCGTGTCCCGGGCGCGCTGCAACGCGCAAGCGTTGCTGCGCAGAACCGGGACCCAGAAAGCCACACAATACAACCAGCGACTGGGCCCCGGCTCTGCAACGCACCGCTAAAGAAGCGCCGCGCTGCGCCGGGGCACGAGAGCGCGAGGAAGCGTGCTTCTGGAACTGTCGCCTCCGCTATGCGCTCCCGCTTCGGCTGATCACGCGAGACGATCAGGGCGCTGCGACTGCAACCGTTTCTTCGATAATCCTCAGTTGTCCATTTTCGCTGGTCAGTATGGATGAGTAATAACCGTGAAACGGACGGTCTCCTACCTTGGCCTCCCATGTTCCAGCGTTGAGGACAAAGCTCGCTGATCTGAAGGCCATGTTCCCTCCGTTGGGTTCGCTATTGTGAATTGATATCGCTCAGCGCCGTTCGACAACTGAGCGTTGCTGCACCTCAATAAGCGCGGCAAATAAGTCGTCTGCTAAACCTGCACTTCCGCTTTCGTACCCTGGCCATTTCGAACCAGACGCGGCTCCGTTCCCGCCAAAAGCCTTTGGATGTTGGCACGATGGCGGATGATCACGTAGAGGCCGCCTCCGATCACCAGCAACCGATACGGCAATGGGTGCTCGACCGCGCAGACAAGAACGATTGACGTCAAAGCCGCGAGCATCGAGCTCAAGGAAACGATCCTGGTCATAGCCAGCACGAGGCCAAAGACGGCTGCAGCCCCCAATCCGACGGGCCAAGACATCGCCAGCAACACACCGAGCCCCGCGGCAGCCGACTTGCCGCCCGTGAAGTTCAGCCAGATCGATCGGCTATGTCCCAACAGCACAGCAAGTCCAGCCAGACAAACAGCCCATGGCACCCAGACATGCAGATCAGACGCTGTCGGCGGCGGGGATATTTCCGCGTACAGCCAAGGGCAGAACGAACGCGCGACGATGATGGCACCCACGCCCTTCAGCACATCGCCGACGAGCACGAACAAGGCAGCCCCCTTGCCGAGAGTGCGCAAGACATTCGTTGCCCCGGTGGACTTGGAGCCATGCCTTCGGATGTCGATGCCCCTGAGCAGCTTCCCCGCCAGATGGCCCGTGGGGACCGAGCCAAGGAGATAGGCGATCAACAACCCAACCGCGCCCGCTGTCCAAAAGCCATGGGTTTTGGATCCAGTTTCCTGAACGCTGTTTTATCCCCGACTTCGTCTGACCGCTATACGTCACAAGTGGCCGATCACGGCCCCGAGGCTGCGACTGCGATCGAAGGTCTCTGCAGGTTGAAACGCGATGATAATGTCCGGCTGCCCCCGCGACGGGAAGGGTTCCTTTTTTCTCGCCGCCGGTGTTTCATCTGCGCGGCGGAGAACGGACATGCAGGGATCGCTGGGGGAAAAGATCGGTGAAGGCGCCTTCTCCGAGGCCTACGCCTGGGCGCCCGGTCAGGTCGTGAAGCTGTTTAAGGCCGGCGTCTCTCATCTGCTCGGCCGACACGAGGTACGCATGATCCGCGCCGTGCACGCCGCCGGCGTCCCCGTGCCGGCGGTGTTGGGAGAGGTGACGCTGGACGGGCGCTTCGGCATCGTGCTGGAGCGCCTCGACGGACCGACCCTGCGGCATCTCTCGCGCACCGGCGCGGTGACGTTCGAACAGGCGGGCGCGATCATCGCGGCTCTGGCCATGTCTCTTCACAAGACGTCGCCACCGCCGGAGCTCCCCTCCATGCGCGCGTATATGGAGAGCGAGTTGCGGCACGACGACGGCAAGGTCCCGAAGCACGTCGCCACTGACATCCTCACCCTGATCGATCGCCTGTCGACCGGCGGCGGGCTTTGCCATTGCGACCTTAGCCCCGGCAACGTGATCATGACTGCGGAAGGCCCCAAGCTCGTCGACTGGACCTTCGCGATGCGCGGGCCCGCCGCCCTCGATCTTGGGTTCTTGCATGTCATCCTGTCCGAGCTCGGCCCGAAAATAGCCGACAATCCGGAGCGGCCGCGCGCGACCAATGCGGCGGCGCAATCCGAATATGCGCGGCTGGCCGGCATGTCTCTGGCGGAGTTGACGGCGGCAATGGAGCCGTATTTGCCTATCGTCCGCACCTTCGTCGTCCTCGGAAACGTGGTGCCTGCGCTGCGGGAGCAACTGATCCAGCGCATCGAAGCGGGGCTGCGCGCGAAAGACTGAACCGTCCGCAACCTCGATTCCTGTTCGCCGTCTCAAGGCGCTCTCGATCACCGAGCAAATCTCGGCAGCCAGTGGAGCCGTTTGGCACAATCGGGTTGTATCGGGAGGCGGCCCTCGCGCTTGGTACAGCCAAAATCGGCATTCTTGGTCCTGTTTTATAGCCGGGCGCAACGCATCTATTCGCTGACGACCGGCGACCGGAGCGATCCCTATCCATCAGGATGAGTGGGAGCCCCGGTCAATGCGGAGAGCGGAGATTGCGGACACGAAGACACGAGTTCCACACAGCCTGACATTCTGTGGATGCCGGTGCGTCCACGCTCTTTGCATTATTCGACCAAGAGACAAATGACCGAGGAGATAATTCCCATGAAGGCGATCGTTGTAACGGACCAGGCCGCAGGAAGGGCCGGGATGAAGCTCATGGACCGGCCCGAGCCGCAGGCAGCGATAAACGACGTCGTCGTTCAGGTTCATGCGTCGGGATTTGTACCGACTGAGCTGGCGTGGCCCTCGACCTGGACCGATCGCCTCGAACGTGACCGAACACCGTCGATCCCTGGGCACGAGCTGGCCGGAGTGGTCTCCGCCCTCGGATATGGCACAACGGGACTATCAGTCGGACAGCGGGTGTTCGGCCTCGCGGACTGGTATCGCGACGGCACGCTGGCCGAGTATGTGGCGATCGAGGCACGCAACCTTGCACCGCTGCCGGGCGACGTCGACTTTACGGTAGGTGCGAGTCTGCCGATCTCGGGCCTGACGGCGTGGCAAGGGCTGTTCCAACACGGCCGCCTTCAGGCGGGGCAAAGCGTCCTCGCTCACGGAGCGGCCGGCGCAGTCGGGTCGATGGTGACGCAACTCGCACGAGAGGCCGGCGCCTACGTCATCGGCTCTGGACGCGCCGCCGACCGTCAGACAGTGCTCGACTTCGGCGCGAAGGAGTTCGTCGACCTCGACAACGATACCCTGAAGGACGTGGGCAAAGTCGATCTGGTGTTCGATGTCATCGGCGGTGACATCCAGAAGCGATCCGCAGCACTGATCCGAGCCGGAGGAACATTGGTGACGATCGTGGGGCCGGCCGAGACGCGGCCCTCCGAGGGTCTGGCGGTCGACTTCGTCGTCGAGTCCGATCGAGCCCAACTGAGTGAGATCGTACGGCGGGTGCGGGACGGACGACTGCGGACGAACATCGGCAACGTCTCGACCCTCGATGATGCCGTCGCCGCGTTAAATCCGACCAAGCGACGCAAGGGGAGTACGATTATCCACATTCGTCCCTGAGAGAACGCACGCCCATTGATGCGCGTAACCGGCCGGCGATCACCAGCAGCTCGGATGCCCGCTGGATTATCCGCCGCGATGGAGACGAAGCATGCGCTTCCGCCCTGCATAGCACTACTTTGGCAGATTGTTGATTTTGCCGCGATTTATAGGATTCCCGAATCAATTGTTCAATGATT
>NZ_JADPJQ010000090.1:0-4869 GCF_023073515.1 Bradyrhizobium sp. 17 | reverse complement strand
CTATGGGGATTTGAGCGCCGCAGGCGAGATGGTTGATGGAGTTCGAACCGGTGCAGCGAGCGGCACGACGCTGGCGCTATCATTGAATGAGCGGTGGGCGGCGTCGAACGCGATCAATGATCGACGGATGGGCGACGACCGATGAGCGTTTGGGTGCGTACGGCCGTGGCCGGTCGATGAGCGGCGGGCATGACGAGCAGCTTTGCAGAATGGCAGATGTGGCGTCATGAGGTGTCGATCCTGATGATGCTGGTTGGCGCGGTCGGTCGGTGGCGCGGCGTTGCGCCTCGCTCAAAGACCTCGATGACGATCATGCGGCCGCCGCAGCATGGACATGGTGGTTTGTCGGTGTCGCCGACGGTCTCGGTGGGCGCATTCTCACGATTCTTGACGGCGAGCAGCTCGCGCGCGCGTGCGACGTTGTCGGCGCAGGTCCCTCGTGCGAGCAGGCCGTAGTGGCGGATGCGGTGGAGACCCTTTGGCAGCACATGGATGAGGAAGCGGCGGATGAACTCGTCTGTGGCGAGCTTCATTGGCTTTTGACGGTCGCGGCCCTCGAGGCGGTAATCCTTCCACCTGAAAGTGACGCCGTGCTGGTCGAGGGCGATCAGGCGGCTGTTGGCGATGGCGACGCGGTGGGTGTAACGCGAGAGATAGGCCAGCACGGCCTGTGGACCGCCGAACGGCCGCTTGGCATAGACGACCCATTCCGTCTTGCGCGACGCTGCAAGCAATGCGGCGAATGATTGTGCTCCGGCGAGCTGAGCGTCGTTACCGAAGAAGCTCAGGCGGCCGGCCTGGTGGAGCGCGGCAAGGCGACCTAGGAACAGCCGCCGGAACAGGCGTGAGAGCACGCGTACCGGCAGGAAGAACCCCGGGCGGCAGGACACCCAACTCTGGCCATCGGGCGAGATGCCGCCGCCGGGCACGATCATGTGGACATGCGGGTGATGGGTCATGGCCGAGCCCCAGGTATGCAGCACGGAGGTGATGCCGATCCTGGCGCCGAGGTGCTTCGGGTCTGCGGCGATCGTCAGCATCGTCTCTGCCGAGACCTTGAACAGCAGGTCGTAGAGGACGGCCTTGTTCTGGTAGGCGATGTCGGCGATCCGAGCCGGCAGCGTGAACACGACGTGATAATACGGCACCGGCAACAGCTCGGCTTCGCGATCGGCGAGCCACTGCTTGGCCGCGGCGCCTTGGCACTTCGGGCAGTGCCGGTTGCAGCAGGAATTGTAGGCGATGGACGTGTAGGCGCAGTCCTCGCAGCGCGCGACATGGCCGCCGAGGGCTGCCGTGCGGCAGTTCTCGATCGCCGACATTACCTTCAACTGGTCGAGGCTGACATGGCCGGCATGGGCCTGCCGCCATGCCGGACCACGGTCGCGGAAAATATCCGCAACCTCCAGAGCCGGACGAGACACCGGCCCCGCGTCAGCCGGGCGGCCCGGCCTCCTTCAACTTGAGCGCAATGTGCTCCAGCGGGCTCATCACCTCGCTGATCGTCTTGGTGGCGACACGAGTATAGAGCGCCGTGGTGTCGAGCTTGGCGTGACCGAGCAGCACCTGGATCACGCGGACGTCGATGTTCTGCTCGAGCAGATGGGTGGCGAAGCTGTGTCTCAGGGTGTGCAGCGAGACGCGCTTGCTGATCTCCGCCATCTGGGCGGCGGCATGACAGGCGCGATTGAGCTGGCGCGTCGTCATGGGCTGGGCCGGATCGCGGCCCGGGAATAGCCAGCCCTGCGGGCGTGCCGCCTTCCACCAGGCGCGCAGCAGGTTTAGCAGGTGCGGCGAGAGCATGACGTTACGATCCTTGCCACCCTTGCCTTGCTCCACGCGGATGATCATCCGCTTGCTGTCGATGTCGGAGATCTTGAGCGAGACTACTTCGGCGGCACGCAGGCCGGCGCCATAGGCCACGCTGAGCGCCGCCTTGTATTTGAGCCCGGGCGCGGCATCGAGCAGCCGCGCCACTTCCTCGGGGCTCAGTACCACCGGCAGCTTGCGCGGCTCGTGAACGACATGGGTGTGCTCGATGATCTCGTGGCGCTTGAGCGTGACCCGGAAGAAGAACCGCAACGTCGAGACGGTCTGCTTGATGGTCGGCACGCCGACACCGCTCGATGCCAAATGGACTTGGTAGCGCCGTACATCCTCGAAGCTCGCCGTATCCGGCGATCGCCCCAGGAACACCGCGAAGTTCTTGATTCTTTGCACATAGTCATGTTGGGTCTTCGGCGCGAACTTGCGGATCGTCATGTCTTCGATCATGCGCCGGCGCAGCGGGCTCACTGCCTCGTCGGTCATGGGGATGCTCCTGTTTTGAGTGAAGGTTGCGAACCTCTCATCTCAAAACAGGACGCCCCTTTACGCTGTCGTCTCGGCTGCGCTGCCAGCCGCAGCGTCCTACCGCGCGAGCGGTTTAGTCCCTTGACCCATACGGGAAGTGCGCCGTTTGACGACCGGTCACTGTTATGTCGCAAGTATTGCACCAAACCGGTAGAGTCATCGCTTGAGGGTCCAGCGACAAGCAAGATCACCTAGGTCTTATGCGGCACCGCTTCGGCCTCGACAGCCGCAACAAGCTCGGGCGCAAGGTGCGCGGACAAACGTTGAATGATATTGAGTATAGCTGTAAGATTTCCTGCTCACGCAAGGCATCAATCTTATTGTGCAGCAATTCGATTTCGAGTTCAGCCTTCACATTTATTCGGTAGTCGTGTTCTGCGTGCCTGCGGTCAATCTCGGATTGACGGTTCTGACTCGTCATGATGATGGGCGCTGCGTGGGCTGCTTGAAAAGAAAGAACTAAGTTCAGCAAGATGAAGGGATAAGGATCCCAATGATTGATGAATGCCAGCATGTTCAGAACGATCGATGCCAAGTAGTACGCTCTGGATGATAATGAAACGCCAGGAGCCAACCGTTTCGGCCACCCGGTCAGCCAGGATCGCTCCCGGAGCTAGGGCAGGTTTGGGTGTGTTGCGCGCCGGCTTTTGCGCCCGAAGTTCTTGCAATCGCTGCTGATCCTCGAGACTTAGGTGTATTTTGTGGCTTTGCTCGCTGTTCATTTGCATCCCCAGTAAAAATCTGGGCGAGTAAGCGCCTTTTATTGCTCGCCGCTCTACGGTCATACTAGGGTCATTCCGTGCCGATGTCGCTTATTGGGCCTACAGCCGACTTGCCGCCAGCAGCCATTCCAGGACCGCATGTGACCTGTATGGTCCGGCCGCGCGTTGCAAGAGTTTCGTCGATCTAGTGGTAAGCGGTCTTGCATCAATGTATCCGGTCTCTAGTTGGAGCTGTTGTGCTCCGGACCATCATGGATATCAGCGCGCGTGCGACCTAATTAGCGGACAGGCCTCGATTGGACCATTTGGGTCACCAGTGTTCGCATGCGCCGGGAAGACCGGAAGACCGAACCTCCATCTCGTCTCATCCTCTCGCAGACCTCGGCTGGAAACTGTTGATAGGGTTACGTCATCGCCTGCTCCTCATGTCGCGCGGTTCCTTTGTTCGAGCCAAGGGCCGTTCCTTCGTCCCGACCCGCAGAGCGTCGATCGCGTCGCGCGCAGGGGCGGTCAAGGCCGGCCGTCTGCGCTTGGCTTGCGGCTGGCTCCGGCGTGGCCAGGCTGCGCCTTGACCGCGCCGAGCAGGGCGCGAGGATCAAGCGGGTCGGACGGCTGCATCGTCGGTCCTCGTCAGTTCGAAGGCGCGTCCTTTAGCCAGCACCGCCCAGGCGATGCGAGCAAGCTTGTTGGCGAGCGCGATCGCCAGCACGTTGTGGTGCAACCGCCTCTTGGCGGCTTCGATCCAGGATTTGAGTCCGTAACGTTCCCAGTTCTTTATCCTGACCAGCACAACCCATGCCGCCTGCACGAACAGAACGCGCAGGTAGCGATTGCCGCGCCTCGAGATTTTGCCGAGGATCGTGCGATCTCCCGTCGAGATCTGCTTGGGCACCAGTCCGAGCCAGGCGCCGAAGTCGCGGCCTTTGGAAAAGACCTCTCCAGCGCCGATCGCGGCCACCATGGCACTCGAAATGATCGGCCCGACGCCAGGCACCGTCATCAGGCGCGAACAGGCCTGATCTTGATGGGCCAGTGCTTCGATCTCGCCGGATAGGCCATCGATACGCTGATCCAGTCGGCGCCAGTCGCCTGCCAACTCCTCGATGACACGCAACATGCGTGGCGACAGGGCATCGGTGCGCGTCGCAAGGATGGTGGGCAGTTCCGTGCGCAGGAAGCCGATACCCTGGCGCACGGCGATCCCCCGTTCCAGCATGAGGCGCGAATCTGGTTCATGATGCCGGTGCGTTGTGACACCAGCCGTTCGCGCACCCGATGCAGCGCCTGCAGATCCAGTTGCTCTGCGGTCTTGGTCGCCACGAACTTCATCGTCGGGCGCTGCACGGCTTCGGCAATCGCTTCGGCATCATTGAAGTCGTTCTTCTGTCCCCTTGCTATAGGGACGAACATATTTGGCCGGCATCAACCTGGCATCGTGACCAAGCGATGCGAGTTTGCGGCTCAAGTGATGTGCGCCGACGCAGGCTTCCATGCCGATCAGGCAAGGCGGTATATTGGCGAGCCGCACTTCCACTTGGCCCCGCGACCATTTTTGCCGCAGCACGATGGCGCCGCGTGCATCGTGGCCCACGACGTGGAACGAGTTCTTGCCGATATCGACGCCGATCACGGCGACTGTGGTATTGGGGGTCTGAGACATGGCGTGCTCCTTGTTTTGGCGCCCCTGGCCAGCTTATCGCTGGCGGGGCAGGAGCACGGCCGGACCATCCCATTCTGATGTCCCCAGTCAAGCACACAACGCACGGTTTCCCATCTCCACGAGGCTTATCGTGAA
>NZ_JADPJQ010000054.1:0-3192 GCF_023073515.1 Bradyrhizobium sp. 17 | reverse complement strand
GTGCCCATATTGCCGAAAGCAAATCCTTGAAAAACAGCGGCGAAAACACATTCTGCCAAAGTAGTGCTAGTGTTGCCAGGCCGCCACGCCTGAGACACTTGCTGGCAAATTGCAGTTTACCTCAATGTTGCCGGCTTAGGTACTTCAATGTTGCCGGCTTAGGTACTTCGCCCTGGGTCCAAAACGTGAAGACCTCGGCGTCTTCGACACCAATGTGCAGGTATGACATTCCTATTGAAACATCATGTTCCTCGCTGGTAGGTAACAAAGCCGGATTCGATAGCCAGTCGTTTGCGACTGAGCGAATCTGCGGGGCAAGTCAGTGCGTAGAGTCCTATTGCGGATAGTTTCTGCCACGGCTTCGTCTGCCGTCCTGATGCTGCCTGCAGAAGCGCAGGAACGCGCTGTGCACTCGCCTGACCAGCTCCCTCCGGTCACCGTCACCTCGCCCGAACCGACGCCAGCCAGGCGCGCGACCCGGCCAAAGCCCACGCAAAGTCGCGGCGACCGGAGCCGGACTGCAGTTCGCCCTGGTCAACCTAAACCGGCCCTTGCAGGCGACAGCGGCGCCACGCCCGCAGCTTCATCCACAGGCGCGGGCGCCTTGCAGCCGACCGCCGCCAGTGCGATCCGCTTCACTGGCGCCGAGGTCAATGCGGTGCCCTTCACGCGGCCCGGCGAGGCGCTGGAAATCGTGCCCGGCTTGATCGTCACACAGCATTCAGGAGAGGGCAAAGCCAACCAATATTTCCTGCGCGGCTTCAATCTCGACCACGGCACCGACCTCGCCATCACCGTCGATGGCATGCCCGCCAACATGCCGACGCATGGTCACGGACAAGGCTATGCCGATATCAACTTCCTGATGCCCGAGTTGATCAAGTCGGTGAACGTCCGCAAGGGGCCGTACTTCGCCGACGTTGGCGACTTTGGTTCGGCCGGAGCCGTTGGCATCGACTATGTCAACAAGCTGCCGAAAAACATTGCCGAGGTGAGCTTTGGCAGTTTCGGATATCGTCTGCTGCTTTATGCACGGGGCATTCTAGAGAGCCGGCAAGGGGCTGAATGAGGAGGGAAGCCGAGCCCGCGCGGCATCACCCGTCAAGACCATCCCGCCAGCCCCCGTACCACGCCCAGCACCCTGGATTTGAACGTAGGGCCCGTTTCCGCCGACGAGAGCACCTGTTGCTTAAGGCCGCGCCGGAATCGGTCGATCAGAACGCAAGGCGTCCGGAGGCTGGTCAGTTCTACGATCCCGCTGCGTCCGAACTCGATGGCGTCCCGAGTGGCATCCGCTCGAGGTCCAGGCCGGCGGTGCTGATGTTCTCGCCTAGCTCTCCCGCTGCGACCTTGAAGCCAGCCTCGCCTCGACCGGCAAGCATCGTTGACTCCGCCGGACAATAGGCCAACCTCAACCCTTGCTCGCCCGATAGTCGGGCAGCCGCCGGATACACGCGCCCGAGATGCAGCTACGTCGATCGGACCTCGCCGACCTCTCCTATTTTCTGGAGATTGCCAAGCACCGGAATTTCCGGCGCGCCGCAATCGAACTCGGCATCGGAGCGTCCGCTTTGAGCCACGCGCTCCGCAGCCTGGAAGAGCGCCTTGGGGTTCGATTGCTCAATCGGACAAGCCGCAGTGTAACGCTCACCGCTGCCGGCGAGGCGCTGCAGTCCGCGCTGGCGCGGCCCTTCGACGAGATCGGCAGCGCTTTGGACGTTCTCAACCGCTTCCGCGACGGCCCAATGGGTCGGGTGCGGCTGAGCGTACCGACGGAAGCTGCCGAGTTTCTCATTGGACCCGTGATGGCCACGTTCCTGGAACGTTATCCGGAGGTCGAGATCGAGTTCTCGGTGAACAACCGTATGATCGACGTCATCGAAAACGGTTACGACGCGGGTATCCGGTACGGAGGGACAGTGCCGCAGGACATGATCGCGCAGCGTCTGTCGGCCGATATCCGCTGGCTCGTCGTCGGGGCTCCTTCCTACCTCGACCGCATGGGCACTCCGTTGAATCCGGGCGACCTGCAATCTCACCGCTGCGTCAAGATCCGGATCGGGGACGAGAGCATCTATCGCTGGGAGTTCGAACGCCGCGACGAGAAGATTGAGGTCAATGTTCCGGGCGGGATGACTGTTGATCAAGGGCAGATCGGATTGGTCGCCGTCCGAGACGGGGCGGGGCTCATGTATGTGGCCGAGCCGATGGTGCGTAAGGATCTCCGGGACGGCACGCTGCGCACGGTGTTGGAGGAGTGGGCGCCCCTTGGGCCTGGCTTCCACATCTATTACTCGAGCCGACGGCAGCTTCCAGCCGCGCTCCGGCTCTTTATCGATCTCGTCCGGGAGTTACGGCCGCTCGGCCTCTGAGGTCGGCGGATCGATGAATCCTTCTCAATGGAACGTCCGATAGCCTCAGGGTGCTGCGGAGACTGGCGCCGGCTTATTTGAGAACGGCGGCAAATCGCCGCCTGGATCCGGCCGACCGGGTGCGGATCAGTTCTTTCCCGAGGCTACCATGACAGTTCAGACCACTTTCGAGGACGGTGCCGTCCGGCGAGAAGCGCCGGCATGGGGCGCGGTCTTCGCCCTCACTCTCTGCGTCGCGACTTTGATCGCGTCCGAATTCATGCCGGTCAGTCTCCTGACGCCGATCGCCGCTGAGCTCCACATTACCGAAGGCCAAGCGGGCCAGGCCATCGCCGTCTCCGGCACATTCGCCGTTCTCGCTAGTCTCTTCATTTCGCGTGCGACGCACGGCATCGATCGCCGGATCGTCCTGCTGTCTCTCACGGTCCTCATGATGGCGTCCGGTCTGATCGTCGCGCTCGCGCCGAACGAAGTCATCTTCATGGGGGGGCGGGCGCTGATCGGGATCGTCATCGGCGGCTTCTGGTCAATGTCTGCGGCGACCGCGATGCGCCTCGTCCCCGAAAGTCAGGTCCCGCGGGCGCTGGCCATATTCAACGGCGGAAACGCGCTGGCGACTACGATTGCCGCCCCCTTGGGAAGCTTTCTCGGCCAGTACATCGGCTGGCGCGGAGCCTTCTTTTCGGTCGTTCCGCTCGCCGCCCTCGCGCTGGCCTGGCAATTTTTCACTCTCCCCTCGATGCCAGCCGAGGACGACAGCCGCAGGGGCTCCGTGTTCGGAATCCTTCGCTTGCCGAAGGTCGGCCTTGGGATGATCGCA
>NZ_JADPJQ010000015.1:0-4348 GCF_023073515.1 Bradyrhizobium sp. 17 | reverse complement strand
ACGTCAACCTGATCTCGAAGGGCATCATCGACCCGACCAAGGTGGTGCGTGTGGCGATCCAGAACGCAGCTTCGGTTGCGGCCCTGCTGATCACCACGGAAGCCATGGTCGCCGAGCTGCCCAAGAAGGGCGGCGCCGGTTCGGCAATGCCTTCGGGCGGCGGCATGGGTGGTATGGATTTCTAAGTCAACGGTGCCGAGCTCAACCGTAAGAGAGGCCCGGCAGCAATGCCGGGCCTTCACGTTGGAATGCGTTCAAAAACCCGACAATAAAACTGCTGCGGCTGCACAGTTCCCCCATGCAGCAGAGACGTCCTATCGCTTTTTCTTCTTCCCAAAAATTTCGTTCCAATTGTCCTTATAGGCTTTGGATACTGCCTTCTGACCCTCGCCCATATCTTGCCTTTTCGGTGTAGCGTCCGGTTTGTTTTCAGTCTTGGTCGAAGACTCCGGCTTGGCTTCGACAACCTTGTTCTCGGCTTTCGGCGTTCTAGGCGAAGTGTCTTTGGCCTTATTAACCGACATTGTTTTTCCTTCCGTAGGGGCGACACGCCAGCAGCGGTCTGCCTATGTAAACCGATCAAAAATCTAGGAAGCCGGAGCACTGATTCTTGCAATCGGCACACCCGGGCACAGTCATCTGAGCTCACGCGGTGAGGTTTTCCGAGGTGAGATAGGTGAGGCCCCCAAAGCGCTCCACATAGGGGCAGATAACCCATGCACTTAATGCGCGGCGTTCAATTGCTCTGATAAAGCTCTTCTCAGCGATCACGTGCTCCAAAAGCCGGATAACAACCTCCAAATGCAGGACAAAATTAAACTCTTTGTCGACCATCTGGTGATCGAAAACGTTCCACACCACCCCACCATCATCAAGTAGCTGCTTGTATCGCATGAATGGACGTTCGCCGTTGTCGAACGCATCGGTAGTTCTGTGAACTCCCTTTAGATACTTCTTGTCATCCCCTTTCCGAAACGCAGTAGCGACGAAATGTTTCAACAACCACGACAATGCGTCGAAGCCACCTGAGGGTGGTTTCTTTCGGAGTTGAGCGGCCAAAACACATACCGGCACCGTGTGTTCTATATGGACCGTCTGATATTGCAGCGAGCCAATCCTCGGTCGAGGGTCGCTAATGAAGGATTGCGTCCGGAAATTAGCTCCGGCACAGGCCGCCGTAACCCGCCATGTAACCCAATTCATTGTGAAATGAGCGCAGCAGATATCCAACGGAATTCTTGGAGGAAGCTCAACTGGCCATTTACAATCGACATAATTTTCGGAATTTGTGAAAACGCTTCCAATCCGCCCGATTTGCGAACGCGACTGTCCAGTGGCGAATTAGCTCGGCCCTTTCTTTCGCTATTTTCTCGTCCAATGTCGCTACCCGATTCCGCCATAGTATTGCGCAGCCCCGCGCTTCATGTCTATGAGACTCAAACGAGATTTGTTGCTCGGACCTCAATCTAGGTAGAGCAACGCGACACCCGGACCGCGTTCGTCAGCGGCCGCAGTGCTAAATTGATCGGCTCCGCCGGACCACTTAGCGTAAATCATGAGGGGTAATTTTCTCGCTGTGTCAGCGAGCGAGGGACGGACTAGTTGGCGGCCTGACATCCTGGACCAGGGCCCCGGCAAGGCAAAGCTCAATCGACCTCCGGCTAAGTGCCAACTGCGGACCAAACGCAACAAGCCTTACGCGAGAAATGCAGCCATGCTGACCTTGTCGAGCACCCGATCCGATGAACCTTTGTAGGATTTACAAGACCGATAGTGAACAGTTTCACACGGTGCGTCCCGGGGCCGGGGCTAAGCTGAGCAAAAGTCCCGCGGGCGACAACACTTTTCGATCGTCCGCAGCAATACATGTCTTGATGAAATTTCCGACCGCTATTTTCAGGGAGCTTCTATCCGACTTTAATTACTAGTATCCGGGATACCGGACGAATGCCGACCGCTTGCGCGGAGGATGATCCGATGGGATCCAACAGTGCAGCTTCGATATCAGACCGCTTTCTTGATACAGCGGCGGACAATCTCAGGATCGCAAAGATTCTGGTTCAGATGGGTCTCGATCCGAACAACATCACCTACGACACACTACTGGACCGGCTGCTGGAAATTGTGCTGGCCAACATGACGCTTGCCAATATGCTCGCCCTGGTTGGCGCCATCTTTCTTGTCGCTACCTTGCCGATGCATACAATCGTGCCACTGCGCGTTGCGAACATGCTCGGCTGTATGTTCTTCGTTGCCTACGGCGCGCTCTCGGGAAATGTCGGGACTTTCATCCTCTATCTGCTATTGCTGCCGATCAATGCAATCCGCCTCCGCCAAATACTCAATCTGATCAAAAGAGCACGTATTGCGACGGAAGGAGATACCTCATTGGAATTGCTCAAACCGTTCATGACTGAGCGCAGATATCGCCGCGGAGAAAAATTGTTCAAGAAGAATGATGCAGCTTCCGAGATGTTTCTAACGGTCACAGGAACGTTTTTGGTCAAGGAAATCAGCGTCGAGCTTCCGCCGGGACGTCTCATGGGCGAACTCGGTTTCCTTACTCCCAATCAGCGGAGAACCGCTACCGTCGAATGCATCGAAGACGGGCAAGTGATGACCATTACTTATGAAAAACTGCTCGAGATTTTTTTCAGAATCCACAATTCGGCTATTACTGTCTTGTGCTGACCAGCCAGCGTTTGCTTGAGAACATATCGCGGCTGGAAGGAATTATCGCACAAGGAAAGGCCGCGCGGCAGACACTAGCCTCGGACAACATAGCTTAGCCCTCGGCTCTTGATGTCCGCCCGTTTGGTAACAGGACATCCGGACGCAGCGATGCTTCCGTCAGCGCACTCGTGGCGGGGCGTGCCATCGTCTTCGATGATATGGCTGGCATCCGGCTCTTCAATTCCCGCGTCAATGTCTGGCGACCTATTGCAGGCACAAGGATCACCAGCACCACATTGACAGCCAAGTTCTGCGCTCCAGGGCCCGGTCCGGGTGGTTCTCACAGACAAAGCCGATGCCGAAGCAGATGGGACAGTTGGTCATTGCATGAAAAAGCGCGCGGGCCCTGCTCCATAGATCGCAAGCATACCGCGCGCCTCGGTTACGCCGCCAGTTCTGCGAACCGCGGCGACCGAATTGCCTACCTTGTCGACGACCTTCTGCAGCTCGTCTTCGGGGCAACAAGCTGCTTGGTCCAATACTTGACCTCAACGTCTTCATGCATGTTGATCTTGCTACGGTCGCGCTGATCCCGTTTTGCGAGATTGTCGCTCATCTTCCTCCTCCATCGCCTGTAGAAGCCACTCATCGTCAAGAACGGCCAGCAGGTCATTGATCGTCTTCTCGCAGTCCCTCGGGCCGGGCTCGACATAGCGAGCCAGGATGGCTTGAGCTTCTTTTGCCGCTCGGGTTACGCGATCCGGCAGCAATCGAGGCGAGCGCCCCGCCAATAAACTGCAATCGCGGCTCGGAGGCGGTTCTTTAAATTGCGGTCGGATACTGGTTGTCCGGCGGCTCGTTGGAGACTTCCGAGTTCGTCACCGTTGCCTCCCCGTAGGGCACATCCCATATTCCAATGAGTAGCAGATTTTCGCAGCTCGCGTTGGTCAGGGTTACTGACGAAGTTCACACAGTTCTTAAGTCGCCGCTTCGACAATCGTCGGTTCTACGACGTCCGAGTTGGGCCAACATGCGAAGAACTCAACCTGAGGAAATTCAGTCCGCTACGCTTCACCGCAGCAAAATGTGTGCATAGAAGGAATGACCTTGGAGAGGCCGCATGGGCGTCAATATTGGTGATGTAATCGTCGAGCCTCACGCATCTGGGGCGCTGGCGTCAATATTGCGGGCGCGGCCTGAGAGAGTCGCAGGCCCACACGGCATCTGCATTTCGTCGGTGGCTTACGATCAAGTCGAAGGCAAGTTGAGGATTACCAACCCTCCAGGTAAGGAGTGCTCAATGAGTGGCGAACGGTGGCCGTACTTTGCCGGCGTTGCATCGATCATCTTAGCGATATTTTTCGCGTACTTGGTTGAACGAAAGTGCCAAATAGACCTTGCATTTCAGCGCTCCTTTCCATCCGCTCTGTCCGAGCTAATTATAGGAACCGAGCCGATTAGGTGTTGGTTCAGTAACTGACCGATGATGTGGAGGTCGACTTCCTCCTGGGTCGAAATGCGAAGAACTCAACCTCGGCAGATCTAGCACTACTTTGGCAGAATGTGTTTTCGCCGCTGTTTTTCAAGGATTTGCTTTCGGCAATGTGGGCACTGCTGGGGCGGCGGCCGAAGGATGAGATCGACGATGGCGTGACGTACGGCGGGCATAGTCGGT
>NZ_JADPJQ010000128.1:176867-195036 GCF_023073515.1 Bradyrhizobium sp. 17 | reverse complement strand
CGAAGTCCCCCGTGCCGAATCAACTTGGCACCAGGGAATCAGAACTCGCTAATTAGGTACAGACCCTAGTACCCAGCGAGACAAGCCGTCCAGGAAGGATCGGGATGATAGAGTCATTGCCCAGCCGCACCGCACTCGCAACGTCCCTGATGAGAGCGCTGCATTCGCGGTTCGACCCGTCTCCCCTTTTCGACGATCCCTGGGGCGATCGACTCGTTCCCGAAGCTGAACGCGAAAGGATGAGTGAGCGGGTATTGGCCCGCATGGATAAGGACGCGCGTGCCCGCGCCCCACGGGGACCCGGTTCAGTGTTGGACGACTTCCTGCTGACTAATACTGCACTGCCAGGAGTGGTAATCCGCTCTCGCTATGCGGAGGACGCGCTGCGCGAGGCGACAATTAGGGGCATAAGTCAGTATGTCCTTATCGGCGCCGGGTTGGATAGCTTCGTGCTTCGCCGCCCTGCTTTTTCCGACGCCCTGACGATCTTCGAGATAGACCATCCGGCGACGCAAACGATGAAGATCCAGCGTATTAAAGAATGCGGCATATCGCTTCCGCCGTCGGTGCATTTCATCGCTGCCGACCTCACGAACGACGATTTGGTGTCTGCTTTGGCTTGCTCTTGCTTCCAGAAAGACAAGAAAGCATTCTTCTCGTGGCTCGGCGTTTCGGTGTACCTGACACGCCAAGCCAATCTGGCAACCTTGCGTGCAGTGGCAACTTGCGGTGCTCCGGGAAGCGAACTTGTATTCACCTATATGGACCAAGCCGAGTTCGCCCAGAACACATCGCAATCACCACACAACGAGAATGCTAACCTGGTAGCGCAGACCGGCGAACCTTGGATTTCGGGATTCTATCCGGATGACATCGTCAACGATTTCGCCTGTGTTGGACTTGAGCTGGTTGAAGATCTAGACGGAAAGGCAATGTGGGAACGCTATCGGCGAGCAAGCACCACACTCGGACAGCCCCCCGCCAGCTTGCACATAGCCCTGGCGCGAGTGGGTAAGGGACATTGGTGAATGCCGTCGAGCGCGGCACGGATGTCGGTTTTGGGGACGGGCGCTTGTTGAGTTAAGGCTGCTCGGCGTCTGAACCACCAGCGACAGCGGACGTCACCGCGGCTCGAGTGCTTTTCGGCTCAGGGCCAGAGAACACTCTGCTGGTAAGCAAGCAACGAAGATCCTGGTGATCTCATTGCTCGCGGACGCCAGCCTTTCTAAGTCCATCAAGGATGCTGTCGTACTCACGGCGAAACTGCGCATTGCTCGAACGTGCGTAGCCTATTTGACGGAACCATTGGACCGTGAAGTCCGGCAAGATTGCATCCAGTTCGGTCGTCACTTGGGAGGTCATTTCAAGTTGGCCGGTGGCTCCATAAGCTGAAATCAGATCCACATACGGCATCCAGTATAATTTGTTCAGATTGATCGAGCGCCTGCATTCCTCAATGGCCTCGTTGTATTGCTGCACATGGGCGTGAGCATGGCACAGGAAGAAATGCCAGGTGCTACGCGCCGGATCTTTGGGACTTAGGCGTAAAGCAATCTGAACTGGGTCGAAGGATTCGTGCGCGCGTCCCGCTGTGACAAGTGCAATTCCTTTTGTTGCGTATGCAAGCGGCGAATTTGGGTCGGCTTCCAAAGCGGCGTCGAATTCAGATAACGCTCCCTTGGGATCTCCATAGAGTAAAATGTTTCCTTTGGTTATGTGCGCATTCGCGCTCGTCGGCCGCTTTGAAAGAACTTTATCAATTAAGCTGGTGGCGATCTTTTTGTCTTCCGTCACGGCAGTTGACCAGCCGCTGAGTATGCCGCTCGCTATGCACCACGCTTTACCGAGCATCGCATCAACGTGGTCCGGATCGAGATGCAGCGCGGCCTCAAACAAGTCCTTTGCCTCGGTGATCGTTACGTTGCTCTGAGGTCCATAGACTTTTGCCCACCCGCGCATCGTGAAATCCACGGCATCTGGATTCGCGGGCTGGTCCATCAAACTGCGACGACTTTCGGCTTGGATGAGTTCAACGTTGAGAGAGCGGGCAAGCCGCGCCGTCACCTGGTCCTGCAGGGCGGCAAGATTCATCCGATCGCCGTCAAAACGATCCGACCAGACGTCACGACCGGTCGAAAGGTCTGCAAGCGACACGTTCATCCGGACCCGATCTCCAGCCCGTTGCACGGCGCCCTGCACCGCCCATCGGATACCAAGGTCCTTGCCGAGCGTCTTGAGATCGACCTGCTTATTCCTATAGGTGAAAGCCGTCCCGCGTCCGATCACGAATGTATCGGGCATTTGCGCGAGGTCGGTCGTCAGATCGGTCGTAATGCCGTCGGCGAAATAGTCCTGCTCTGCATCGTTGTTGAGGTTTGCGAATGGCAGGACAACGAGAGACAAACGGGGAGCAATGTCGGGCCGGGCCGTAGCCTCTTTCTGCGTTTTCTGGCTTTCCGGAAAGACGTCTGTGCGTAGCGTCTTCCAAACAGTCCAGTAGCCGACGAGGCCACCCGCGATAGCACCCACGGCCGCAATTGAGGCGAGCGCGCCGCCGATCAACTGCAATCGTGCCCGCAAGCGGATCCTTAAGCTCCGATCAGATGGCGGCTTCCCCGGTCGCTCCTCATCGGGTTCTGCTTCGTCCGGCTGCCTATTGTCGGATGGCGGCTTGCCAGATGGATCGTTGGAGACCTCCCAGTTTGTCACAGCTGCCTCCCACCCTGGCCATACGTCCGGATTTTTAACCGTAGCAGAATTGCACGACTTCAGGTTGGGTCAGGGCCTATGACTCATTCGCGTTCTTTTAAGTTGCCGCTCGACAACTGCCTAATGCTGGGTTTGCGATTGCCGACGACCCGTGCAACACGGACGTTACGTGGGCTGCGACGCGATCGTTTGAAGTACCTGTCTGAGAGCTGCGGGAGCGGTTATCCGAGCAGGATTTTGATCATTTGGATGCAGCCATACGCGCGCCTGACGCGCTGTTCTTCCCCCGGCGAGATCGGCTCCTTCCAGTTGCGGTAGCAGGTCCTGAAATACTTTGCGCTAAGCGCATCGATGCGACGCTGTCCGATCGTCCCGCGGACGATCTTCAGCCAGTCGCGATATGAGCTTTGGGTGTTCTGCTGCACGTCTGCAAATCCGCTCTCGGGATCGGATTCGTACATGAGGCAGAGGCTCCCGATGGTGCCGTTGAACTTCGGCCTCAGGCGCTCCTTGTCGTCGTTGCCCTTCTCGAGCCAGCGCATGAGACAATCGTGTTCGCGCTGGCAAACCTGCTCGATCGTTTCTTTCGACGCCGGATCCGAGAGATCAACATGGATGCGAACGGTCGCGGGACGATAGTCGGCACACTCAGGGGTTTCATCCTTCGCCCAGTAGAGCTGGATGTTGCCCCTTCGCCTGACTTGCTTGAGGCCCGGCGCGTAGAGTTCCATGACCTCGCCGGCGATCCGCACCTTGGCGGCTCGATTGCGTTTGGTCATGGGCCGAACCTATCTGGACCATCTTCTGGATAGTCGGCTTCCAGACCGCCGGTGCCTTCGCGGTTATCGATGAATTTCAGTACGGCGGGCACATAATAGAGGTGCCGAATGGAAGGGCGCGCCGATGGCATACCGTCCCGTTCGAGCACGCGGCGGACTTCCCGCCAGTGGTCCGCGTACTCGCCGAGCACGACATGCGCCACGAGCTGATCGTCGGCATAGAGCGGCGTCGGGATGATCACCCCTCGCCGTCCGAGCGCACGATATTCCAAGCCTTTCGCCATCATTCTTTCCAGTGGACCAAATATGGCACTGAAAATTCACTGGCACAATAGGTCCACAGAAGTTATAGGCTGTTGGTTAACGACCGATTCGGGGGCCTCCGTGGTCAGCTCAAGGGAACTGGCGGATGTCGTGGGGGACGCTCTCGGCATCTCCCGAGCGAGCGCCCAACTGCATCTGAAGACGATCCGAGCAGGGGGCCAAATCCTGTTCGCAGGATATGGACGTGCTGCCGCCGAAATGACTTCGCTCGAAGCGGCTCGATTGGTCTTGGCTTGTGCCGGAAGCACCTTCGCCAAAGATTCGATGGAGGTCCTGAAACGTTTCGCTCACTTAAGACCAGCGGGCAGCAAGAAGTCTTCGATTAGTCTGGAGCAGTTTCTGTCCGGGAGGATCGCGGAGCTTCCGATGTACGTGCAGCCGGAACAGCGGGAGCGCGGCCTCGGAAGATCGTTCGGATCGCGTCGGCTCGCTCAGACTGCACTGCAGCTATACGAGCCGATCGGAGAAAAGGTGGAAGAACTGCCGCGCTTTGCGGTGGTAAGGTGGCTCGAGGAGAAGGGGCACTCCAAATTGAAAATTTTCGGACCCGCGATGCGCCTGGTCGCGCGAGGACGACATTCCGCAAATGCACCTGAAGATGAAGACGACCTGCCTGGAGCGGGCGAGTTTCACCACGTACTCGGTCAGTATTCCGACCATACTCTTTTTCAGGTGCGTGCGGTCGCAAGGACCGCCCTGATCGAGATCGGCGCGGCGCTGAAAGGAGCGACGGCCGATTACGGTAACGAGACTGGGTAACACTCGGTAACGCCGTTGGGGCGCGGCGGGAAAAATCAATGAAAACAGAGGTAAATGGCGCGCCCGGAACGATTCGAACGTCCGACCCTCAGATTCGTAGTCTGATGCTCTATCCAGCTGAGCTACGGGCGCGTTTTTCGCTGACATTGCGGGCGTGGCCCGCAGGCAGCCCCCGGCGACGCCGGAGGGGTGCGAAAGAGCGCCCTGACTAACCGCTCTTGCCCCAATTGGCAAGGTCCGGATTGAGGTGATTTTGCTGGGAAATGACGGTTTCCGCACTCAGCCGCCGGCCGACCTACGCCCGCGCCCGCTCGTTGCGGACGGAGAGCAGTTCCACGGGGCGGTCGGGGATGACGATCCGGAAGGTGGCACCGATGGTGCCTTCGACCAGATGGATGTCGCCGCCATGGGCGCGGACCAGCTCGGCGGCGATGGCAAGGCCGAGGCCGCTGCCGCCGGGGCGGCCGGAGGTCTGGAACGCCTCGAACAGGTGTTCGCGAGTCTTCTGCGGCACGCCAGGGCCGGTATCGGAGACCTCGAGGATGGCGACCGCGCCCTCGCGTTTTCCCGTGATCCGGATCTGCTGCGCGCCGCCCTCGGCGGACGCATGGCTTTCCAGCGCTTGGGCGGCGTTGCGGACGAGGTTGAGCAGCACGCGGAAGAGCTGGTCGGGATCGGCATCGACCGCGAGCCCGCGCTCGATTGCGGCGACCCAGGAGATCGAGGCGTCGGAGGCAAGGCCAGCGGTCTCGCGCACCTCAAGCACCACCGGCTCGATCATGATCATGCGCCGGTCGGGCGCGGCTTCCTGGGCGCGGCCGTAAGACAAGGTCGACTGACAGAAGGCGATGGCGCGCTCGAGCGAGCGGACGAGTTTTGGCGCAAAGCGCTGCACCCGCGGATCCGGCACGCTGGCGAGCTGGTCCGACAGGAGTTGTGCCGAGGCCAGCAGATTGCGCAGGTCGTGATTGATCTTGGAGACGGCGAGGCCGAGGGCGGCGAGCCGGCTCTTCTGATGCAGCATCGACATCAGGTCGCGCTGCATGTCCGACAATTCACGCTCGGCAACGCCGATCTCGTCGCTGCGCTGGCTCGGCACGATGATCCCCGCCGAACTCTCGGGATTTTCGTGGAAGCCGACCAGGCTCGCGGTCAGCCGCCGCATCGGGCGCACGAAGAGATAATGCATGGCGAGATAGACGAGGCCCGCGGTCAACACAGCGATGATCAGCGCGACCACCACGACGTTGCGGGAGAAGCGGTACATCGACTGCCGCAGCGGCAGCTCGTCGGTGACGATCTCCATGAACTGGGCGTTGCCGACGCCGGGCCCGACGATCCGGATGGCCTGGTTGCCGGTCTCCAGCATCATCCGGAACGAGCCGGTGATCGCCTCCCACGCCGTCATGTCGCGCAGGTCGATGTCGTGCTCGATCGCGGCGGGCAGATTGTCGCTGGCGAGCAGACGGCGCTGCTGGCCCATCTTGATGGCGACGGCGCGCGCATTGATGCTTTTCAGGATCTCGCGCGAGAGCGAATCGGGGACCATGCCGAGCGGCGCCGCATCGAGCACCAGCGCCGCCGTGTTGGCCGCGGCGACGCGGTCGTTGAGCCGGTTGACCCAGAAGTTGGCGATGGCCGGCACGTAGAGCAGGATGGCCGCGATCATCACCAGGGGGACGGTGAGCAGCAGCAGCTTGCCGGACAGCCCAAGTCCGCGCGTCCCACGCGGCAGCGCCGCCGGCGGGTCCCGCTGATCCCCATCCTGGATCGGCTGGAGGTCTGTCGCTGCCACGAAATTCGCCCTCGCTGCCTTTACCGGGTTGAAGATTTGGCTGGTGAAGGGTTTGGCGCGTACGAAGATGCGGCCCGCCCCCAGCGCGGTCAAATTACAGATCGTCAATCTGCCAAGGTCGGATGTAAGCGCAGATTTGGCGAGTCGCTACCTCAAGGGTTAAAAACCCCGCACAAACAGCGATATTCGCCGGAATTGAGCTCTTGTGCGGCGTTGACGAAAAGAAGGCGCTCGCTTATAAGCCGCGCAATTGTCCGCGATGACCCGGTGTGACCGCCGGGAGCGGCTCTCTTGGGGCCGAAAAAGGCCCGTTTTGGGCAGCATCTTCCGGACTTTATCATCAATTCTACAGGCAAATTGCCCGGTCAGCGGAGAAAAACCCGTGAAGCGGACTTATCAACCCAGCAAACTGGTGCGCAAGCGCCGTCACGGCTTCCGTGCCCGTCTCGCCACGGCCGGCGGCCGAAAGGTGCTCGCCGCCCGCCGCGCTCGCGGCCGCAAGCGTCTGAGCGCCTGAGCCGGACCCCCTTTTTGGGATTTCATCATGGATCGGCTGAGGCAGCGAGCGGATTTCCTCGCCGTTGCCAATGGCGCGCGGGTGAATAGCCCCGCGTTCGTCCTGCAAAGCCGCGGTCGCGACGATAGCGGCCCAATCCGGATCGGCTTCACCGTCACCAAAAAGAACGGCAACGCCCCCGAGCGCAATCGCATCCGGCGCCGGCTTCGCGAACTGGTGAAGCGGCTCGATCCGGTGTCGATGCAGCCCCATCATGATTATGTGCTGGTCGGCCGAAGGGACGCGCTCTCGCGCGGCTTCGCCACCATGCTCGACGATCTGCGCATAGCGTTCGCGAAGCCCGCGCGGCATACGCACAAGGGACGCGGCTCAAAAAGCAGCCCAACAACCGACGGCTTAAAGCCCGGCCCCGCTCCTGCGACCAGCCGCAAACCGGATTGATGACGAGAGAATGATGACCGACAACCGCAATACCATCCTCGCCGTCATTCTGTCGGGCTTCGTGCTGATCGCCTGGCAATATTTCTACAACATGCCGGCGATGGAGAAGCAGCGCGCCCAGCAACAGGCGCAGGCCGAGCTGCAGAAGACCACGCCGCAGCCGACGGCTTCCGCTACGCCGGGCGCCACGCCGCAGGCCGGCAGCACGGCCCAGCCGTCGACGCCGAGCGCGAACCAGCAAGCCCAGCCGGTTCAAAGCCGTGACACCGCCATTGCTGCCAGCCCGCGCGTGAAGATCGAGACGCCGCGGATCGCCGGCAGCATCTCGCTGAAGGGCGGACGCATCGACGATGTCGCGCTGGTGCAATTCCGCGAAACGGTCGATCCGAAGTCACCGCCGATTATTCTGTATTCGCCCTCGGGGACCGCGGAGCCGTATTACGCCGAGTTCGGCTGGGTACCGGCGACGGGCGTGACGGCGAAACTGCCGGACGCGCAGACCGTCTGGCAGCAGGACGGCAGCGGCAGCCTGACGCCGACGACCCCGGTGCTGCTGAAATGGGACAATGGCGAGGGCCTCAACTTCCGTCGCACCATCTCGGTCGACGACCACTACCTCTTTACCGTCAAGGACGAGGTGAGCAATGTCGGCAACGCGCCGGTCACGCTCTATCCGTTCGCACTGATCTCGCGCCACGGCACGCCGCAGGTCTCCGGCTACTACATCCTGCATGAAGGCCTGATCGGCTATCTCGATGGCTTGCAGGAATACGCCTACAAGAAAATCGACGAAGCCAGGACGGTGAACTTCAAGGCCACCAATGGCTGGCTCGGCATGACCGACAAATACTGGGCCTCGGCGCTGCTGCCGGACACCAGTGCGCAGATTCAGGCGCGCTTCTCGTCGAATCCGAGTGGCAACGTCCACACCTACCAGACCGATTATCTGCTCGATCCGGTCACCGTCGCGATCGGCGGCTCCGCGACCGCGAACGCGCGGCTGTTCGCCGGCGCCAAGGAAGCCAGCGTTGTCGGCATCAACTTCCCGCTCGCCGGCCATGGCGGCTACAACAAGGAACTCGGCCTCAACCATTTCGATCTGTTGATCGACTGGGGCTGGTTCTACTTCATCACCAAGCCGATGTTCCTCGGCCTCGACTTCTTCTACCGCTTCTTCGGCAATTTCGGCATCTCGATCCTGCTCGTGACCGTGATCGTGAAGCTCCTGTTCTTCCCGCTGGCGAACAAGTCCTACGCCTCGATGGCGAAGATGAAGTCGGTCCAACCGCAGCTTCAGGCGCTGAAGGAGCGCTACCCTGACGACAAGGTGAAGCAGCAGCAGGAGATGATGGAGATCTACCGCAAGGAGAAGATCAATCCGGTCGCCGGCTGTCTTCCCGTGGTGATCCAGATCCCGGTGTTCTTCTCGCTGTACAAGGTGCTGTTCGTCACCATCGAGATGCGGCACGCGCCGTTCTTCGGCTGGATCAAGGATCTTTCCGCGCCGGACCCGACCAACCTGTTCACTCTGTTCGGGCTGATCCCGTTCGATCCGACCACCATTCCCGTGTTCGGCCACTACCTCGCGCTCGGCATCTGGCCGATCATCATGGGCATCACGATGTGGTTCCAGATGAAGCTGAATCCGACGCCGCCGGATCCGACGCAGCAGATGATCTTCAACTGGATGCCGCTGATCTTCACCTTCATGCTGGCGGGCTTCCCGGCGGGCCTCGTGATCTACTGGGCCTGGAACAACACGCTCTCGGTGCTTCAGCAGAGCTTCATCATGCGCCGCAACGGCGTGAAGGTGGAGCTGTTCGACAATCTCAAGGCGACGTTCGCGAAGAAGGCGACGTAGCGGTCGTCATTGCGAGGCAAAGCGACGAAGCAATCCAGAGTCCCTTCGCGGATGCATTTTTGGATTACTTCGCTTCGCTCGCAATGACGCGGACAAACAGAAAGCCTTCGCATGACCGACGACAAAGATGCGAAGCTGATCGAGGTCGGGCGAAAGCTGTTCACGCGCGACTGGCAGTTCATCTGGGCCTCGCCCTCGACTGAAACGCTGCCGCCGATGGCGGGGCTGGAGATCGCTTTTGCCGGCCGCTCCAATGTCGGCAAGTCCAGCCTGATCAACGCGCTGACCGGCCGCAACGCGCTCGCGCGCACCTCGCATACGCCGGGCCGCACCCAGGAGCTGATCTTCTTCGAGGTCCCCGGGAAAAGTGACCTGCGCCTGGTCGACATGCCCGGCTATGGCTATGCCAAGGCACCGAAGAGCCAGGTCGCGTCCTGGACCGAGCTGATCCACAAATTCCTGCTCGGACGCGCGAGCCTCGCGCGCGTCTACGTGCTGGTCGACGCGCGGCACGGCCTCAAGGACGTCGATCTCGAAGTCCTGAAGACACTCGATCGCTCCGCGGTCAGCTACCAGCTGGTTCTGACCAAGGCCGACCAGATCAAGGCCGCCGAGCTTCAATCGCGCATCGTCGAGACCGAGGCCGCGCTCGCCAAGCGTCCGGCCGCGTTCCCGAACGTGCTCGCGACCTCGTCGCGGAGCGCAACCGGCATGGCCGAGCTGCGCGCCGCGATCGCCAAGCTGCTGGAAGAGCGCACCTCGTAATGGCGGCGTTCCGCCTGTTGATCGGGCTTGCCGGTATGATGGGCGCCGCCGGCGTCGCGCTGGCCGCCGCTTCCGCGCATGGCGGCGATGCGAGCCGGCTCGCCGCCGCAAGCGCCATGCTGCTGTTTCATGCAACCGCCATACTCGCGACCGTCGCCCTGCTCGGGCGCGGCCTTCTGCACGGCGGAATTGGCATCATCGCCGCGTCCGGCTTCGCAGCCGGCGCCGCGCTGTTCGCGGGCGACCTCACCTTGCGGCAATATGCCGGCCATTCGCTGTTTCCATATGCGGCGCCGACGGGTGGATCGGTGATGATCTTGAGCTGGCTGGCAGTGACGCTCGCGGCGGTGGTGGGAAAGAAATAGTGGCTCTTTGTTCCTTCTCCCCTTGCGGGAGAAGATGGCGCGAAGCGCCGGATGAGGGGTTCTCTCCACGAACTCACTATTGCGCGCGCGGAGAGAACCCCTCACCCGTCTCGCCGCTATCGCGGCGATCCACCCTCTCCCGCAAGGGGAGAGGGGAAGAACATCACTTTGCGCCCCGCCCGCCAATCGGATAGAACGCGGCCCGAGTATCCCGCCAGCGAGATCCGCCTCATGACCGAAATCTCCCCGCTCGACCAGGCCCGCATCCTGTCCGAAGCGCTGCCGCACATGCAGCAGTATGACGAGGAAACCATCGTCATCAAGTATGGCGGCCATGCCATGGGGGACGAGGAGACCGCGAAGAATTTTGCCCGCGACATCGTGCTGCTCGAGCAGACCGCGATCAATCCGGTGGTGGTGCATGGCGGCGGCCCGCAGATCGCGACCATGCTCAAGCGCCTCGGCATCGTCTCGGAATTCGCAGCCGGCCTGCGCATCACCGATGCCGCCACCATCGAGATCGTCGAGATGGTGCTCGCCGGCTCCGTCAACAAGCAGATCGTCGGCTACATCAACGAGGCCGGCGGCAAGGCCGTGGGGCTCTCTGGCAAGGACGCCAATATGGTGAAGGCGTCCAAGACGACGCGCACCATCATGGATCCGGACTCGCACATCGAGAAGGCGGTCGATCTCGGCTTCGTCGGCGATCCCGAGAAAGTCGATCTCACGCTGCTCAACCAGCTGATCGGCTACGAGCTGATCCCCGTGCTCGCGCCGCTCGCGACCTCGAAAGAGGGGCAGACGCTGAACGTCAACGCCGACACTTTCGCAGGTGCCGTGGCCGGCGCGCTGAAGGCAAAGCGGCTGCTGCTGCTCACCGACGTGCCGGGCGTGCTCGACAAGTCCAAGAAGCTGATCCCGCAGCTCTCGGTCAAGGACGCGCGAAAGCTGATCGCGGACGGCACCATATCGGGCGGCATGATCCCGAAGGTCGAGACCTGCATCTACGCGCTCGAACAGGGCGTGGAGGGCGTCGTCATCATCGACGGCAAGATGCAGCACGCGGTGCTGCTCGAGCTCTTCACCAATACCGGCACGGGCACGCTGATCCACAAGTGAGAGAAGAGCGGACAGGAACAGTGCTGGGAGAGCGGCGGCCTCGCCGCTCCGTCCTGACGCGCTTCCTGATGACGCTCCCTGCCGCAGCCATCTCGTTCGTGTTCTCCTCCGCACCGGCCTTCGCCGACCTGAAAATCTGCAACCGCATGTCCTATGTCGTCGAGGCCGCGATCGGCATCGACGACAAGGCGGCGACCGCGACGCGCGGCTGGTTCAGGATCGACCCCGCCACCTGCCGCGTGGTGGTGCAGGGCACGCTCTCCGCCGACCGCATCCTGCTCAACGCCCGCGCGCTCGGCGTCTACGGCGCATCCCCGATCCCGCAGAACGGCAGCGACACGCTGTGCGTCGCGCAGGACAATTTCGTCATCGCGGCAGCGCGGCAGTGCCGCAGCGGCCAGACCCAAGCCGCCTTCACCCAGATCACCCCGACCCAAGGCGCGGACGGCAATTTCGTCGCCTATCTCGCCGAGGACTCCGAGTATGACGACGAGCAGGCCCGCCTCGCCGGCATCCAGCGGCTTTTGGTGATCGCAGGTTACGACGCCGCGCCGATCGACGGCGTCGACGGGCCGAAGACGCAAGGCGCGCTGGCCGCTTTCCTGAAGAGCCGCGGATTGTCGTCCGACATCCTGTCGTCGCCGAACTTCTTCAAGACCATGGTCGATGCCGTGCAGACGCCGTCTGCGACAGGCCTCACCTGGTGCAACGACACCGCGCACAAGGTGATGGCGGCGGTCGCCACCGACGACGGCAAATCGGTGACGAGCCGTGGCTGGTATCGCATCGACCCCAAGACCTGCCTGCACCCTGATGTGAGCGGCCAGCCGAAGCAGATATTCAGCTTCGCGGAAGCCATCGACGCCGATAACCGAATCGTCAAGCTGAAGGACAAGCCGCTGAACTGGGGCGGCGACAAGCAGCTTTGCACGCGCGAGACCAAGTTCGAGACCAACGAGCAGACCGACTGCGGCGCGCGCGGTTTCGCGGCCACGGGCTTTAGCGCGGTGGACATGTCGAGCGGCGGCAAGACGCTGCGGTTTGCAATGCCGTGACGGGTGCTGTTGTGATGGTACCGGTGCCACGCACGCCGCTGTCGTCCTGGCGAAAGCCAGGACCCATTACCCCAGGATTGGATTTGGCGAAGAACGACGACCGCAGTGTCCCAATGATCGGTCACGGCGTATGGGTCCTGGCTTTCGCCAGGACGACGATTGAGGGTGGGGCGCCGCCGCGGTCAACGGATAGAGAGTGAAAATGACCTCCTCCCGCGCCTTTGCCCATATCGACACCTGGGTGTTCGACCTCGACAACACGCTCTATCCGCACCACGTCAATCTGTGGCAGCAGGTCGATGCGCGGATCACCGAGTTCGTTTGCAACTGGCTCAATCTGACACCGGTGGAAGCGCGCAAGATCCAGAAGGATTATTACCAGCGCTTCGGCACCACCATGCGTGGCATGATGACCCTGCATGGTGTACGCGCCGACGACTATCTCGCCTATGTCCACAAGATCGACCATTCCCCGCTGGAGCCGAACCCGGCCCTGGGCGAGGCCATTGCAAAACTGCCGGGACGAAAGCTGATCCTGACCAACGGCTCGGTCGATCATGTCGATGCGGTGCTGGCGCGACTCGGCTTTGCCACGCATTTCGACGGCGTGTTCGACATCATCGCCGCCGAATTCGAGCCGAAGCCGGCGCCACAGACCTACCGGAAGTTTCTCGCCGACCATTCGGTCGATCCGACCCGCGCAGCGATGTTCGAGGACCTCGCCCGCAACCTCACCGTTCCGCACGAGCTCGGCATGACCACGATACTCGTGGTGTCGGACGGCACCAAGCAAGTGGTGCGTGAAGATTGGGAACTGGCGGGCCGTGATGCGGCCCATGTCGACCACGTCACCGACGATCTGACTGGGTTTCTGCAGTCGCTCGCGATCGGCTGACCCCCGCAGCAACGCAGGAGCGACCGTGCCTCAGAAGCCGACAGACTTGGCTGCGATCGAATGGGAAGACCTGCGCTACTTCCTGCACCTGGCTCGCGAAAAAAGCCTCTCGGGTGCCGCACGAAAGCTGGGCACCACGCAACCGACAATGAGCCGGCGCCTCGAACTGTTCGAAAGCAAGCTCGGTGCGATCCTGTTCGACCGCCTTCCGTCCGGCCTTCGGCTCTCCGACACCGGACGGCAGATTCTCGATTATGCCGAGAGGATGGAGGACGCAGCACTGGCGGCGCAGCGGATCGCAGTCGGCAGCAGCGCTGGACTGACCGGAACGGTGCGCGTGACCTCGCCCGAATGGCTCGGGGCACGGATCCTCTCGCCTTTGCTGGCGAAGTTCTGCGCGGCGCATCCGACCGTCACCGTCGAGCTGGTTACTGACGCCGAGGCCCTGAGCCTCACGTGGCGGGAGATAGATGTCGCCCTACGCTTCGGGCGCTTCCAGCAGGACGGACTGATGCAGCGGAAGATCGGCAGCATTCCGTTCCAGCTTTATGCTGCTGCTGCCTATCTCAAGGCAAAGGGACCGCCCGATTTTTCGGACGGTGGCGCCGACGCTGCGCTCATTACAATGAACGCGGCGCTCGCCGAAAGCGTTGCGGAGACGAAGTGGCTGCGTCGCTATTTGCCGCAGGCACATGTTGGATTCTGCAGCAATAGCCGCGATGGTCAGGCCGCTGCGGCCGCCGCCGGCGCGGGGCTGGTTTGCTTGCCGACTCGGCTGGCCTCGGCCTATCCCGCGCTTCGTTCGATCAAGACGCCGGCGCCCGTCCCGAGCCGCGAGCTGTGGCTGGGATTTCATCGCGACACCGGCAAGGTCCGGCGGGTTCGCGCCGTGGTGGACTTCATCGCGGGAGAATTCCGTCAATTCGCCTGACGCTTCGGCAAGCTGTATAGCGGCCATACGCCCATAGCTGATGGCTCCCGCGAGACCGCACGTCTATCTCTCGAGCTCGGCAACAACCCGCCGTTCGAGGAGAGAGACAATGATGATGGATTGGAGCGCCTATCGGAGCGACTTGCTGGCGCGGATCGGCGACATTGGTGCCCTAAGCCCGGCGACGCTGAAGGGCTATCGCGAACTTGGCGCGGCTGGCCCCCAGACAGGAAAGCTGGACGGAAAGACGCGCGAGTTGATCGCGCTGGCGGCGGCCGTGACCGCCCGCTGCGACGGGTGTATTGCGGTTCACGCCGCCGCCGCCGCACGTTTCGGCGCGAGCCGTGAGGAGCTCGCCGAGGCCCTCGGCGTGGCGATTGCGATCGGTGCGGGGGCGTCGTTGGTCTACTCGGCACGGACGCTCGAAGCGTTCGATGCGAGCCGGGCACCGAAGCCGGGCGAAGGCTGATCCGATGACGCAAACACCGCAACCTGTGGCCTTCTCCGGATGCGGTTCGGCCGCAAGCTCGTTTCAACGGTCGGTCACCTCTTCGTTGACCGTCGAAGAGGTGGTCACCCGCTTGAAGCAGGGAATCATTGCGGCAGACCTCTGGATCCTGCACGAGATCGACCCGCAAATGCTGCTCAGTCGTGGCGGCTTCGCCATCGGCCCCGCGCGTCAGGTCCTGTTTTTCCACCCACGCCTGATGTCGCGGCTGCTGACCGCCGATAGCGCGGCGCTGCTCGAGGCCCCCCTGAAGTTCGCCGTGATCGGCTTTCCAGACGGTCAAGCCGAACTGCGATGGCTTGATCCGGCTATGGCCTTCGCGCGCTACCGTTCACCGGCATTGACCGAACTCGGAAATGAGCTCGCCGGCCTCTGCGAGGGTATCGTGAACGGCATCGATCTCGCGGGCACATCAAAATAGCCGCCGGCCATGTCCCGGGCGCGTCCGAACGCGCCGGGACATGGCCGACTGCGTTCTTGACTCTCTCGCTCCAAGTCCCGAAAAAGCGATCCAAATTCCCCGCAAATGCTGCTCAAGGATCGCCAAATGTCCCTGTCCGTCCTCGAATCCACCATCAACGGCGCCTTCGAGGCGCGCGACGGCGTCTCGACCTCGACCAGGGGCGAGGTCCGCGAGGCCGTGGATCACGCGCTGGAGATTCTGGACAAGGGTGAGGCCCGCGTTGCCGAGCGCGGGGCCGACGGCAAGTGGAAGGTCAATCAATGGCTGAAGAAGGCGGTGCTGCTCTCGTTCCGCCTCAACGACATGGGCGCCATTTCCGGCGGCCCCGGCAAGGCGGCCTGGTGGGACAAGGTGCCCTCGAAGTTCGACGGCTGGGGCGAGAACCGCTTTCGGGATGCCGGTTTCCGTGCCGTCCCCGGCTCCATCGTGCGCCGCTCCGCCTTCATCGCCCGCAACGTCGTGCTGATGCCGTCCTTCGTCAATCTCGGCGCCTACGTCGATGAATCCACCATGATCGACACCTGGTCGACCGTCGGCTCCTGCGCGCAGATCGGCAAGCGCGTGCACATCTCCGGCGGCGTCGGCATCGGCGGCGTGCTCGAGCCGCTGCAGGCCGAGCCCGTGATCATCGAGGACGATTGCTTTATCGGCGCGCGCTCCGAGGTCGCCGAGGGCGTGATCGTGCGCAAGGGCGCGGTGCTGTCGATGGGCGTGTTCCTGGGGGCGTCGACCAAGATCGTCGATCGCGAGACCGGCGAGATCTTCATCGGCGAGGTGCCGGAATATTCGGTCGTCGTTCCCGGCGCGCTGCCCGGCAAGCCCATGAAGAACGGCCAGATCGGCCCGAGCACCGCCTGCGCCGTCATCGTCAAGCGCGTCGACGAGCGCACGCGCTCCAAAACCAGCATCAACGAGCTGCTGCGGGATTGATTCGCGGCACCAGCTGCCGTACGACACCGAGGGTCCATCGAACCCGCCCTCCCCCCATCGCGACCAACATCCGGGCGACCTTTCCCGCCCGGAGCCTTTGGAATGGACTGGATCTGGTATCTCTTCCGCTTCGACGGCCGCATCAACCGCGCGCTGCTGTGGCAGGCGCTGCTGCTCGTCATGATGCTGGCCTGCATGCTCGGGATGATCGACCAGGCCATCAAGGTGCTGAACGGGGCGGCAACTTTCGCCTTCAACTTCAAGGTCGACTTCGATTTCGGTGTCGACGACATCTTCAACGTGGTCGATCCCAGGGCCTATCGTCAGCTGGCTACGGCCGATCGCGCGACCCTCATCCTCAAAGTGTTCGGCACTTTGCTATTCCTGTGGATCTATCTCGCAACCGCGACCAAGCGGCTGCACGATCGCGACCGGAGCGGCTGGTGGCTGGTTCCGTTCTTCGTCGTGCCTGCGTTGTTCGACCAGTTCTCGGACCTGCTGCCCACCAATTCAAACTGGGTTCTTGCCGTCGCCTGGGCCGTGCACATTCCGTGGTTTTGGGGCCTCGTGGAAATGTTCATTGTGCCCGGCACCTCGGGCGACAACCGGTTCGGCCCCGATCCACTGGCCGTCCTTGAAGATGGCTCCGCGCCCGCACCTTCGACGAAAAGCTGGGACCAGCAGAGCGAGATCGAATTTGTCCCGCCCAGTGCTAGCCCACCCGGCGGCATGCATGTTAAGCGGGGCGCATGACCGATGCTCTCTCGATTGCCCGCGATCTCATCCGCTGCCCCTCGGTAACCCCCGCCGATGCCGGTGCACTGGGCGTGCTCGAAAAAGCCCTCAATGCGGCAGGCTTCACATGCCACCGCGTGACTTTCAGCGAGCCCGGCACCGCCGACGTCGACAATCTCTTTGCGCGGATCGGCACTGACGGGCCGCACATCACCTTTGCCGGCCACACCGACGTGGTACCGCCGGGCGACGAGAGCGCCTGGAGCGTCGGCGCGTTCTCGGGCGAGGTGAAGGACGGCTTTCTGCACGGCCGCGGCGCGGTCGACATGAAAGGCGGCATCGCCTGTTCGGTCGCCGCGGTGCTGGAGCATCTGGCCGCGAACGACGGCAAGCCGCGCAGCGACGGCAAAGGTTCGATCTCCTTCCTGATCACCGGCGACGAGGAAGACGTCTCCATCAATGGCACCATCAAGCTGCTGCAGTGGGCGGCCGAGCGCGGCGAAAAATTCGACCATTGCGTGCTCGGCGAGCCCTCCAATGTCGAGACCCTCGGCGACACCATCAAGGTCGGCCGCCGCGGCTCGCAATCCGGCACGCTGTATGTCGACGGCGTGCAGGGCCATGTCGCCTATCCGCACCGCGCCGCCAATCCGGTGCCTGATATCGCGCGGCTGATCGTGGCCATCTCGGACGAGCCGCTCGACCATGGTAGCGCGCAGTTCCAGGCCTCCAACCTCGAATTCACCTCGGTCGACGTCGGCAACACCGCCAACAACGTCATCCCGGGACAAGCGCGCGCAAAATTCAACATCCGCTACAACGACAACCACACTCAGGCGAGCCTGCGCGAGCTGGTCGAGATGCGGCTGACAAAAGCCTGCGGCAACCGCATTCGCGCCCGCATCGTCTGGGAGCCCTCGAACTCGAACGTGTTCGTGACCAAGCCCGGCCCGTTCACCGATCTCGCGGTGTCCGCGATCGAAGAAGTGACGGGCCGCAAGCCGGAGCTGTCGACCTCAGGCGGCACCTCGGACGCGCGCTTCATCTCAAGCTATTGCCCGGTGATCGAATTCGGCCTGGTCGGCCAGACCATGCACCAAATCGACGAACGCGTGCCGGTCAGGGACCTGGAGCGGTTGACCAAGGTGTATCGCGGGATTTTGGCGAGGTATTTTGGGTAGGCTCTTCCGCCTGCCCACTCCGCTGTCATCGCCCGAC
>NZ_JADPJQ010000128.1:171139-176771 GCF_023073515.1 Bradyrhizobium sp. 17 | reverse complement strand
GGGGGGGATCCAGTATTCCAGAGACGACAGTGACTGAGCCGAGAGGCCACGGCTACTGGATGCCCCGGTCAAGCCGGGGCATGACAGTGGGGGGATGTAGCGAGAGTACGCGCCCTCATCCCATCAGTAATCCACCTGCATCAGATACAGCCCGTCCGGCGGGGCGACGATGCCGCAGGCGGCGCGGTTGCGTGCGGCGAGCGCTGCGGAGAGATCATCGGCGGTCCAGCGGCCTTCGCCGACCCACATCAGCGACCCCACCATCGAACGCACCTGGCTGTGCAGGAATGAGCGCGCCGAGGTGACTATGGTGATCTCGCGCCCGTCGCGCAGCACGTCGAGCTGATCGAGCGTCTTCTCCGGCGACCTGGCCTGGCACTCGGTGTCGCGGAAGGTGGTGAAATCGTGCTTGCCGAGCAGGCGTTGTGCCGCCGCATGCATCGCATCGGCGTCGAGCCGGCGCGGCACGCGCCAGGCGTGGCCGGCATCGAGTGCGAGATTGGCGCGAGTGTTGACGATACGGTAGCGGTAGTGGCGCTTGATGGCTGAAAAGCGCGCCTCGAAACTATCAGGCACGATATCCGCTTCGAGCACCGCGACAGGATGCGGGCGCAGATGCGCATTCAAGCCGTCGCGAAAACGGCCCGGCGGAAACTGCTTGCCGACATCGACATGCGCGACCTGGCCGCGCGCATGCACGCCGGCATCGGTGCGGCCGGCACCATGGACGCGCGCATCCGCGCCGGTCATCGCCTTCACAGCGGCCTCCAACGCGCCCTGCACCGAGGGCAGCGTCTCCTGCACCTGCCAGCCGAAGAACGGCGCGCCGTCATATTCGATGGTGAGCTTGTAGCGGGGCATCTTGTCCAGTTTCGCTGTCATCGCCCGGCTCGACCGGGCAATCCAGTACTCCGCAGCCTATCCGTTCGACCGAGAAGCCTCGGCGTACTGGATACCCCGCCTTCGCAGGGTATGACAGCGTCAGGTGAATTTGGCGCCGGTCTTCAACGGCACGCCGCGCAGGAAGTCCGCGGCCTGCATGCGTGCCTTGCCTTCGCGCTGGAGCTCGATCAGACGGATTGCACCCTCGCCGCAGGCGATGGTGAGGTGATCGTCGAGCACCTCGCCGGGTGCGCCCGTGCCTTTCGCCAGCTCGCAGCGCAGGATCTTGACCCGCGCATTCTCAAGTTCGGCCCAGGCGCCGGGAAACGGCGACAGGCCGTGGATATGGCGCAGCACCTCGCGCGCGGGCCTGGTCCAGTCGATCCGCGCCTCGGCCTTGTCGATCTTGGCGGCATAGGTGACGCCGTCCTCGCTCTGCTGCTTCAGCTGAAGCCCGCCGCGCGCCAGCGCGGCCATGGCGCGCACCATCAGATCGGCACCGAGCCGCGACAGACGATCGTGCAGATCGAGCGCGGTCATGTTGTCCGTGATCGCGAGCCGTTCCGCCATAGCGACGTCGCCGGTGTCGAGGCCAACATCCATCTTCATCACCATCACGCCGCTCTCGGCATCGCCGGCCATGATCGCGCGGTTGATGGGAGCGGCACCGCGCCAGCGTGGCAGCAGCGAGGCGTGCAGGTTGTAGCAGCCGAGCTTTGGCGCATCGAGGATCGCCTGCGGCAGGATCATGCCATAGGCGACGACGACGGCCGCATCGGCGTCAAAGGCGCGAAACTCTTCCAGCGCCTCCGGCGTTTTCAAAGTCTTCGGCGTCAGCACGGGCACACCGAGCTTTCGCGCGGCCTCTTCCACCGGGGTCGGCTGCAATTGCAGCCCGCGCCGTCCGCCGGGCTTCGGCGCGCGCGTGTACACGGCCGCGATCTCGTGGCCATGCGCGACGAGCTCGAGCAGCGTCGGCACGGAGAAATCGGGCGTGCCCATGAAGATCAGGCGGAGGGGCATCGACAGAGAACCTCACTCCGCGCGCTTGGCGGCTTTCTCGAACTTCTTCAGCACGCGGTCGCGCTTGAGCTTTGACAGATAGTCGACGAACAGCACGCCGTTGAGATGGTCGATCTCGTGCTGGATGCAGGTGGCGTAGAGGCCTTCGGCGTCCTCCTCGTGCACCTTGCCGTCGAGATCGGTGTAGCGCACCCGCACCTTCGCAGGGCGCTCGACCTCCTCGTAATATTCGGGGATCGACAGGCAGCCTTCCTCGTAGAACGACAGGTCCTCCGAAGAGGCGATGATTTCCGGATTGATGAAGACGCGCGGCTCGGGCTTGGTCTCGCCGTCCTGGTCGGGCTTGGCGAGGTCCATGGTGATCAGCCGCAACGGCTGCGCGATCTGGATCGCCGCGAGCCCGATGCCGGGCGCGTCGTACATGGTCTCGAACATGTCGTCGGCAAGCTTGCGGATCTCCGGCGTGACCTTCTCGATCGGCTTGGAGACCAGACGCAGCTGCTTGTCGGGCAGGATGATGATTTCTCTGAGGGCCATGGCCGCGATTTAAGCCGCGCGTTCGATGCGGTCAATGCGGCCGGGAACCCCGTTAACCCTCCGCTAACCATAAAACTTCAGGTTTCGTTAACCATAAAAATTAACAGAGCATTTACCATAAATGTTCGCTATTCGTTCGTGTCTCGAAGCGAATCGGCTAGAAGCAGGGGCATGAACGAGATCATTTTCATGCTTGGCGACTGGCCGGTGCGCACCGTGGACGCGCTGATCGGCTTCGGCGCCCTGGTCCTTATCCTGCTGCTCGTGATTGCCGTCGTGATCGCGCGGTCAGGGCGGCGCGGCGCGGAACTCGCGATGGCCAACGCCATCCGCGCCGACGAGCTCGAGGAGCGCATCAGCCAGATGCTGCACGCCCAGAGCGAGGCTTCGGGGCGAGTCGACGCCATGACCCAGACGCTGGCCGGCCGCCAGGCCGACATGGCGCGCGCGGTCAACGAGCGGCTGGATTCGGTGACCCACCGCGTCGGCCAGTCCATGGAGCACTCGACCCGCAACACCATGGAGAGCCTGCACGCGCTGCACGAGCGGCTCGGCATCATCGACAGCGCGCACAAGAACCTCACCGACCTCACCACGCAGGTGACGACCCTGCGCGACGTGCTCGCCAACAAGCAGTCGCGCGGCGCCTTCGGTCAGGCGCGGATGGAAGCGATCGTCCAGGACGGTCTGCCGAAGGGCGCCTACGAGTTCCAGTTCACGCTCTCGACCGGCAAGCGTCCGGACTGCGTCGTGTTCCTGCCCGACCAGCGTCCGCTCTGCATCGACGCGAAATTTCCGCTGGAGGCGATGACCGCGCTGCATGATGCGCGCACCGACGAGGAAAAGCGCATCGCCACGCAGCGGCTGCGCGGTGACGTGATGAAGCATGTCAGCGACATCGCCGAAAAATATCTCGTCGCCGGCGAGACCCAGGAAATGGCGTTGATGTTCGTGCCGTCGGAATCGGTCTACGCCGAGATCCACGACGGTTTCGACGACGTGATCCAGAAGGCGTATCGCGCCCGCGTCGTGCTGGTGTCGCCGTCGCTTTTGATGCTCGCAATCCAGGTGATGCAGCAGATCATGAAGGACGCGCGCATGCGCGATGCCGCCGACCAGATCCAGACCGAAGTGATCAAGCTCGGCGACGACCTCGGCCGCCTGCGCGATCGCGTGCTGAAATTGCAGAAGCACTTTGCCGACGCGAACGAGGACGTCCGCCAGATCCTGATCTCCGCCGACAAGATCGAGAAGCGCGCGGGGCGCATCGAAGAGCTCGATTTCAGCAAGAGCGATGCCCCCGAAGCCCCGCATCTCGTGGCGACCGGCGCTGCCGAGTTGTTCCCGAGGAAGCTCCAGGCGGGGGAGTAGAATATAGAACACACTGTCGTCGCCCGGCTTGACCGGGCGACCCAGTATCCCAGAGACGGCAGATGGGCGGGCGCTGCTACTACGTGTACATTCTCGCCAGCAAGATGGGCGACACGCTCTACATTGGCGTAACGAACGATCTCATCCGCCGTGTGGCCGAACACAAATTGCAGTTAGTCGAGAGCTTCACGAAGGAATAGGGCGTTGTGAAGCTAGTCTATTTCGAGCAATTCGATGATCCCGAGAATGCGATAAAACGCGAGAAGCGCCTGAAAAAATGGACGCGCGCCTGGAAGATTGCGCTGATCGAGAAGGATAATCCCGATTGGAACGATCTCTATGCGGAGATCGCGGGCCCTCCATAACTCCGGCCTCTGGAATACTGGGTCGCCCGGTCAAGCCGGGCGACGACACCTCACTTGTGGCTCTCAGAATCTGCTAACACCACCCCATGACCGCACCCGACGCGACCTCCCCTGCCGGCCCCGGCACGGCCCCCACCTCCTGGCGTGACAGCCTTGCCGTTTACCTGCAGCCGCGGGTGCTGATCGTGCTGTTCCTCGGTTTCTCGTCCGGGCTGCCGCTGGCGCTGTCGGGCTCGACGCTGCTGGTGTGGATGCGGGAATCCGGCGTCGATCTCAAGACCATCGGGCTGTTTGCGCTGGTCGGCACGCCCTACACGCTGAAATTCCTTTGGGCGCCGCTGGTCGATGCGATGCATGTGCCGCTGTTCACGCGCGCCTTCGGGCGGCGCCGCGGCTGGCTGCTGTTCTCGCAATTGCTGCTGATCGCAGCGATCCTGCTGCTGGCGCTGACCGATCCCGCGCGCTCGCCGTTCTACGTCGCGCTCGGCGCATTGCTGGTGGCGACGGCCTCGTCGACGCAGGACATCGTGGTCGACGCCTTCCGCGTCGAGAGCCTGCCGGAGAGCGAGCAGGCCGCCGGCATGGCGTCCTATGTCGCGGCCTATCGCATCGGCATGCTGGTCTCGACCGCCGGCGCGCTGTTCATCGTCTCCGGCTTCGAGAGCACCGGCATCACCCGCACGTCCGCCTGGATGTGGGGCTATGTGGTGATGGCGGCGATGGTCCTGATCGGGACGATCACGGCGCTGGTCGCGACCGAGCCCGAGCAGTCATTGCGGGCGGAAGCCGCGACGCAGACGCAGACCGCGCTCGCGCGCGTGCTGCACGCGGCAATCGGCGCCTTCTCGGAATTCCTGACGCGCAAGGACGCGCTTGCGGCACTCGCCTTCGTCGTGCTGTTCAAGTTCACCGATGCCTTTTCCGGCACGATGACCGCGCCGTTCGTGATCGACCTCGGCTTCTCCCGCAACGACTATGCGGCGATCGTGAAGGGCGTGGGCCTTGCTGCGACTCTGATCGGCGGCTTTGCCGGCGGCTTCGTCGCGCGGCGCTATTCGCTTGCGACCAGCCTCTGGATCGGCGGCGTGGTGCAGGCGCTCGCGAACCTCTCCTTCTCCTGGCTGGCCTTCGTCGGCACCAGCCAATGGGCGCTCGCCTTCGCCATCACCTGTGAGAACTTCACCAGCGCCATCGGCACGGTGATCTTCGTCGCCTATCTTTCGGCGCTCTGCCAGAACCCGCTGCACACGGCGACGCAATATGCGCTGCTCACCGCGCTTGCCGCGGTGGGGCGGACCTATCTCTCGTCAGGCGCCGGCTTCGTGGCTGATACCACCGGCTGGCCGCTGTTCTTCGTGATCTGCATGCTGGTGGCGATCCCGAGCCTGGTGCTGCTGGCCTGGTTGCAGAAGCGCGGGCATTTTGATGCGCTGGGGCCGGTGCGGGTTTAGCGC
>NZ_JADPJQ010000128.1:159691-171023 GCF_023073515.1 Bradyrhizobium sp. 17 | reverse complement strand
CCCATCCACGCCTTGCTACGCGGCGCCAAAAACGTGGATGCCCGGGACGAGCCCGGGCATGACGAAAAACAGATGCGCTTATATGTGTGGCGAGCAAACGGGGCGCCCCCTACTGCTTCTTGATCAGGCTCCATTTCGTGATCACGGCCTCGCTCATCTGGCCGGGATCGCTGGCGCAGGCGACTTCGTCGACCTTGACCGAGATCTCCTTGCCGGCAAACGTCTTCAGCTGCGCTGCCTGCGCGTCGCCGCTGGGAACGAGCTGGAAGGTTTCGGGTCCGGTCTCGAGATTGCACAGCCCGCTCGGCGGCGGCAGTCGGCGCGGCTCGGAGGTGATCTGGTAGGTCGCAACCCGCTTGCCGACGTTCTTGACGTCGCGCACTTTCATCGTGTTCAGCTCGCCCGACAGCACCTCCCCGGCATTGATCGGCTTGCCGGGCTTCGACGGCGGCGGAGCCCCGTCGTCCTGTTGCGCGGAGATGGCCGGCGTCGCCAGCATCGTCAGCGTCGCGACCAAAGCCCATCGTGTGGCGAAAAGTTTCGTCATGTCGTCCGTTCCGTAAGTCTGGATGGCTAGAACAGGGTGCGCTGCCGCATCGCGGCCGATAGCGTACCTTCATCGAGATAATCAAGCTCGCCGCCGACCGGCACACCATGGGCGAGCCGGGTTACTTTTACGTTGGCGTCCTGAAGCAGGTCGGTGATGTAATGTGCCGTGGTCTGGCCGTCGACGGTGGCATTCAGCGCCAGGATGACCTCATGCACCTGTGCCTCATGCGCGCGCGCGACCAGCGCCTCGATGGTGAGGTCCTGCGGGCCGACGCCGTCGAGCGGCGACAATGTCGCACCCAGCACGTGATAGCGCCCTTGAGTGGCATTGGCCCGTTCCAGCGCCCAGAGATCGGCAACGTCGGCGACGACGACGATGATCGAGGGGTCGCGCCTCGGATCGGTGCAGACCGTGCAGGGACTTTGCGTGTCGATGTTGCCGCAGGTCTTGCAGACCTGGACCTTCTCGAGCGCGACCTGCATGGCCGAGGACAGCGGTATCATCAGCGCTTCGCGCTTCTTGATCAGATGCAACGCGGCGCGCCGCGCCGAGCGCGGACCGAGGCCCGGCAGCCGCGCGAGAAGCTGGACCAGCCGCTCGATTTCAGGACCCGCAACAGCGCCCATCCTACTGGCCGAACAGCCCCGACAGCCCCGGCGGCAGACCGAGCCCGCCGGTGAGCGACTGCATCTTCTCCTGCATGGCGGCTTCCGCCTTGCGGCGGGCCTCGCCGAAGGCGGTGACGAGCAGATCCTCGAGCACCTCGCGCTCTTCCGCCTTCATCAGCGAAGGATCGATCTTGACGCCCTTGACGTCCATCTTCGCGGTCATGCGCACGGCGACGAGACCGCCGCCGGAGATGCCCTCGACCTCGACGTTGGCGAGCTGGTCCTGCATCTCCTGCATCTTGGATTGCAGCTGCTGCGCCTGCTTCATCATGCCGAAAATATCGACCATCGGTGCTGTCCTTGGTTGGCGCGATGACTCATCGTCGCGCCTTCGCTGATTGTTTTGAGCGTGATCCAGTCGGAAAAGCGCTGCACGCTTTTTCCGGATCATGCTCTAGAGATCGTCGCCGTCGGAACCGTCGGGCGGATCGTCACTGCCATAGTCGGCGTTAATATCGGATTCCGGCGCCTGGGGGGCAAGCCTGCGGACCTCGACGACCTTCGCACCCGGAAACCGCGACAGCACCTCGCGCACGCGCGGATCGGCCTCGGCGGTGCGCGCATGTTCCTGCTTGGCCGCCTGGCTTACCGAGCGCAGCGTCGGCTGGCCCGGCTCGTTGGAGACGATCACGGTCCAGCGGCGCCCGGTCCAGAGCTCGAATTTTCGCGCGAGATCGGAAATCATGGTCTTGGAGGCGTTCGGCTCGAGCGCGACTTCCAGCCGGCCCTCCTCGAAACGAACGAGGCGCATGTCGCCTTCGAGCGCGCCCTTGGTCAGGAGGTCGCGCTTCTGCCCGGCCAGGGCAACGAGCTGGGTGAAGCTCGTGACGCGCAACACGGGCGTGGCAGCTTGCGGATCCGGCGCGGGTGTTGCCATCTGCGGACGAGCACCACCGCCGCCGAACGAGGACGGTGACGAATTCGGCATGCGAACGGGAGCCGCGGACGCCACCGGCCCGGCCGGCGCGTTGCGCGCGGCACTGCCGCCGCTCACGACCGGCGAACCACCGCCGTTCTGCTCCAGCATCTTGATCGCTTCGTCAGGCGTCGGCAGGTCGGCGACATAGGCGATGCGCACCAGCACCATCTCGGCGGCTGCGGCGGGCCGCGTCGCGGCCTGCACCTCGGTGATGCCCTTGAGCAGCATCTGCCACATCCGCGACAGCACGGGCATCGAGATCTTCGAGGCGAAATCCCGCGCGCGCACGCGCTCGGTCTCGCCATAGGCGACGTTGTCGGCGGTCGCCGGCACGATCTTCACGCGGGTGACGAAATTGACGAATTCGGCGAGATCCGAGAGCACGACGATCGGATCGGCGCCGACGTCGTACTGGTCGCGGAACTCCCTAAACGCGGACGCGATGTCGCCACGCGCCAGAGAATCGAAAAGATCGATGACACGGGTGCGGTCGGCGAGCCCCAGCATCTGCCTGACGGCATCGGCCTTCACGGTGCCTGCCGCATGCGCGATCGCCTGATCGAGCAGCGAGAGCGAATCGCGCACCGAGCCTTCCGCGGCGCGTGCGATGATACCTAGTGCTTCGGGCTCGATCTCGACGTTTTCCTTGGCCGCGATGTTGGCCAGATGCTTCATCAGCACGTCGGCCTCGACGCGGCGCAGGTCAAAACGCTGGCAGCGCGACAGCACCGTGACCGGAACCTTGCGGATCTCGGTCGTTGCGAACACGAACTTGGCGTGCTCCGGCGGTTCCTCCAGCGTCTTCAGGAAGGCGTTGAACGCCGCCGTCGACAGCATGTGGACTTCGTCGATGATGTAGACCTTGTAGCGGGCGCTGGCCGGCGCGTAGCGGACGCTGTCATTGATCTGACGGACGTCGTCCACGCCGGTGTGCGAGGCCGCGTCCATCTCCAGCACGTCCATGTGCCGGCTTTCCATGATGGCCTGGCAATGCACGCCGAGCGTCGGCATCTGGACCGTCGGGCCCTTCACCGAGCCATCCGGCATCTCGTAGTTGAGCGCGCGGGCAAGGATGCGCGCAGTGGTGGTCTTGCCGACCCCGCGGACGCCGGTGAGAATCCAGGCCTGCGGAATGCGACCGGTCTCGAACGCATTTGAGACGGTGCGGACCACGGCTTCCTGGCCGATCAGATCGTCGAACGAGGAAGGACGGTATTTCCGCGCCAGCACCCGGTAGGGCGTGCTGGCCCGGCCGGCGCTGTCAGGGTTGGGAGGGGCGCCAGCGTCGGTCATCGGTCGATCCGCAATGAAGTGTCTTTCGGCCGGCTTTGCGGAAAGGAGCGCGCTGGCGGCCCGAGCCGCCGGCGCAATTCGCTCGGAAAAACAGGTAGGAGACTGACGAGCGACCCGATCCGGACCTCGTTAGGGCTGCTTCCTTCCGGACCTGACCCGGTTGGCGAGTGGCTCGTCCACCGCCAATCTCCCGGCCCCTATTTGGGGCCAAAAGGACCGGAAAGCAAGCGGGTATCGGCTTGAACAGGCGCGGCTTCATGGTGGCTTGCCCAGCATCCGGGCAATTCCTGGTCTGCCCAGCCGATAGGCTGTGCTTTCACTGCCGGAGGCGCCTTGGTAAGAACGCTGCCGGAACTTCTTCCAACAGAAAAGCGATTGATCCCAATGGTTACACGTCGTGATGTTGCATCGATTGTCGGACTTGGCGCGATTGGCGCGGCGACGCTGGCCTCCCCTGCCGTGGCGCAGACCGCCGATACCAACGAATCGACCTTCGCCCGCATCCGCCGCACCAAGAAGATGCGGATCGGCGCGGTCGGCGGCGGCGCGCCCTATTACATGAAGGATCTTTCGACCGGCCAGTGGAAAGGCTTTTACGTCGACATCGCCAAGGCGCTCACCGAGGACATGGAGGCCGAGCTCGAGATCACCGAGACCACCTGGGGCAATTCGGTGCTCGACCTGCAGTCCAACAAGATCGACATCTTCTTCGGCCTCAACCCGACCCCGAAGCGCGCGCTGGTGGTCGACTTCTCGGTGCCGGTCTTCAACAACGCCTTCGGCATCCTCTGCAAGAAGGACTTCAAGCCGAAGAGCTGGGCCGAGCTGAACTCGCCCGACATCAAGATCGCGGTCGACCAGGGCTCCTCGCACGACCAAGTCGTGAGCCGCCTGACGCCGAAGGCGCAGATCTCGCGGCTGAAGACCGCCGACGACGCCACCGCCGCGCTCCAGACCGGCCGCGTCGACGCGCAGTGCCTGATCACCATGCTGTCGCTCACGGTGCTGAAGAAAAATCCCTCGCTGGGCCAGTTCGTGCTGCCGACGCCGATCTTTGCTACCACGTCGAACGCCGGCTTCCGCCGCGAGACCGACAAGACCTGGCGCGACTACGTCAACACCTGGATCGACTTCAACAAAGGCCTCGGCTTCATTCGCAACGCCATCATCACCAACATGGAGCTGGTGGGCGTGACCGAGGCGGACATTCCGCCGGGCGTTTCGCTGTAGTCTTCCACTGTCATTCCGGGGCGCCCAAAGGGCGAACCCGGAATCTCGAGATTCCGGGCTCGATGCTTCGCATCGCCCCGGACGACAATGCCGGCGGTCAAGGCGTTCGACGAGTAACACACGCATGTATCAGTGGGACTTCGGCATCCTCTGGAGCTATCGCTGGCTCTTTCTCAACGGGCTCGGCGTCACCGTAGGCTTCACCGTGGTCATCGTCGTGCTTGGCCTCGTCTTCGGCCTGTTCGGCGCGTTCGGCACCCTGTCGCGCTTTCGCGCGGTGCGCCTGCTCGCGCTCACCTTCATCGAGGCGTTCCGCTGCACGCCGATCCTGGTGCAGCTGATCTGGTTCTATTACGCGCTGCCGATCCTGGCGGGTGTCGAGATGACCCCAATCACGGCGTCGGCGCTGGCGCTGTCGCTCTATGGCGGCTCGTTCTATTCGGAGATCATCCGCGGCGGCATCATCTCGATCGACCGCGGCCAGTCCGAAGCCGGTGCCGCGCTCGGTATGACCCCGGGACAGAGCATGCGGCGCATCGTGCTGCCGCAGGCGATCAAGCGCATGATCCCGGCGCTGATGAACCAGTCGATCATCCAGTTCAAGAACACCTCGCTGGTCTCGGTGCTGGCGGTGCCTGATCTGGTCTATCAGAGCCAGGTCGCCGCCCATGACAGCTACCGTCCGCTGGAAACCTACACCGCCGTCGCGGTCGCCTATGCGGCGATCCTGATCCCCCTGACCATCATGGTCCGGCGCGGCGAGAAGCGACTGGCGGTCGGCGAATGAGCGACACCTCTTCCAAGATCGAGATCCGGGCGCTGCGCAAAAGCTTTGGCAGCAACGAGGTTTTGAAGAGCATCAGCCTGGATGTCGCGAAGGGCGGCGTCGTGGCGCTGATCGGCCCGTCCGGCTCCGGCAAGTCGACGCTGCTCCGCTGCATCAACCTCCTGGTGACGCCCGACGGCGGCAGCGTTCGCGTCGGCGACACCCGCTTTTCGTTCGGCGAGGGTACGAAGCTCCCCGATGTGAAGACGCTGGCCAAATTCCGTACCACCACCGGCATGGTGTTCCAGCATTTCAATCTGTTCCCGCACATGACGACGCTGCAGAACGTGATGGAGGGACCGGTCACGGTGCGGCGCATGGCCAAGGCGGACGCCGAGAAGCTGGCGCGGGCCCAACTCACGAAGGTGGGCCTTGCAGAGAAGGCCGACCAATATCCGGCAACGCTCTCCGGCGGACAGAAGCAGCGCGTCGCGATTGCGCGGGCGCTCGCCATGGAGCCGGACGTGATGCTGTTCGACGAGGTCACCTCCGCGCTCGATCCCGAGCTTGTCGGCGAGGTCTTGAACGTCATGCAGCAGCTGGCGTCGGAGGGCATGACCATGGTGATCGTCACCCACGAGATCGCCTTTGCCCGCGAAGTCGCCGACCGTCTGATCTTCATGCGCGACGGCGTCGTGGTCGAGGAAGGCCCGGCGCGACAGGTGATCGACAATCCGCAGGAAGGAGCGACGCGCGCGTTCCTCAGCCATTTCCACCGCACCGGCGCGCTGCCGCCGGTTACAACGGCATCGTGATGTCCGAAATCGATCGCGTCTATCTTGTCACCGGCGCCGCCAGCGGCATCGGCCGCGCCACCGCAAAACTGCTCGCGGGGCCCGGCACTGCGCTGCTGCTGCACACGCGCTCCAACGCAGCCGGCCTCGACGCCACGGCGGCGGAAGCCGAAGCGCAAGGCGCGATCGTCGCAAAATGCCTCGGCGATCTCGCCGAGGAGACCGCGGCCACCGACACCGTCGCCGCTACGCAACGTGCCTTCGGCCGGCTCGACGGATTGATCCTGATCGGCGGCCATGCCCGGCGCGGCAGCGCCATCGGTACGCCGGCGGATCAGTTCCGCAAGGCAATGGACGAGTCGGCGCTGGCGTTCACACGGTTGGTGGACGCCGCGCTGCCGCTGCTGCGTGCAGGGCGAGATTCGCGGATCGTGGCGGTGTCGTCGTTCGTCGCTCACGCGATCCGGCCGGAGTTCGCGCCCTTTGCAGCGACGGCCGCGAGCCGCTCCGCGCTCGAAGCGCTGGTGCGGCTCACCGCAGTCGAGCTCGCCAGGGAGGGCATCACCGTCAACGCCGTCGCGCCGGGCCTGATCGTCAAGGACAAGCCCAGCGAAAGCCGGCTTACACCCGAGCAGATCGCCGCGACCGAGACGCTGATCCCGATGGGCCGCCGCGGGCGACCGGAGGAAGTCGCCGAGATCATCGCCTTCCTGGCATCCCCAAAAGCATCCTACGTCACCGGCCAGGTCTGGCACGTCAATGGAGGCCTGACATGACCGAAGCCACCATCGAACGTCTCAGGCTGTTCCTGATCGAGAGCCCGATCAAGATGGCGCGCCTCCAGGGCGTCGGCAACGTCAAGGGTACGGTGAAGCGCGTGCTGCTGGAGCTCACGTCGAGCGACGGCGTGATCGGCTGGGGCGAGGCGGCACCATGGGAAGTGTTCACGGGAACGCCGGAAGCGGCGTTCGCCGCGCTCGACATCTATTTGCGGCCAATCGTGCTCGGCAAGTCGGTGCGCCGCATCCGCGCGCTGATGGCCGAGCTCGATCGTGCGCTGGTCGGACATGCCGAAGCCAAGGTCGCGATCGAGATGGCGCTGCTCGACATCGTCGGCAAGTCGTCGGGACTTTCGGTCGCCGACCTGCTCGGCGGGCGCGTACGCGACACGATCCCGCTGTCGTTCTCGATCGCCGATCCGGATTTCGCCGCCGATCTCGAACGCATGCGGAAGATGGTTCCGGACGGCAATTTGATCTACAAGGTCAAGACCGGCGTGAAGCCGCATCGCGAGGATCTCGATCATCTCGCGGCGATCCGGAAAGAATTCGGCGACAAGGTCGATCTACGCGTCGATTACAACCAGGCGCTGGCGCCGTTCGGCGCCATCAAAATCCTGCGCGATATCGAGCAGTTTGCGCCGACCTTCATCGAGCAGCCGGTGCCGCGCAAATTTCTCGACGTGATGGCGCAGCTCACCGCGGCGCTGGAAACGCCGGTGCTCGCCGACGAAAGCTGTTTCGACCGCCGCGACATGATGGAGGTGGTGCGCCGCGAGGCGGCAGATGCCGTCTCGATCAAGCTGATGAAGGCCGGCGGCCTGTTCGAGGCGCAGGCGATCATGGCGATCGCTGACATCGCGGGCCTGCCCGGCTATGGCGGCACGCTGTGGGAGGGCGGCATCGGGCTTGCCGCCGGCACGCAGCTGATCGCCGCGACGCCGGGCATCTCGCTCGGCTGCGAATTCTACATGCCGCATCATGTGCTGACCGAGGACGTGCTGGAAGAGCGCGTCGCCAATCGCGGCGGCCACGTCGTGGTGCCGGACGGTGCCGGCCTCGGCATCCGCGTCAGCGAAGCCTCGGTCCGCGCCAATGCGCGGGTGTTGGCGGAGGGGTAAAGGCACGCCCCCACCGTCGTCCTGGCGAAAGCCAGGACCCATTGCCCCAAAGAGAAGTTGCGGCACGAGGTCGGTAACCCCGAATCTTCGCCAAACCCAATCCGATGGTAATGGGTCCTGGATCGGCGCTGCGCTTGTCCAGGACGACGATCGCGTATGCCGCCTCTGCGGAGCGCCATCCTTCCCCAATCAGATTCCGTATCGTATGGTCGCAGCAAATATTCAGGGGTTCCGCCCCGCCATGCCCGATCCCATCGGGCCATCCGGAAACCTTTATGTCCGAACCCGCCTGGTCGCTGCACTCCCGCCTGAAAGAGGACACTATCGACATCGGCGATTTGCCGCTGTGCAAGGTCTTGGTCATCAAGGACGCGCATTATCCCTGGCTGCTGCTGGTGCCGCGACGCGCCGACGCGGTGGAGATCATCGACCTCGACGAGGTGCAGCAGGCGCAATTGATGACGGAGATCTCCCGCGTCTCGCGCGCGCTGAAGGAGATCACCCAATGCGACAAGCTCAACATCGCGGCACTCGGTAACCTCGTGCCGCAGCTTCACGTCCACATCATCGCGCGCCGCACCAGTGACGCCGCCTGGCCGCGGCCGGTCTGGGGCGTGATGCAGCCCTTGGCGCACGACGCCACCGAGGTGCAGAGTTTCATCAGCGCGCTTCGCCGCAAGATCTGGTTGGGTTGAAAGAACAAGAAATGTCAGCATTCGACTCGTTTCCACTGGGACAACCCGCCTTCGTCACCAACATTCTCGACCGCGCCGCGCATCTGCGCCGCGACGACGAAAAGCTGTTCGCGATGGAGCAGAAGCCGTCGTCGCGCGCCTATGTGGTCTATCGCGACTCACTGCTGGTGAAGCGCGAGGGCGACAAAGTGCGCGCGCTGCTCGGAATCGACGAGGCGTTGAAATGCGGCGCCAATCCCGGCACGATCTTCTTAGGCTTGCGCGGCGGCGCCGCGATGTTCGGGATGGGCCTGTCGCAGGCCGCGTCCGAGAAGCTGATCGGGCGCGAGGACTACGCCCTCAGCGAGCTGCGCGGCATGGCGATGCAGGGCGCGGTGCCGCCGCAGGAGCTGTCGGCGATCGCGATGGCGAAGTCGATGGTGAGCTGGCATCAGCGCCACGGCTATTGCGCCAATTGCGGCACGCGTACCGCGATGAAGGAAGGCGGCTGGAAGCGGGAGTGCCCGAGTTGCAAGGCCGAGCATTTCCCGCGCACCGACCCTGTCGTGATCATGCACGTCGCCGCCGGCGACAAATGCCTGCTCGGCCGCCAGAAGCAGTTTCCGCCGGGCATGTATTCCTGCCTCGCCGGCTTCGTCGAGGCCGCCGAAACCATCGAGGACGCGGTGCGCCGCGAGATTTTCGAAGAATCCGGCATTCGCTGCACCGAGGTGCAATATTACATGACCCAGCCCTGGCCCTATCCGTCGTCGCTGATGATCGGGTGCAGCGCGCGGGCGGTGAGCGAGGACATCGTCGTCGATCACTCCGAGTTGGAGGATGCGCGCTGGTTCACGCGCGAGGAGGCGGCCTTGATGCTGACGCGGACGCATCCTGACGGGCTCGCCGGCCCGCATCCGTTTGCGATTGCGCATCACCTGCTCGGCCGCTGGGTGCACGACAAGAGCTGAGACGGAGATGGCTGCACCAGGGATCGCGCCGCGCATCCTCTGCATCGGCATTCCCGTGCGCGACCTGACCTTTCGTGTCGAAACCGTGCCCGCGCGCGGCAGCAAGGCGAATGCCAGGCATCTCGCGGAGATTTGCGGCGGCAACGCACTCAATGCCGCGATCGCTATCGCTCGGCTTGGTGGCCGCGTCGCGTTCGCAGGTCCGATGGGCGATGCGCAGGAGACGTCGAGCGGCTTCATTCTCGACCGCATGACATCCGAAAATATCGACACAAGCCATATCGTGCGCATACCTGATGCGAGCACGCCCGTCTCTGCCATCATCATTGACGCGACGGGCGAGCGAACGCTCACGATCTATCGCGATCCGGCCCTGTGGACAGTCGAGCTGCCCGACGCCGACAAGCTGCTCGCCGATTGCCGGGCGGTTCTCGTCGAAAGCCGCTGCGCCGCGTTCGCAACTTCGCTCTGCACCGAGGCACGCCGGCGCGGCATTGCCGTCATCGTCGGCGTCGACCGCGCGATGTCGTTGCAGGACAGCCTGCTCACGGCCGCCTCACATCTGCTGTTCGCCAGTGACCAGTTGCAGGAGACAGCCGGCATCCCCGATGACGGCGCGGCATTGAAGCGCCTGGCCGCGCTCACGCCCGCCTTCCTCGCCGCCACCCGCGGTCCGTATGGCACGATCTGGCTGAACGAGACCGGCGCATTGGAGCAGACGCCGGCCTTCCCGGTTCAGGCCGTCGATACGCTCGGCGCCGGCGACGTCTTCCATGGCGCCTTCACGCTTCGCTTCGCCGAAGGTGGCGGCGTGCGGCAGGCGCTGCGATTCGCCGCGGCCGCCGCGGCGCTGAAATGCACCCGTCCTGGTGGCGGCCTGGCCGCCCCGCAACGCGTTGAAGTTGAAGAGCTTTTGAGCACGTCGCCGGCGGCGACGTTGGAGCGGGCGCCAAGATTATAGACTTGCTATAGAAAGATTTTCTCTATATCAGGGAAAACGTCCCTTGAAATGGAACAAAGTTCTTCAAATGACCGATCTCGCCGTCCCACTCCCCGAGACCAGCCGCCGCCTCGACGCCATCGACCGCAAGATTCTGATGGTGCTGCAGGACGATGCCTCCCTCTCCGTCGCCGAGATTGGCGACCGCGTCGGCCTGTCCTCGACCCCCTGCTGGAAGCGCATCCAGCGCTTGGAGGCCGACGGCGTGATTACCAAGCGGGTGGCGCTGGTCGACCAGAACAAGATCGGGCTCGGCATCTCCGTGTTCGTGTCGGTCGAGAGCTCCGACCATTCCGACGCCTGGCTCAAGAGGTTCGCCGACGCCGTCAGCGCCATGCCTGAGGTGATGGAGTTCTATCGCATGGCCGGCGACGTCGATTACATGCTGCGCGTCGTCGTCGCGGACATGCAGGCCTATGACGTGTTCTACAAGAAACTGATCAGCGCCGTGCCGCTGAAGAACGTCACCTCGCGCTTCGCGATGGAGAAGATCAAGTCGGTCACCGCGCTGCCGATCCCGGCTGTGGTTGCGGCTTAAGGCTCACCACACGCAAACTGTCATCGCCC
>NZ_JADPJQ010000128.1:155061-159594 GCF_023073515.1 Bradyrhizobium sp. 17 | reverse complement strand
GGGGGGGATCCAGTATTCCAGAGACGATGATGGGGTTCGGATAAGCCGCGTACTGGATGCCCCGGTCAAGCCGGGGCATGACAGCAGGTGAGACTAGCCTCGCGCCTCAAATCTTCTGATTGTACTCGCCGACTTCGGGATGGGTGCGCAGCACGCTGTTCACCATCTCGAACATGTCGTGCATGCGCTGCTCGGAGACCGGGCTCTCGACCACGACAACGAGCTCGGGCTTGTTGGAGGAGGCACGCACCAGGCCCCAGCTGCCGTCCTCGACCGTGACGCGGACGCCGTTGACGGTGACGAGATCGCGGATCGACTGGCCGCCGATCTTGGCGCCCTTGGCCTGCAAGGCCTCGAAGTGCTTCACCACCTTGTCGATGACGCCGTATTTGGTCTCGTCGGCGCAATGCGGCGACATCGTCGGCGACGACCAGGTCTTCGGCAGCGCGTTCTTGAGATCGGCCATCGACTTGCCGGGGGCGCGGTCAAGCATATCGCAGATCGCCAGCGCCGAGACGAGACCGTCGTCATAGCCGCGTCCATACGGCTTGTTGAAGAAGAAGTGGCCGGACTTCTCGAAGCCGGCGAGCGCACCCGTCTCATGGGTGCGGCGCTTCATGTAGGAATGGCCGGTCTTCCAGTAGGTGGTTTTTGCACCCTGCTTCTGCAGCACCGGATCGGTGATGAACAGGCCGGTCGACTTCACGTCGACGATGAACTGCGCGTCCTTGTGGATCGCGGACATGTCGCGCGCCAGCATCACGCCGACCTTGTCGGCAAAGATCTCCTCGCCGGTGTTGTCGACGACGCCGCAGCGATCGCCGTCGCCGTCGAAGCCGAGACCCACATCGGCCTTGTGCTGCAGCACCGCGTCGCGGATCGCGTGCAGCATCTCCATGTCTTCGGGGTTCGGATTGTATTTCGGGAAGGTGTGGTCGAGCTCGGTGTCGAGCGGGATCACCTCGCAGCCGATCGCCTCCAGCACCTGCGGCGCGAATGCGCCGGCGGTACCGTTGCCGCAGGCCGCGACAACCTTGAGCTTGCGCTTGAGCTTCGGGCGGCTGGTGAGATCGGCGATGTAGCGCGCCGGATAATTCTCGTGGAATTGATAGGAGCCGCCGGCCTTGTTCTTGAACTCGGCGCCCAGCACGATCTCCTTCAGCCGCGTCATCTCGTCGGGACCGAAGGTCAGCGGGCGGTTGGCGCCCATCTTCACGCCGGTCCAGCCATTGTCGTTGTGCGAGGCCGTGACCATGGCGCAGCAGGGCACGTCGAGGTCGAACTGCGCGAAATAGGCCATCGGCGTCACCGCGAGCCCGATGTCGTGCACCTTGCAGCCTGCTGCCATCAGGCCGGAGATCAGCGCATATTTGATCGAGGCCGAATAGCCGCGGAAATCATGACCGGTGACGATCTCCTGGCTGACGCCGAGTTCTGCGATCAGCGCGCCCAGCCCCATGCCGAGCGCCTGGATTCCCATCAGGTTGATTTCCTTCTGGAACAGCCAGCGCGCGTCGTATTCGCGAAAGCCCGTGGCCTTCACCATCGGCTCGGATTCGAAGGCATAGGTGTTGGGCAGCAACACGGATTTCGGCTTGGGGAACATTGAGACGGTCTCGTGAAAAAAGAGCCAGGATTTGATGCAGCCTTAGCGAATGCCGGGCTGCAGCGGAAGGCGGGAATGGCAGCTTATGGATGATAATTGCGGCAGTTTGGTAACGGGGAAATCTGTCCGCGAGAGCGATCGAAATAGAGATTTTCTTGAAATATGTGTCGCCGTCGCCTTTGGGAGGACCTTTACTGCTCCAGCACCATCTGACCGTTGGCGTATTCGAAGCGCCTGAGGCGGGAGAGGAAGGAGAGACCGAGCAGGTTCTCGGACAGTGCTTCGTCGGGCAGCACCATGGCATCGACGTCGCGCACGATTAGGCCGCCGACATCGAGCATGGCGATGCGAGTGCGCGCGGCCTTGATGGTGCCGTTGGCGGTGGAGACGGTGGCGTTGTAATCGCTGCGCGAGGGACGCAGGCCGAAGCGGGCGGCCGAGGTCTCGTTCAGCGCGACCACGGAGGCGCCGGTGTCGACCATGAAGCCGATGCGCTGGCCTTCGATCCGGCCCTCGGTTTGGAAGTGGCCGCGGCCGTCGCGGGGGATGTTGAGGCTGCGGCCGCCGGCCGCCGCGGTGGACGCGACTGCGACCGTACGCGGCACCGACGTCGCCGAGGCGGAGCTCATCCTGTCCGCCATCTGCGCCATGAAGGTGCCGAGGCCGATCATGATCGCCGCGAAGATCATTATGTTACGCATCACACCACTCGAAGCCGAAGCTCGATTTCACCACGCGGAAGGCCGCTCCGCGAGCGACGCTGCGGCCAGAGCGGTGCTATTTTGACGAAAAGGATGAGCGGACGGTTAATGCGCCGGTGTCGCGGATACGACATATCCTCATCCTGAGGTGCCCGCGAAGCGCGGGTCTCGAAGGGCCCGGCCACCAGCGGGGCCGTCATCCTTCGAGACGCTTGCTACGCAAGCTCGTCAGGATGAGGAATTGGCAACGGCGCCTGGGACTAGAACGGGCTCACCGAGAAATACCGCAGCCACAGATCGGTGTAGCGGCCCTTCTCCCAGACGCGGAACATCGCCCAGTTCAGGGCCTGGCGCAGCACGTCGTTGCCCTTGCGTACGGCGATGCCAATGCCCTCGCCGAAGAAACGGCTCTCGACGAAGGGGCCGCCGGAGAAGGCGCAGCAATCGCCGGAATCCGTGCCGTTGATCCAGAACGCGAGCGCGATGGCGTCGCCGAAGATGAAATCGACCTCGCCCTTGCGCAAGGCGCCGCGCATAGCGTCGTCGTTGGGATAAGGGTGCAGCTCGGCGTCGGTGAACAGGGCCTTGAGATAGGCCTCATGCGCGGAGCCGGCGATGACGCCGACCTTCTTGCCTTCGAGATATTCGGGCCGGATCTCCGGCATCACCGCGTCCTTGCGCGAAGCAAAGCGCGCAGGCACGCGGTAATAGGGATCGGTGAAGTCGACCCGGGCGCGGAGCTGCGGACTCACCGCCATCGAGGCGATGATGGCATCGCCCCGGTTGGAGGCGAGCGCATCGACCAGCGTCTCGAAGCGCCGCATCTGCACCGTGCAAGTGACCTTGATCTCCTCGCACAGCGCGCGCGCGAAGTCGACGTTGAAGCCGGCCGGATTACCGTCGGCGCCGGTGTAGTTGAACGGCGGATAGTCGGTCTCGGTCAGGAAACGGATCACGGTCAGGCGCGACAGGTCCGGCCGCTCCGGCCGCCGCCGCGGGTCCCAGAAACCCGGCACCGCCTGCGGGGCGGCTTGCGGCGCGACCTGAGGTGAGGCTTGCGGCGCCGTTGGGGGCTGCTTGGCCGGGGCCTGCGCCTGCGCGGACGGCGCAGCAGCGAGCGCGCAGACGCCGACGATCAGCCCGGTCAGCAAGCCACGGGCGGATTTGGACGATTTCGCCTGTTGCGATGGAGCCATCGGCTGAAATGAACGATTTTCGTTGGGATCGGAGGGCCTTATAGCCCATCCGGCCGGGAACGCGAGCGCGGATTGCGGTCAATAGGGAAGCCTACAGATACCGCTTCAACTCCCCTGCGGCTTCTTCCGGCGTGCGCTTCAGGTTGAACGGCGAGACGAAGCGGCCGTCGCGATCCATCAGATAGATCAGCGCCGTGTGGTCCATGGTGTAGTCGCCGTCCTTGGTCGGGACCTTCTTGGCATAGACCCGGTAGGAGGTGATCACCTTGGCGGTCTCGGCAGGATCGCCGCTCAGCCCTTCGAGGTGCGGGTCGAAGCTCGACAGATAATCCTTCATCGCGGCCGGCGTATCGCGCTCGGGATCGACCGAGATGAAGACGGCATTGACCTTGTCGGCGTCCTTGCCCATCGCGCGCAGCACTTCCGAGATCTCGAACAGCGAGGTTGGGCAGACGTCGGGACAATGGGTGTAGCCGAAGAAGATCAGGGTCGGCTTGCCCTTGAGGTTCTTGTCGGTGACGGTCTTGCCGTTCTGGTCGGTGAGCTGGAACGGGCCGCCGATCGCGGCCGGCTGCGCCACCTTGCCGACCCCGCCCATGGCCCAGAATACGATCAGCAGCCCGAGGACGAGACTTGCGGCGAAGGCGGTCGCGATCACCAGCGGACGGGCGGTAGGGCTCATGAGCGGAAAACTTCCTGTCGCGTGTCAGAAGCAGGCGGCAAGACCGGTCCTGATCATTTCGAAGAACACCTGGCTGCCGTAGTGGAACCAGAGCGCGAGCGCGCCGAGCACGACCAGGCCGCCGACGCCAGCACCTGCCAACAGCAGCACGACCGGCGTCCGGCCGGCAGTGGGCGAATTGTCCGATACAGGATGGGTAGGGTGCAGTGGTTGAGCCATGACAACGATCGGGGTGAAGGGTTCCCTGCCTTTCAAATAGGCGCTGGGACCGGGCCGGGCAAGCGCGGCGGGCGGGCTGGAGAACTTGTGATACGGAGGTTCTCCGTCATGCCGGGCTTGCGCGGCCGA
>NZ_JADPJQ010000128.1:123268-154974 GCF_023073515.1 Bradyrhizobium sp. 17 | reverse complement strand
AAGCCGCTTCCGCGAGGCGAAGGCCCGGGCATCCACGGACTTTCCAGCCGGGCCCAAGAACGTGGATGGCCGGGACAAGCCCGGCCATGACGACAGATTAGTGAAAGGCGAATGACTGCCGCGGCCTACCGCGACGATGGCTTGTTGGCCGAGGCCTGCGCGTCGAGGTAGCAAGGCTTGTACATAGCCTGGAGCTGCCGGCCCTTCAGGAAGAGCATATGCGGGGTGAGGCCGCCGCGCTGATTGATCCAGCGCTTCACCTGCGAGGGATACATCGCATAGAGCATCTGGGTCGCTTCGGTATTGGTGACGGCGCGGCCGTTGCTGCCGAAATCCCACGCGGCGTGGAAGCCCAGTGTGGCGTGCGACGTCACGCAGATGCGGTCAGGCGGGATGGCGCCGAGGACGATGGTGCAGGCAGAGGCGCAGAGACCGTCGATGATGACGGTATCGCCCGACTGTCGCAGGTCCTGGTATTTGTCGACGTAGGTTCCGATCCGGCCGCCGCGGTCATCCGCGATCCGAACCACCGCGTGAGAAGCGCCCATGCTCGCGATCAGGAGAACCGCCGCAAGCAACCCCGTCAGAAACTTCATTGGCCCCCGCCCCAGTCGAATTCGAATCTGTGTGTCAGGTGGTGATGCCCTGCTAGGGTCCGTCGTAACCGCGGTTTTGTCTAGGCATGCCGGCTCGCTCAAAACAAATTCAAATCCAGTGTTGCGCCGGCGCTGCACTCAGCCGGTCTTTTTCCCGAAGTGGAACAAGTTAACGATGTCTTACGCGCCGTCCTCTTGATCTCAGTTGCAACCGCCGGCTTCAATCCGGGCAACTACAGGGAGGAACCTGTGGAGGGCGAAACACATGGAGGGGGAAACATATGGCCGAACAGATGGCTGAAGAGACTGACGTCATCGTTGTCGGCGCAGGACTGTCGGGCCTGGTGGCCGCAACCGAGATCGCGGACGCCGGCAAGCGCGTAATCGTGGTCGACCAGGAGGGCGAGCAGTCGCTCGGCGGCCAGGCGTTCTGGTCGTTCGGCGGATTATTCCTGGTCAATTCGCCGGAGCAGCGCCGGCTCGGCATCAAGGACTCCTTCGACCTCGCGATGCAGGACTGGCTCGGCACCGCCGGCTTCGACCGCGACGAGGATTTCTGGCCGCGGCAATGGGCCGACGCCTATGTGGCGTTCGCGGCCGGCGAGAAGCGTGCATGGCTGCGAGCGATGGGCCATCGCATTTTCCCCGTGGTCGGATGGGCCGAGCGCGGTGGTTATGACGCGATGGGCCACGGCAATTCGGTGCCGCGCTTTCATGTCACCTGGGGCACCGGGCCCGGCATCGTCGAGCCGTTCGAGCGCCGGGCGCGCGAGGCGGTCAGAAGCGGCCGGCTGAGCTTTCGGTTCCGCCATCGCGTCGATGCGCTCTCGATCACCAACGGTACGGTGGATGGCGTCGGCGGCGCCATTCTCGCCCCCGACAATGTCGAGCGCGGCAAGAGTTCGTCGCGCAATGTTGTCGGCGAGTTTGCGTTGAAGGCCCAAGCCGTGATCGTGGCGTCCGGCGGCATCGGCGGCAATCACGAGCTGGTGCGGCAGAACTGGCCGAAGCGACTCGGCGCGCCGCCGAAATTCATGATCTCCGGCGTGCCCGAGCATGTCGACGGCCGCATGATCGGCATCACCGAGAAAGCAGGCGCGCGGCTGATCAACCGCGACCGCATGTGGCATTATGTCGAAGGCATCCAGAACTGGTCACCGATCTGGCCGCGCCACGGCATCCGCATCCTGCCCGGCCCCTCCTCGATGTGGTTCGACGCCACCGGCACGCGCCTGCCGGCGCCGTTGTTTCCCGGCTCCGACACGCTCGGCCAGCTCCAATACATCATGTCCACCGGCTACGATTATTCCTGGTTCATCCTGACCCAGAGCATCATCAAGAAGGAGTTTGCGCTGTCGGGCTCGGAGCAGAATCCCGACCTCACCGGCAAGAGCTGGCGTATGACCATCAAGCGCGCCACCAACAAGGGCGCGCCGGCGCCGGTGGAAGCGTTCAAAAGCCATGGTGTCGACTTCATCGTGCGCGACAAGATCGAGGATCTCGTTGCGGCCATGAACAAGCTGGCCGGCAGCGACCTCCTCAAGCTCGAGCACATCAGGATGCAGATCGAGGCGCGCGACCGAGAGATCGCCAACCCTTACGTCAAGGATGCGCAGGTGATGAACATTCACAATGCGCGGCGCTATATCGGCGACAGACTGATCCGCACCGCCTCCCCTCACCGCATCCTCGATCCCGCGCAAGGGCCGCTGATCGCGGTCAAGCTCAACATCCTCACCCGCAAGACGCTCGGCGGTTTCGAGACCGACCTCTCTTCGCGCGTGTTCGGCGAGGAGGGCAGCGTCATCCCCGGCCTCTATGCAGCCGGCGAAGCCGCCGGCTTCGGCGGCGGCGGCGTGCACGGCTATCGTTCGCTGGAAGGCACGTTCCTCGGCGGCTGCCTGTTCTCGGGCCGCAATGCGGGCCGGGCCGCGGCGAAGGCCGTGGGCTAGATGATGCGGCCGCGGCTGCGCATCGGGGCGTTTGTTGCGGCATTAGCCGCTGCCTCGGCTGCGTCCGCGGATACGATCGATATTGACGGTGTGAAGCGGTCCTACACTGTGCAACTGCCGTCGAAGCGGCTCGTGCCGCTCGTCGTCGTGCTGCACGGCAAGACGCAGCGCGGAGCCGACATGATGACGCGGACAGCGTGGCCGCAGGTCGCAAAGCGCGAAGGGTTTGCGGTGGTCTTTCCTGATGGCCTCAACCACGCATGGGCCGATGCGAGGACCAAGGCGGGACCGGCGCTCCGTGGCCCGCCCGCGGGTACCGACGACGTCGCCTTCATCGCAAAGCTCGTCGAGAAGCTGGTGGCGAACGGCACCGCCGATCCTCGCCGCGTCTATGTCACCGGCATCTCCAATGGCGGCGCCATGGCAATGACGCTGGTCTGCGCCCGAGCCGATCTGTTTGCTGCCGGCGCGAGCGTGAGCATGAACCTCACTGATGAGACCGCTGTCACGTGCCATCCGTCGCGGCCGTTGCCGATGCTGCTGATGAACGGCACGGCCGATCCGCTGGTCCCCTACGAAGGCGGCCGCGGATCGAGCTATTATGCCGCAGACAGTTTTTGGTCCACCGACGAGACGCTTGCGTTCTGGCGCAAGCTCAACGGCTGCGAGACCGATAATGCCGACATGACCGATTTGCCCGACAGGGCGCCAGCAGACCAGTCCACGGTGACGCGGATCTCCTCGCGCTGTCCTGAAGGGCACGACGTCGTGCTTTATCGCATCAATCAAGGCGGTCATCGCATGCCCGGATTTTCTCCGGATGCCCGCTTCCCGAAGGTCGCCGCCAGCTTGCTCGGGTCGCAGAACGGCGACATCGACGCAGCCGAAACGATCTGGACGTTCTTCGGCCAGTTTCCCTGAAGTGCAACTCAGGCATCGCCGATGACGCATGCGTGCCTGGCAACGCATGCGTGCCCGGCAACGCATGCGTGCCTGGGGTGGCACAGGGCAAGCCGCTGCGCTAGACAGGGCCGCCATTCAAAGGAGACCCCCAATGAGCATTCAGCGTCTTGAAACCGGCCCGCGCATGAGCCAGGTCGTCGTGCACGGTAACACAGTCTATCTCGCCGGTGTCGTCGCCAACAACGCCGCCGGCGAAAGCGTGACGAAGCAGACCCAGGACATTCTGGCGACTATCGACAGCCATCTCGCCAAGGCCGGCACCGACAAGTCCAAACTTCTTTCGGCCACGATCTACATCACCGACATGAAGACGTTTGGCGAGATGAACGCGGTGTGGGACGCCTGGGTCTCGCCCGGCAACACGCCGGCACGCGCCACCGTCGAAGCCAAGCTCGCGGCGGCACAATACACCGTCGAAATCATGGTCACGGCGGCCAAGTAAGTTCGCGACAAACATTTGCGCGCGCTTGTCGGCGCATGATCCGATCGGGAAACCGCTTCACACTTTCCCGCATCATGCGCATGACCTCCGAGGTAATCGATCAGCGCGCGCAAACCTTCGATAATCATGTCAGCCGAACGACACGGCGCCATCGAAGGAGACGACAATGACCGATCCCATCACCATCGCTCGCCGCTACATCGATCTCTGGAACGAACGTGCAGCTGACCGCCGGCGCGAACTGCTGAGCCAGAACTGGACGGCGGATGCGAGCTATGTCGATCCCCTGATGAAGGGCGACGGCCATGACGGCGTCGATGCGCTGATCGCAGGCGTGCAGCAGCGCTTCCCCGATTTCAAATTCAAGCTGATCGGCGAGCCCAACGGCTACGGCGACCATGTCCGCTTCAGTTGGGGCCTTGGTCCTGACGGCATCGACAGCCCGATCAAGGGTACGGATTTCGCCGTGCTGAAGGACGGCCGTATCAGGAGCATCACGGGATTTCTGGACCAGGTGCCCGCCGGCACGTGAGCGCGCGCTGCTCGTTGCTGCGCCCTCTCCCCCGGTAAGGGAGAGGGCACACTTTCGTTCGTCGCACAGGCGCTAGTTATTCGCGCTCGCGGAATCGTCCATCGCCTTGAAGGCTTCCTCCAGCTGCAGCGAGATCGGCACGTTCAGCCGTTCGCCGGTCGGAAGCCGTGCGGTGAACCATTTGTTGTAGAGCGGAACGAGGTCGTGGTTGGAGCCGAGCTTGCGGAAAGTGCGATCGACCACCGCCGCCAGTTGCGGTTCGCCCTTGCGGAACATGATGCCGTAGGGGTCGTAGGACAGGTAATCGCCGGTGACGCGGAACTTGTCCTGTGCCTTGTGACGCACGATCAGGCTGGACAGCAGGATGTCGTCGGTCGCGAACGCATCGGCCTTGCCGTCGACGAGCATCTGGTATGACTGTTCGTGATCGGCACCGACAACGATGGTCAGTCCCAACGATGACTTCTTGTCGGCCGCCTGGATCGCCTGCTCGTTGGTGGTGCCCTTCGTCACCACGACGGTCTTGCCCTTCAGATCAGTCAGTGACTGGACGCTGGACGCCTTCGGCACCATCAGCTTGGTGCCGGCGACGAACATCAGCGGCGAGAAGGCGACGCGCTTGCCGCGCTCGGCATTGGCCGTGGTCGAGCCGCATTCCAGGTCGATCTTGTTCTGGAGCACGGCGTCGATGCGGTCATCGGAGGTGACCTTGACGTAGGCGATCTTCAGATTGGGATCGTCGACCTCGACGCCGATCTCCTCGACAATAGCCTCGCAAAGCTCGAGGCTGTAGCCGATCGGCCGGTTGGCCTGGTCGAGGAAGGAGAACGGCGGCGAGCTCTCGCGATAGCCGAGGCGCACGGTGTGCGCGGTCTTGATCGCCGACAGCGTCGGGCTAAGCCCTTCGCTGCCACCGGTCTGGGCGGAGGCACCCGTGGCCAGCAGGCACGCTGCCAGCAACAGGCCGCCCGATATCGCCATTGAAAGGCGCATGATGCACTCCGATCAATGGCCGGCCATCGCAGGCACTTCGCCGGGGATCATGTCCCCCGGCACGGCATCGCCAGGTTCAAGCTCGTGCTCGGGCCCGAGCTCGCCTTCCCACTTGGCCACGACCGAGGTCGCGAGCGTGTTGCCGATCACGTTGGTGGCGCTGCGGCCCATGTCGAGGAAGGTGTCGATGCCCATGATCATCAACAGCCCCGCCTCGGGGATGCCGAACTGCGAGAGCGTCGAGGCGATCACCACGAGGGAGGCGCGCGGCACGCCGGCCACGCCCTTCGAGGTGATCATCAGCGTTGCCAGCATCGCGAGCTGGGTGCCGAGCGGCATGTCGATGTGATAGCTCTGCGCGATGAAGACGCTCGCGAAGGTGCAGTACATCATCGTGCCGTCGAGATTGAAGGAATAGCCGAGCGGCAGCACGAAGCTCGATATCCGCGACGAGGCGCCGAACTTGTTCAACCCCTCCAGAGTTTTCGGATACGCCGCTTCCGAGCTCGCGGTGGAGAACGCGATCATCAGCGGTTCGCGGATCAGCTTCAGCAGATGGGCGTAGCGCGGCCCGATCACGATGAAGCCCACGACCACCAGGATGCCCCACAGGAGCGCGAGCGAGAGATAGAAGCCACCCATGAAGACGATGAGCTTCCAGAGCACTAGCAGGCCGTTCTTGGCAACCGTCGCGGTGATGGCGGCCCAGACCGCGAACGGCGCGAACAGCATCACATAGCCCGTCACCTTGAGCATGATGTGGCCGATGTCGTCGATCAGCGCCAGGATCGGCTTGGAGCGCTCGGGCATCGAGCCCATCGCCACCGAGAAGAACACGGCGAAGATCACGATCTGCAGGATCTCGTTCTGCGCCATCGCATCCGCGATCGAGGTCGGGATCAGATGGGTCAGGAACTTTTCGATCGAGAAGGCGGAAACCGGCAGGCCGGTCGACTGCGCCTTGTCAGGCAGCGTACCCGGGAAATTCGCGCCGGGCTGGAGCAGATTGACCATCACGAGGCCGAGCATCAGCGAGACGAAAGAGGCGCTGACGAACCAGCCCATGGTCTTGGCGAAGATGCGGCCGAGCTTGGAGCCCGAGCCCATATGAGCAATGCCGCCGACCAGGGTCGCAAATACCAGCGGCGCGATGATCATCTTGATCAGGCGCAGGAAAATCACGGCGATCAGGTTGATGGACGAGGCCCAGTCGCCCCGCGTGTCGGGCAGGAAATTGTAGATCGCCGCGCCCATGATGATGCCGAGCACCATCGCCACCAGAATGAATTGCGTAAACCTGTTCGACATTGAACACCCCCGCTACACCGACCGCTTCATGATGTCGCAGATATGACGACTGCGCAACACGCTTGGCGTGCGATCGTCGGGCGGATGTTCCCGTTGCGAAACTGGCGCCCGCGATCTAGCCTTCATGCAGCGCACAACGAAAGCGGCTTGCACGTTTTTCTTGCGGCCGCTGCATCAATAATCGTCAAACGACCGAGGGGAAACATCATGAGCGGCAGCATCAATCGTCAGATTCTTTTGGTGGAAAAGCCCAGCGGCAAGCTCGGTCCCGAGCACTTCAAGCTGGTCGAAGGTGCGGTGCCCGAGCCGAAGGACGGCGAGGCCTTGCTGCGCGTGCGTTACATCTCGCTCGACGCCGCCAACCGCGCCTGGATGCACGGCGCGACCTATCGTTCAGCGGTGGAGGCCAACAGCGTGATGGCCGGCGGCGCCATCGCCGAGGTCATCAGCTCGAAGGCGCCGGAGCTTGCGCCGGGCGACATCGTGTTCGGCGACACCGGCTGGCAGGAGTTGGCGACAGTGCCCGCCAAGCATCTCACCAAGATGCCGAAGCTCGAGCCGATGACGCATCTGCTCAGCGTGTTCGGCATTGCCGGCCTCACCGCCTATTTCGGCCTGCTGGAGATCGGCAAGCCCAGAGAGGGCGAGACGGTCGTGGTCTCCGCGGCCGCGGGCTCGGTCGGCTCGATCGTCGGGCAAATCGCGAAGATCAAGGGATGCCGGGTCATCGGCATCGCCGGCGGCGCCGACAAGTGCAGCTGGCTGACCTCCGAACTCGGCTTCGATGCCGCCGTCGACTACAAGGACGGCGCGGTGTTCAAGGCGTTGCGCGCGGCGGCTCCGAAGGGCATCGATGTCTATTTCGACAATGTCGGCGGCGACATTCTCGAAGCCTGCCTGCCGCAGATGAACAATTACGGCCGCATCGCCTGCTGCGGTGCGATCTCGCAATATGACGGCGCGCCCTCGGCACACGGCCCGCGCGGCGTGCCCGGCCTGATCGTGGTGAAGCGGCTCGTCATGCAAGGCTTCATCGTGATGGACTACATGAAAGAGAGTCAGCGAGCGCTCGCCGACCTCCAGGCCTGGGTCACATCCGGCAAGCTGAAGGTGCAGGAGGACATCATCGACGGCCTCGAGAACACGCCGAAGGCGCTGGTCGGATTGCTGGCGGGCGAGAACCGCGGCAAGCGGATGATCAAGCTCTGACGACGTAGTTACGTCGCAATTGCAAAGCCAATATCTACTTGCGGTAGAGGTCGCGGCGGCCAATGATGTCGCGCGCGGCATCACCCGCGACGATTGTTTGCATCACATTTGAAAAAATTGTCGGCGTTGCCGACAGGGCAGGAATACTCGGATGTTCAACACGTTGAAACATGCGTCGGCACGCGGGGCGTTGCTGGCGGCGGCTCTCTTCGCAACTGCAGCAGGCGCATTCGCACAAGCGCCGACCGAGGCGCAAAAGAGCGCGATCCGCTCCGCATGCCGCTCGGATTTCATGGCGCACTGCGCGAGCGTCACGCCCGGCGGCGTGGAAGCCTATCAATGCCTGCAGAAGAACATGTCCAGCCTGTCCTCGGGATGCCAAACCGCGGTCCGCGCCGTCGAGCCTGCTGCGGCGCCGAAGACCGAGGCTGCACCCAAAGAGGCTCCACCCAAGGCGGAGGCCGCGCCTGCCGCGCCGAAGGCTGAAACCGCCCCCGCCGCAAAGCCGGCATCTGGAGCAGCGCCGAAGGACGCGGCAGCCAAACAGCCGAGCAGCGCGCAGGTCGCTGCCGTCAAGAGCGCGTGCCGCGCCGATTATCCCAAGGTGTGCGCCAGCGTGCCGCCAGGCGGCGCGCCTGCGCTCGAATGCCTCGAGAAGAACAAGGCAAAGGTTTCGCCGGCCTGCGAGAAGGCCGTGAGCGCCGCGGCCGGCGGCGGTGGCACGGCAGCAACGGCGGCACCTCCGGGCGCGGCTCCCGCGGCGGCGGCAGCACCGGCAGCCGCGCCCGCCGTGATCGCGTTGCGCCCGCTGCGGCCGCGCGAAGAGCTGTTCATCGTCCGCTCCGCCTGCGGTGCCGACATCCGCACGCTGTGCGCCGGCGTAGCGCCTGGCGGCGGCCGCATCGTGCAGTGCATCGCCAGCAACGCCGCGTCGCTGTCACCTGCCTGCAAGGACGTGCTGGCGCCGTTCGCGGCACGCTAGAGAAGCGTGCCATCCGGCGGTCCGCTGCACCACCGTGCTCGTGGGCGGCGTACGGGTGAAGCGCTGCGTCTGACGGGGCGGATGGCCAAGCCGCCACGGTTTGGCTATGCTTCGCAAGGTCACTGCTTCGGACACGCGCCAAACGCGCGTCCGGACGTGAGCTGTGGTGTGCCGCGCGGCTTGCCGATAATTCCGCTGGCGCGGGTGGCCGGAGCACATTAGTCTACCCCTAGATAGTAAGTATACTGTCAATTAGGGAGGCAGACGTTGCGGATCGCCGTGATTGGCGGGGGGCCCGGTGGGCTCTACTTCGCCTATCTCTGGAAGAAGCGTCACCCCGAGGATCAAGTCGACCTGTTCGAACAGAACCCGGCCGACGCGACCTGGGGCTTTGGCGTGGTGTTTTCTGATCAGGCCCTGGAATTCCTGCGCGCCGACGACCCCGAGACGGTCGACGCGATCTCGCCGCACATGGAGAGCTGGGAGAACATCACGCTGAACCTGAGCGGCGACAGCGTGGCCATCGACGGCGTCGGCTTCTCCTCGATCGGCCGGCTCGAGCTCTTGCGATTCCTGCAGCAGCGCGCGATCAATGCCGGCGTCACCCCGCGCTTCGACACGCCGATTCATGCGATCGATCAGCTCAACGGGCACGATCTGATCGTCGCTGCCGACGGGCTGAACTCGCTGGTACGCCGCGCCTTCGAGGGCGATTTCGGCACCTCGCTGTCCTACTCCTCGAACAAGTTCGTCTGGTACGGCACCTCGAAGCGCTTCGAGACGCTGTCGCAGACCTTCGTCAAGACCGACCGCGGTGCCTTCAACGCCCATCACTACCGCTACTCGCCGACCATGAGCACCTTCCTGGTCGAATGCGACCATGCGACGTGGCAGGCCTACGGTTTCGCCTACAAGGACGTGGAGCAGTCCAAAGGTGTCTGCGAGGAGGTGTTCGCCGACACGCTCGGCGGCCGCTCGCTGGTTTCCAACAAATCGGTCTGGCGCAACTTCCCCTGGGTCTGGAACGAGCACTGGTCGTTCAAGAACATGGTGCTGCTCGGTGACGCCCTGCACTCGGCGCATTTTTCGATCGGCTCCGGCACGCGGCTCGCGATCGAGGACGCCATTGCACTGGTCAAGGCGCTGGAATCGGACGCCCATCTCTCGACCGCCCTGCATCGCTACCAGGCCGCGCGAAAGCCGGTGGTGCAGAAGCTCGTCAATGCCGCGCGGACCAGCGCTTTCTGGTACGAGCACTTTGCTCAGCACATGCAGCAGGGCCTGATGGACTTTGCCTATAGCTACATCACCCGCTCCGGCCGCATCGACGACTCCCGCCTGCGCGCGATGTCGCCGGGCTTCATGGCGCGCTACGAAGCCGCCAAGAACGGTGGGGACGAGGCATGAGCCGGCAGATTCACGACCAGGTGCCCGCCGACTGCGCGGGCGCGCGCGAGATCGGCTTTTCCGTTCCGCAGGTCTACAATGCCAGCCGCGTGCTGTTCGACAATGTCGGCAAAGGCCACGGTGACAAGCTCGCGCTCATCGGCCCCGCGAGCACGCGCACCTACGCGGAGCTCTGCGCGGAAGCCGGGCGCTGGGGCAACGGCTTTGCCTCGCTTGGCCTCAAGCGCGGCGATCGCGTGCTGTTGTTCCTCGATGACACTCCGGCCTACCCGGCCGCGTTCTTCGGCGCGGTGCGCGCCGGCTTCGTGCCATTGCTGATCAACACGCTGACACCGCCGGATCTGCTGCAATTCTATCTCGCCGATTCCGGCGCGACTGTTGCGGTGGCGGACGCCGAGTTCTGTGCACGTTTCAACGCCGAGGCCTGCAAGGACACGGCCCTGCATACCCTGGTCGTCGTCAATGGCCCGGCGAGCGATCACGCCGCGCCGAACGCCGTTTCCGCCGCCGGCTGGCTCCCCCAGTTTCCGACTGAGCTCGCGGAAGCCGACACGCATCGCAACGAGATGGCGTTCTGGATGTATTCGTCCGGATCGACCGGCCGCCCCAAGGGCATCGTGCATCTCCAGCACGACATGGCCTATAGCGAAGTCGCCTTTGCGCAGAACGTCTTGAAGCTGACGCCGGATGACATCTGCTTCTCGGTGCCAAAAATCTTCTTCGCCTATGGCTTCGGCAACGCGATCACCTTCCCGTTCTCGGCGGGCGCGACGACACTGCTGTTGCCCGGCCAGCCGAAGCCCGTGGCAATCTTTTCGGCGATCGAGCAGTACAGGCCGACGGTCTTCTTCGGCCTGCCGACGCTTTATACATCGCTGACCAAGGCCGAGGGTGCGAACAAGACCGACTTCTCCTCACTGCGCATGGCGCTCTCGGCCGCCGAGGTGCTCTCGGCCGACGTCTTCAACGGCTGGAAGACGCTCACCGGTCTCGAGATCGTGGAAGGCCTCGGCTCGACCGAGGTGCTGCACATCTATCTCTCCAACCGCCCCGAGCGGAAGAAGCTCGGCGCCGCCGGCCTGCGCGTGCCCGGCTACGAGGTCGCGCTGCGCGACAAGGACGGCCGCGATGTCGCCGACGACGAGGAAGGCATCTTGTGGGTGCGCGGCGATTCCAACACGCCGCTGTACTGGAACCGGCCGGACAAATCCGCCGAGACCATCCGCGAAGGCGGCTGGATCTACACCGGCGACCGCTTCGTCCGCGATGGCGATGGCTTTCACTTCTTCCGCGGCCGCGCCGACGATCTCATCAAGATCTCCGGCCAATGGGTCTACCCGCTCGAGGTTGAGCTTTGCCTCGCCGACCACCCGGACATCCGCGAATGCGCGGTGTTCGCCGCCGAGCTGCCGGACCGGCGCATGACGCTTAAGGCAGTGGTGGTGATGAACACCCGCGCGGCGGATCAAAGCGAAACGACCCGGCGGCTGCAGGATTACGTGAAGGGCAAACTGCTTCCTTACAAATATCCGCGCGAGGTGATCTTCATCGACGAGCTGCCGAAGACCGGCACGGGGAAGATCGACCGGCAGGCGTTGCTGAGGATGTGAGCCACCGCTGCCATCGCCCGCGAAGGCGGGCGATGACAACCAGGATTAAGGTGCCTTCCCCAGATGCTCCATCGCGTCCTCCGCCCGGAGCGGCACCCGCGACGCCTCGTTGTTGAGATCGACGAGCTGCGCCAGGAGCCCCATAAGCGCCTTGCGGTCCGCTGGCTTGAGCGGCTCGAGCATCCGCGCCTGGGCGCGTTCGACGGCGGGAATGATGTCGCGCAGGATCGCCGCGCCTGATTTGGTCAAATAGAGCAGCTTGATCCGCTTGTCTTCCGGCGCCGGCCTGCGCTCGACGAAATCCTTGGCCTGAAGCCGCTCGATCACGCTGCCGAGCGTGGAGCGATCGAAGGCGATCACCGCGGACAGCCGCGTCGCGTCGATGCCGGGGTGGGTGTGGATCGCGATCAGCGCCGCGTATTGCACCGGCGTGAGGTCGAACGCCTTGCACTCCTCCATGAAGATCGAGACCGCGATCTGCTGCATGCGCCGGAACAGATAGCCCGGCGCCGCATAGACCGCGTCTATCGTGATTGGAGGGGCAGGCTTACTCGGCATCGGGCTGCTTCTCCGGCGCGGCGTTGACGAACGCCGGCAGGGCCTTGGCCGCAGCTTCCGCTTCAAGCAGGCGCGGATAGGCGGAGACGTCGACGCCGAAGCGGCGCGCATTGGCGAGCTGCGGCACAAGACAGAGATCGGCGAGCGTCGGCACATCCCCGAAGCAGAACGGGCCCGGCTCGTTTCTGATCAGCGTCTCGCACGCCGCGAGCCCCTCGCGGTTGACCCAGGCCGCCCAGTCCTGAACCTTCTCCTCGGCAAGGCCGAGCTCGCGCAGCCGCGCCAGCACCTTCAAGTTCTGCACGGGGTGAGTGTCGCAGGCGATCGCCAGCGCGAACGCCCTCACCTTGGCGCGCTGCAACGCATCCCTCGGCAACAGGGGCGGGTTGGGATGGGTCTCGTCGAGCCATTCGATGATGGCGACCGATTGGGTCAGCACTGCGCCCGCATCGTTCTCCAGCGCCGGCACCAGGCCTTGCGGATTGATGGCGAGATAGGCTGGCGCACATTGCTCGCCCTTGCGAAGATGATGCGGCAGGTGCTCGGCACCGCGGCCTTTGAGGTTCAGCGCGATGCGTACCCGGTAGGCGGCGCTGGAGCGGAAATAGCCGTGCAGCTTCATCGGAACCCTCCCGTTTCGTTCTTGTTCGCACGTTGACGCTACCCAGATCGTAAGTATACTGTCAATCAACAAAGCGACGGGAGCCGCACCATGGAAGCCGTGACCAAGACGCCGGAACGCGAGGCGTTCTACAAGAAGATCGACGGCGAGAATCTCACCGCGCTCTGGACGGTCATGAGCGATTTGATCACGCCGGAGCCGAAGAGCGCCTGCCGGCCGCATCTGTGGAAGTTCGACATCATCCGCGACTACATGACCGAAGCCGGCAAGCTGATCACGGCGAAAGAGGCCGAGCGGCGCGTGCTGGTTCTGGAAAACCCCGGCCTGCGCGGACAGTCGAAAATCACCACGTCGCTCTATGCCGGCGTGCAGATGGTGGTGCCCGGCGACGTCGCGCCCGCGCACCGGCACAGCCAATCGGCACTGCGCTTCGTGCTCGAAGGCAAGGGCGCCCACACCGCCGTGGACGGCGAGCGCACCGCGATGGAGCCCGGCGACTTCATCATCACGCCGTCGATGACCTGGCACGATCATTCCAACGAGACCGACCAGCCGATGTTCTGGCTCGACGGTCTCGACATTCCGCTGGTGCAGTTCTTCGACTGCTCTTTCGCGGAAGGCTCCAACGAGGATCAGCAGAAGATTACAAGGCCGGCCGGCGACAGCTTTGCACGCTACGGCCACAATCTGCTGCCGGTCGACGTGAAGCGGAGCTCGAAGACTTCCCCGATCTTCAGCTATCCCTATGCCTACACGCGCGAGGCACTGGAGAAGGCTCGCGCGAGCCAGGAGTGGGATGCCTGTCACGGGCTGAAGCTGAAATTCAGCAACCCCGAGACCGGCGACTTCGCGATGCCGACCATCGGCACGTTCATCCAGCTGCTGCCGAAGGGCTTCAAGACCGCGCGCTATCGCGCGACGGACGCGACGGTGTTCTGTCCGATCGAGGGCCACGGCCGTACCCGCATCGGGGATGCGACGTTCGAATGGGGCCCGCGCGATTTGTTCGTGGTGCCGAGCTGGCAATGGGTCACGCACGAGGCTGATATGGATGCGGTGCTGTTCAGCTTCTCGGATCGCCCCGTGCAGCAGAAGCTGGATTTGTTCCGGGAGGATCGCGGGAATGCGTGAGGTACGCTGCTGGTAGCATCGTCATTGCGAGCGCAGCGAAGCAATCCAGAATCTTTCCGCGGCGACAGTCTGGATTGCTTCGCTGCGCTCGCAATGACGGAGTAAACCTCACCGCCAGTGCAACAGCCGCGTCTCCAGCCAGTTGATCACCCTCCCCACCATCAACCCAAACACCGACAAAATCACCACGCCCGCGAGCAGCTGATCCGTCTGCATCAAATTGCCAGCCTGCAGCACGAACGCGCCGATGCCGTACTGCGCGCCGATCATCTCGGCGCTGACGACGAGCAGCAGCGCCACCGACGAGGTGATACGGAAGCCGGCGAGGATCGCGGGCAGCGCGCCCGGCCAGACCACCTTGCGCACGATGGTGGCGAACGGCACGTTGAAGCTCTGCGCCATGCGGATGAGGTTGCGCGGCACCGCGTCGACGCCGCTATAGACCGAGATCGCGGTCGAGAAGAACACCCCGAGCGCAATGGTCGCGATCTTCGGCTCTTCACCGATGCCGAGCCAGAGGATCAACAGCGGCAGCAGCGCGATCTTCGGGATCGGGAACAGCGCCGAGATGAAGGTGATGCCGACGCTGCGCGCCAGACGCGACAGGCCGATGGCAAAGCCAACGGCGACACCGGCTGCCGTGCCGAGCAGCCAGCCGACACCGATGCGCAGGAGCGACGCGGAAAGGTGCTGCCACAGCGCACCCGAGATCGCGAGCTGGTAGATCGCCCGCGCGATCGCCGATGGCGGTGGCAGGAATAGCGGATTGACCAGGCCGGTGCTGCCGGCGGCCTGCCAGATCGCAATGACCAGCGCGAGCGCGATCCAGCCGCCGAAACGGCTGCTCGCCGGCACGAAGCCGGCGCCGCGAAAGCGGACGCGCCGGACCGCTTCATCCTTCGTCGATGTTCCCGCCGGAGCGCGATCAAGCATGCTGGACCTCGCGCTCGGCATCGATCGCCTCGTTGCGGATCAGCGACCAGATCTGGTTCTGAAGCGCGAGCAGCTTTTCACGGGCTGCAATGTCACCGCGCTCAGTGCGCGTCATCGGCACGCTCACGACCTCGCGAATACGGCCAGGGCGCCGCGACAGCACCACGATGCGGTCGGCAAGCCTCGCCGCCTCTTCGAGATTATGCGTGACATACACGGCGCCCATGCCGCCATCGGCGAGCAGCCGGACGAAATCCTCCATCAGCAGTTCGCGGGTCTGCGAATCCAACGCCGACAATGGCTCGTCCATCAGGAGAATGGCCGGCCTGACCGCGAGCGCGCGCGAAATGCCGACGCGCTGGCGCATGCCGCCGGAAAGCTGCTTTGGATAGGTTTTGCGAAAATCGGTCAGGCCGGTGCGGCGCAAGGCGTCCTCGACCAGCGCGCGGCGCTGCACGGCCGAGAGCTGGGTGTGCAGCAGCGGGAATTCGACGTTCTCCTCCACATTCGCCCAGGGCAGCAGCGCAAAGTCCTGGAACACGAAGGTGAGCGGATTGAGGCTGTCCGCCGGCGGCGATCCACGCAGCTCGGGCGCGCCGGAGGTCGGCAGCAACAGCCCGCCAAGGATCGACAGCAACGTGCTCTTGCCGCAGCCCGACGGCCCCACGATCGCCACCACCTCGCCCGCGCTGACGGTGAACGAGACGTTGTCGAGCACGGCGAGATCGCCGAAGCGATGGGTGATGTGGTTGGCGATCAGGTCCATGGACTGCGTTCTACTCTCAATCCGCCTTCACGAATTCCTTGGCGATGATCGCATTCGCGTCGAAGCCCTTGTCGGCAAAACCCTGCTCCTGGAGCCATTTGATCTGGTTGTCGACGTTCTTCACATCCAGCTTGCCGTCGGGATCGATATAGGCGCAGTTGCCGACCACCTGCTCGACCGGGAGGTTCGTATATTTGGCGATGATCTCCAGCAGCGGCTTTGTCTTGTCATTGATCGGCGCGACACCGTCCTTCATCGCGGCGAGGATGACGTCGTGATATTCGCGGTCGGCCTTTGCCAAGGCGCCGAGCAGCTTCGTCACCAGCACCTTGTTGGTCAGCGTCTTCGGCGAGGCGAACACCGCGCCCAATTGCCAGGGTGTCTCGTCGCCGACCCAGCCGAGAAACTTCGCACCACCGTCGTCCATCAGCTTTCGCGCGGTGGAGATCGGCAGCAGCGCTGCATCCACGGTCTCGCCCTTCAGCGCGGCCGCCGCATTCGACAGCGATTGCAGCGGCACAATCTTCACGTCGGCGAGCTTGAAACCGTATTTGTCGGCAAGCAGGCCGAGCGAATAGTGAAAGGAGGAGCCAACCTGCGTCATCGCCACGCGCTTGCCCGCGAGGTCCTTCGGCGTCTTCAGACCGCTCGCATAGGCGTTGTTGCTGGCGAAATAGCCGATCAGGGGATAACCAGCCTTCTCGCGGCTCATGCCGCCGATCACCTTGAGCACGCCCTTGCCGGCGAGATTGTAAAGACCTGCGGTGAAGGCGGTGACGCCGAAATCGATGTCGCCCGAGGTCGTCGCCACCGCGATCGGCTGCGCCGCGTCGAAGAATTTCAGCTCGACCTCGAGGCCGGCCTCGCGGAAATAGCCCTTGTCCTGCGCGATGAACACCGGCGCGGAGGAGGATAGCCTGAGCACGCCGATCCTGGCCTTCAGCGCGTCCTCGGCTCGGGCCGTGCCCATTGCTGTGATCGCCATCAGGCCAGCTAGCGCGAGCCGCACAATCCCGATCATTTCGTTTCCTCCGCCGTCGATATCTTGCAGTCGGTTACAGGCCTTCAGGCACGGGCTGGTCCCGTCCGATAAAGGCGCCCTGTTGTTTCAACGTTTCCTGCAGCTTTTCAACGGGGATGTCACGCGGGATCCGGTTTCCGGAGAGCGCCAGCGCTGCCGCGGAACCGGCCGCCTCCCCCATCACGAAACAGGCACCGGAGACCCGGGCCGCCGATTGGCCCTCATGGGTCATCGAGGCGCAGCGGCCGGCGACCAGCAGATTATCGACGCCTTCGGGCACCAGCATGCGGTAAGGCAGCTCGTTATAGCCGCGCGATTCCGGGATCGGCGGGAAGGTGAAGACGACGTCGCCGGGGACATGGGCCTCGATCGGCCAGCCATTGACCCCGATGGAATCCTCGAACGAAGCGCAGCCGAGCACGTCCTCGCCGCTGAGCTGATAGCCGCCCGTGATGCGGCGGGTTTCGCGGATGCCGAGCTGCGGCGGCAGGTCGACGATGTAGGATTTTTCAAAGCCCGGCACGGTGCGCAGGAATTCGAACGCAGCCAGCGCCTGCTTGCGGCCCTCGATCTCGCCGCGGGTGAGATCATCAGGCTCGATGCCGTTGATGGCATGGCCGTCCTCGCGCGCCACTTGCGTAAAATTCACCCGCCATTCGATGCCGGACTTCTGCGGCCGCACGATCGCGCTCTTGCGCGGGAATGTGTGGGTGCCGGCGGCGGTGGCCTGCTCCATCAATTGCGGAATGGTCCGCCAGGCTTCGCCTGCCCTCTCCGGGTCGATGTTGTTGAGACGGAGCATCATCGAGGGATACATCGGATGACCGTGCTCGTCGCCGAATTCGAACGGCGCGCCGGCCCAAACCGCGAGATCGCCGTCGCCGGAGCAATCGATGAAGATCTCCGATCGCACCGCCTGCCGGCCGGCCTTGGTCTCGACCATCAGCGCATCGATGCGGCTGTTAGCGCCCATCACCACACCGGCACCAAGCGCGTGGAAAAGGATGTGCACCTTGTGACTGGCGAGCAGTTGGTCGGCCGCGATCTTGTAGGCGGCGGTGTCGTAGGCCTGGGCGAAGACCTTGCCGAGAATCAGATGCGGCGCGTTGAGGCCGTTCAAGCGATCGATCCGCGCCAGCAACTCCGACGCCATGCCCTGCACCAGCCGGTGGGCCTCGCCGTGGACATTGCCGTGCAGGCCGCAGAAATTGGTGACGCCTGCGGCGGTGCCCATGCCGCCAAGGAAGCCGTACCGCTCGATCAGCAGCGTCTTCCGTCCCGCGCGTGCGCTTGAGGCCGCCGCCACGATGCCGGCCGGACCGCCGCCGAGGACGACGACTTCATATTCGCCGTAAAGCGGCACCTGGCGCGCCGGTTCTTCGATCGTCATGGCCTGCATGGCGCGTCCTGTCCCTGAAATCCTTTGCTTGGGCCGGACTATGAATTAACCCGGATCGAGCTACAATCCGCCAAAATAGGCGATCACCTTTCTCGAATCGCGAAAGGCCGAAGATGGACATCCTGGTAAACCTTCAGGCGTTCCTCGCGACCGCCGACGCCACCGGCTTCTCCGCGGCCGCGCGAAAACTCGGCGTCTCGACGTCGGTGGTCGCCAAGCGCGTCACGCAGCTGGAGGCGCGGATCGGCACGCCACTGTTTCATCGCTCGACCCGGCAATTGCGGCTGACCGAGGCCGGCCAGCGCTACGTGCATCGCGCCCGCGGCGTCGTCACCGACGCCGCCGATCTGCTGTCGCGCATGGGCGAGAAGGGCCACGATCTCGTCGATCATCTGCGCATCAAGGCCCCGACCTCGCTGACGGTCGCGCGGCTTGCGGACGTCTTCACCGCCTTCCAGACCCAGAACCCGCGGCTCAAGCTCGAGATCGTGCTGTTCGACCGTCCGGTCGATCCCGTCACCGAAGGCTTTGACATCGCCATCGGCGCCTTCCCGCATTCCTTTGGCGGTGTCGTCGACGAACCCTTGTGCCCGCTGAAGCGGCTGCTCTGCGCCTCGCCTGCCTATTTGAAGAAACACGGCACGCCAAAACATCCGCGTGATCTGGTCGATCATCGCTGCCTCAGCTTTCTACCGACCGGCCCCGAATGGATCTTTGACGGGCCGCGCGGCCGCATCAGCGTCCAGGTCAGTCCGCTGCTGTCCTGCAACGAGGGCCAAGTGCTGGCGCGCAGCGCCATCGCCGGCAACGGCATTGTGTTGATATCGGACTATCTCGTCGCGGGCGCCTTGCGCGACGGCGCGCTCAAGCCGGTGCTGCGCGAGTTTCCGATTCCGGAATTGTGGGTGAAGGCTGCGATCCCTGAACGGCGGCGCAATGCCGCCGCGGTACAGGCGCTGCTCACTTTGCTGAAAAGGTCACTCGCGACGTCGCTGTAAAAGCCCGTAGCCCGGATGGAGCGAAGCGTAATCCGGGCTACTCGCGTTCAGCTTTTAGCACCTGCCCAATTCGCGGCGCGCTTTTCCGCGAACGACGCCAGCCCCTCGGCGGCTTCCGCGCTCTGTCGCTTCAGCGAATGCAGATGCACGAGCCGCTTGTAAGCCGCATCGTCCACCGCCATGCCGCCGAACGAACTTTCCAGCGCGAGCCGCTTGGTCTCGGCCATCGCCTCCGATCCGTTGGCAAGCAACTGCTCGACCACCTTGGCGCCGGCGGCGTCGAGATCGGCGAGCGGCACCACCTCGTGGACGAGGCCGATACGACGGGCGTCCTCGGCGCCGAAACGTTCACCTGTCAGCGCGTAGCGGCGGACTTGCCGTACACCAATGGCATCGCAGAGCTGCGGGATGATGATGGCCGCGGTCAGGCCCCAGCGCACTTCGGTGATCGAGAACAGCGCGTTGTCGGCCGCGATCACGACGTCGCAGGCCGCGATCACGCCGGTGCCGCCGCCAAAGCAGCCGCCCTGCACCAGCGCGACCGTCGGGATAGCCAGCGTATTGAGCCGCTGCACGGCCTCGAACGTCGCCCGCGACGCGGCCTCGTTCGCCTCGCTCGATTGCGGCCGCACGCCGTTGATCCATTTGAGGTCGGCGCCAGCCTGGAAATGCTTGCCATTGCCCTTGAGCACGACGACGCGAAGGTTGGGCTTGCTGCCAAGATCGTCCATGGCCGCGAGCACGCCTGCGATCAACGCGCCGTCATAGGCATTGTTAACCTCCGGCCGGTTCAACGTGACGGTCGCAACCCCACGCGCATCCAGGGTCCACAGGACGGGGCTGTCGGTCATCGGTGTTCCTCCGCTCGTTTGTTTGGCGCGCACTATGACCGAGGCTCCGCGCCCTGATCCATATCTTTCGAGCGTAGGGCAGCCGCGTCCATCGCATGGCGGCTTGTGTCATGCTGCCGCGGGGCGGCATCAAGGGATCAGGGACGGACATCACATGCGCATCTGCATTTTCGGCGCGGGCGCCGTCGGCAGCCATCTTGCAGTTCGGTTGGCCCGCGCCGGCCACGAGGTCTCGTGCGTGATGCGGGGCGCGCACCTGGAGGCGGTCCGGGCCAACGGCCTCAAGCTGCGCGTCGGCGATTCCGAGGTCTCCGCCAAGGTGAACGCCTCCGGCGATCCGGCCCAGCTCGGCCCGCAGGACGTCGTGATCAGCACCTTGAAGGCGACCGCGTTGACCGGGCTGGTCTCCAGTCTCAAGCCGCTGCTGCAGGACAACACCGCGATCGTGTTCGCGCAGAACGGCATTCCCTGGTGGTACCGGATCGGCCTGCCGCCGCGGCACCCGACCCCGCCGGACATTTCCTTCCTCGACCCGGGCGGACGCCTGCGCGCCTGCATTCCGAAAGAGCGGATCGTCGGCGGCGTAGTCTTCTCCTCCAACGAGGTGATCGCGCCCGGCGTGGTGCAGAACCTGACGCCGGACCGCAACCGCCTGCTGATCGGCGAATGTGACGACCGCAATTGCGAGCGCATCACGACGCTCCGCGGTGTCTTCAGCGACGCACGGCTGGAATCGCCGCCGGTCGCCGAGATCCGCGAGGCGATCTGGTCAAAGCTGCTGACCAACATGTCACTGTCGGTGCTGTGCCTGCTCACCGGCCAGACCGCGCGCGGCGTGCGCGATGACCCCGCCTTTGCGGATGTCATTCCGCGGATGCTGAACGAGGCCAACGAGATCGCTCAGCATTTTATCCCCGAGGTCAAGCGCGTATCACGCAGCGGCCCCGCCCCCAACCACAAGCCGTCGCTGCTGCAGGATTACGAGCTCGGCCGCGCCATGGAGATCGACGTCCTGGTAAAGGCGCCCCAAGCCTTCGCGCGCACCGCCGGCCTGTCGACGCCGACGCTCGACTTGATCGCCGCGCTCGCGATCCAGAAGGCGCGCGACAAGGGGCTATATTCGGCGTGAGATTTCAGGCGAGGCTGTCGATCCAGGCCGCGAGCGTATCAAGCACCTCTGTCAGCGCCTCTTCATTGGTGCGGCCGGACTTTTTCAGCACCGCGAAGGAGTGATCGCCGCCTTCGATCTCATGCAGCGTCGCCTTCGGGGCAAGAGCGGCGATGACCGGCTTGAGGAGGCCGAGATCGGCGAGCCCGTCGCGGGTGCCTTGCAGGAACAGCATCGGGATCTCGACATGGGCGAGATGCTCGGCGCGCTCCGTCGACGGCTTCTTGTCGGCGTGCAGGGGAAAACCGAGGAAGGCGAGCCCTTTGACATCAGGCAGCGGAGCCTTGGACTGCGCCTGCGAGGTCATGCGCCCGCCGAAGGATTTTCCACCCGCAACGAGCATCACACCCGGGCAGAGCCGCGCGGCTTCCTCGACTGCCACGCGGATCGTGGCGTGGGCGACCGCAGGCTGGTCGGGACGGCCCTGCTTGTTTTCCATGTAAGGAAAATTGAAGCGGAAGGTCGCGATGTCGCGAGCAGCGAGCCCCTCCGCAATCTTGTCCATCGATGCATGCCGCATCCCTGCACCGGCACCATGCGCCAGGACGTAGCAGGCGCGCGCCTTGTCCGGCTGCGTCAGGATCGCGGAGACCGTGCCGATGCGCGCGATGTCGAGCTTGAGCTCTTTGGTTTTGACGGTTTGGATTTTGACAGCCACAATCAACCATCCCGATAGACGCTGCTCCGGCCGCCTTGGTAGCGTCACCGGCACAGCCTGAAAACACAATAATTGCCGCCAAAGGCTGGCCTAACCAGGCCGGCAAGCCGCATTGACCGAGGTGACCATGTCCTACCGCTCCTCCTGGATGACCGAAGAGCTCGAAATCTTCCGCGACCAGTTCCGGAAGTATCTTGCCAAGGATCTGGCCCCGCATGCCGAAAAATGGCGCGAGCAGAAGATGGTCGACCGCTTTGCCTGGCGCGGGCTCGGCGAGATGGGCGCGCTGCTGGCAAGCGTGCCGGAGGAATATGGCGGCCTGGGCGCCACCTTCGCCTATGATGCCGCCGTGCTCGACGACCTCGAAAGCACGGTGCCGGAGCTGACGACCGGCGTCTCCGTGCACAGCGCCATCGTCGCGCACTACATCCTCAATTACGGCTCGGAGGAGCAGAAGAAGCGCTGGCTGCCGAAGATGGCTTCAGGCGAGATGGTCGGCGCCATCGCCATGACCGAGCCCGGCACCGGCTCGGATTTGCAGGCCGTCAAGACCACCGCCAGGAAGCAGGGCAATTCCTACGTCATCAACGGACAGAAGACCTTCATCACCAACGGCCAGGCTGCCGACCTCGTCATCGTGGTTGCGCGCACCGGCGATGTCGGCGCCAAGGGCATTTCGCTGATCGTGGTCGAAACCTCAGGCGCGGATGGATACAAGCGCGGGCGCAACCTCGACAAGATCGGCCTGCATGCCTCCGACACGTCTGAGCTGTTCTTCGACAACGTCGCGGTGCCGCCGGACAATTTGCTCGGCGGCGAGGAAGGCCAGGGCTTCGTGCAGCTGATGCAGCAATTGCCGCAGGAGCGCCTCGCGCTCGCGGTCGGCGCGGTCGCGGCTATGGAGCGCGCGATAAAACTCACCGTCGACTACACCAAGGAGCGCAAGGCCTTCGGCAAGCCGCTGATGGATTTCCAGAACACCGCCTTCAAGCTCGCCGAGCGCAAGACCGAAGCGATGATCGCGCGCGTCTTCGTCGACTGGTGCATCGAGCGGCTGGTCGCAAAGGACCTCGACACCGTCACGGCGTCGATGGCGAAATATTGGTGCTCGGAGAAGCAGGTCGAGACCGCCGACGAATGCCTGCAGCTGTTCGGCGGCTACGGCTATATGCAGGAATATCCGATCTCGCGCATCTTCATCGATTCCCGCATCCAGAAGATCTATGGCGGGACGAACGAGATCATGAAGCTGTTGATCGCGAGGTCGTTGTAATCAAGCCGGCGTGAACGGCCTGCCGCTCAATTCGGATGCCACCACCGGCCGCCGATCACGACGCCTTCGGAGACGATCTTGCGGTCGCCGATCAGGTGCTCGCCGACGACGTCCTCATAGTCGAACTGGCCTTCCCTCACCGAGATCAGCGTGGCGTCGCCGACGCTGCCCGGCTTGAGGCTGCCGAGCTCGGGGCGCCGCAGCGCCATCGCGGCGTTGACGGTCGAGGTTGCGATGACGTCGGACAGCGGCATGCCCATGCACAGGAATTTCGACAGGGTCGTCACCTGATCGAAGGCCGGGCCGTCGATGCAGAGCTGATGAATGTCGGACGAGATGGTGTCGGGATAGAAGCCGTTGGCGAGCATCGCACGCGCGGTCTTGAATGCGAACGAGCCCTTGCCGTGGCCGATGTCGAACAGCACGCCGCGCTCGCGGGCGTCGAGCACCGCCCGCTTCACCGTGCCCTGCGCGGTCGCAGGCGTGTTGGGGAAGGGACGGAACGCATGGGTGAGCACGTCGCCGGGGCGCAGGCGCGCCAGCACCTCCTCGTAGCTCGGCGGCGGATGATCGATATGCGCCATCAGGGGCATGCCGACCTCGTTCGCGACCTCGAGCGCGATGTCGAGCGGCACGACGCCCGACGTGCCCGAGGAATGCAGCCCCACGCGCACCTTGATGCCGACGATGAGATCGCGGTTGGCGTCGGCCACCTTGGCCGCCTCGATCGGATTCATCAGCCGCAGCTCCTCGCTCTCGCCGACCATGATCCGGTGCGAGAAGCCGAAAATGCCGGCATGCGAGACATGCAGATAAGCGAGGATACGAACCTGGCTCGGCTCGATCACATGCTTGCGGAAGCCCGCGAAATTGCCCGGCCCCGCACTGCCGGTATCGACCGCGGTGGTGACGCCGGAAAGACGGCAGAACTCCTCGGCGTCGATGCCGAGCGACGTGCCGCCCCAATAGACATGGGTGTGGAGATCGATCAGTCCCGGCGTCACGATGTAGCGAGAGACGTCGCGCACCTCGGTGCCCGGATCCGCCTTGAGCCCACTGCCGATCGCCGCGACCTTGCCGCCGGAAAAGGCGACATCGGTCACGGCGTCGAGCTTCTGGGACGGGTCGACCACACGGCCGCCGCGCAGGATCAAATCGAAAGGCATTGTCGTCTCCGGATATGGCAGCGAGGCGGGGCGGCAGTCAGCCCGGGCCAGGAGGAAGCTTCGCGCTTCTAGCAATTTTTGCGCCGACGAGCGTATCAAACGCGACGATTGCTCACTGAAAAACTGGCGATCCCGGGAAGACTCGAACTTCCGACCTACGGTTTAGGAAACCGTCGCTCTATCCGGCTGAGCTACGGGACCGCGGAACCCGCAGAGCGGGTTACCGGGGCTTCATATCAAAGCGGAAGGGGGATCGGAAGCCCTCCGCGTTGCTCAATGCGGAGGGCTGCCGGTCATCTCATGCCCGGATATTGTTGTCCTTGACCACCTTGCCCCAAATGGCGACCTGCTTGTCGAAGAAGGTCTTGAAGGCGGGAGCGTCCTCGAGCAGCAGCGTCATCTGCTGCGTTTCCTTGAGCTGGGCGGCGGTCGCGGGCTCGCTCAGGATCTCCTTGGACGCCGTCGCGAGGCCTGCGACGATGTCCGGCGGCGTGCCGGTGGGCGCGAAGATGCCCCACCAGGCCAGCGTCTCGAAATCCGGAAAGCCCGCCTCGATCGCGGTCGGCGTATCCGGCAGGCCCGGCAGCCGCTCGCGGCCGAGCTGCAGGATCGGACGCAGCATGTTGGTGCCGAGCTGGGCTGCGACCAGCGCCGCAGATCCCGCGATCAGGTCGACATGGCCGCCGAGCACGTCGTTCATTGCGGGGCCTCCGCCGCGATAGGGCACGTGCATGATCTCGACGCCGGCCTTGTTGCCGAGCACGGTCATGGCGAGATGGCCGAGCGTGCCGATGCCGACGGAGGCATATTTCACCGCGCCGGGCGTCGCCTTGCAGGCCGCCACCACGTCGGCAAAGCTCTTGTAGGGGCGGCCTGCACCGGCAGCGATCACGTAAGGCGCGGTGCCGACCAGCAACACCGGCATTAGCTCGCGCTCGACATCGACGGGCGGCTTGTCGAGGATGGAGGGGATCACCGCATGGGAATCGAAGGTGACCAGGAACGTCGAGCCGTCAGGCGGGCTCTTGGCGACCTGCGCCGCGCCGAGCGCGCCTGCCGCGCCCGACTTGTTCTCGACAATGACGATGCGGTTGAGCTTGGTTTGCAGATGGCTCTGGAGCAGCCGCGCCATCGCATCGGTGGATCCGCCCGGCGGAAACGGCACCACCAGTGTGATTTTTGAAGCCTGCGCCAACGCCGGCGTCATCGCGAGAATAGCCGGCGCTGCCAGCAGCGTCCGTCGTGTGATCGTCATGGTATCCCTCCCCTGTTTTCTCGCGCCCGGCTTTTGCTCTTTGGCGCTTTAAGTGGTCCCGAAACCGGATCCCGCTTTTCTGTATTCTGGCCGCGGCGGACTGAAGATGTCCAGCACGCGGGCGCCGTCGGGGCCGGCGCGCATGGTGTGCGGCACATTACCCGGCGTGCGCCAGAAGTCGCCTTTCTTCACGGCAATCTCCTCATCACCCTGGACGCGGATGGCGGAGCCGTCGAGCAGCACGCCCCACTGCTCCTCGGGATGATGGTGCAGCGTGCCTTGCGCATGCGGCGCCAGCGTCACCACCGACAGCATCGCCTGCTCGCCGGAGAAGATGCGCGTGGTCACCCCTGCCGCGAGCTCGCGAAACAACCCGTCGCCGTTATCGTCGAGATTGTGGAATTCGTCCTGCTGGCTCACGCCGCCCTCCTCTTCATTCTCGCTGATCAGGATTTGCCATACGAGCCTTGATAACGGCCCTCGCGGATCGCCTTCAGCGTCTCCTCCTCGCGCGCGACCTGGGCTCGCACGGCGTCGAGCAGCGCCGCGGCACCGGCGGCGGCAAACGACACCACGCCGTCCTCGTCTCCGACGACGATGTCGCCGGGCGAGATCACGCTGCCGCCGATCGAAACAGGCACGTTGATCTCGCCGGGGCCGTTCTTGTAAGGGCCGCGGTGGATCACCGCGCGGGCATAGCAGGGAAAGTCATCGGCAGCGAACGCCGCGACGTCGCGGATCGCGCCGTCGATGACGTAGCCTTCGGCTTTGCGCCATTGCGCGATGTTCTTCATGATCTCACCGACCAGCGCGCGGGTCTCGTCGCCGCCGCCATCGACCACGATGACGTCGCCGGGGCCCACCAGCTCGAGCGCGCGGTGGATGGCGAGATTGTCACCGGGACGGGTGCGGACCGTGAAGGCCGTGCCCACCAGCTTGGCACCGCGATGATAGGGTTTGAGCCCCACGGCGCCCGGCAGCCGGCCGAGATTGTCCGAAATGACCGGGGTCGGCGCACCGCGAAAGCCCTCGATGATCGCGGCCGGCGGCTTCGGCACAGCGTTCGCGGCGATGGTGATGGTCATAATCTCGGTCCTTCCCATGAATTCTCTTAATCGGCGTCCGCCCGCGCCTTCGCCGGCCAAATCCGGAACGCGCGCCCCTCCTTCATCCACGCCGCGCGCTCGTCGCGCAACAGCGTGCGGCGAACTTTACCGGAATCGTCGCGTGGTGGGACGGTGACGATCTCGAAGCTCTCCGGGTGCTTGTAGCGGCTGAGCCTGTCTTTGAGGAAATCCGCCATTCCGTCGGCGATGGCTTGGCCGTCCGCATCGCTCTCCGGCTCGATGATGGCGTGCACGCGCTGGCCCAATTCCGGATCGGGCAATCCCACCACCACGCAGGAGCGCACGCCCGGACAGGCGGAGACGGCAGCTTCGACCTCGGCGGGATAGATGTTGGCGCCGCCGCGCAGCACCATGTCGGCGAGGCGGTCACCGAGATAAAGGTAGCCTTCCGCATCCAGCCTGCCGATATCGCCCAGCGATTCCCAGCCGTCGGCGCGGCGCTTCGGCTCGGCGCCGAGATAGTGATAGGTGGCGTCATTGCCGTCATTGTTGAGGAAGTAAATCTCGCCGGTCTCACCCGGCGCAACGTCGTTGCCGTCCTCGCCGATGATGCGCAAGCGCGCCGTCTCGCCGATCTTGCCGACCGAGCCCTGGTGCGTCAGCCATTCCTTGCCGGAGATGATGCAGGAGCCCTGTCGCTCGGTGCCGCCATAGAGCTCCCAGATCCGCTCAGGCCCGAGCCAGGCGATCCAGTTCTCCTTCAGCCAGGGTGGCATCGGAGCGGCCATGTGGAAGACGGTTTGCAGGCTCGACACATCGTAGGCGTTGCGCACGTGCTCCGGGAGCGCCCAGATCCGGTGCATCATGGTCGGCACGAAATTGACCCATTGCACGCGCTCGCGCGCAATTTGCCGCAGCGCCTCCTCGGCGTCGAACTTGACGAGGCCGGTGAGCTGGCCGCCGGTGAACAGCGCGTAGTGCGACACGATGAACGGCGCATTGTGATAGAGCGGACCGGGATTGAGCAACGAGACCCCGAAGGGGATGTTGAGCGGCGGCGCGGCGACCGTGTCGATCACCGCCGGCTGGTGATCGAGGATCACCTTCGGGCGGCCGGTCGATCCGCCGCTGGTCATGGCTTTCCAATAGCGCGCCACCGGTGCGGTGAGCGGCTCGTCCGAAAACCCTTCCGGCACGAAATCCGCGGGCAGACGGTTCGGCGCGTTCCAGTCGGCTTCGCCGCCGACCACCAGCGCCGGCTTCAGGATGTCGAGCACCGCGGCGGCTTCGCCGCGCGGCAGCCGCCATGACAACGAGGTCGGCGTCGCTCCGCATTTCCACACTGCAAACGAGGTCTCGAAAAACGCATTGCAGTTGGGCAAACCGATCGCGACAAAGTCGCCGGGCTTGACACCCTTGGCCATGAACGCCCGCGCGCGCCGGTTGGCGCCGCGTTCGAGCGCGTCCCATGTCAGCGTATCCTGCCCGTGACGGACGGCGATCGTGCCTTGCGGTTTGCGTTCGGCGTACCAGCGCGGCACATCGGACAGGGGCAGCAGCATGAGGCGTTTCCACTTCGTATTCTTGGCGTCGCCGATGAGGCGAGCGCAGGATGAAGTGACGCTGTGACTCCTGCGCCACGTCAAGCAAAAAATGTCAGCATCACAGCCATGAAATTCCCGGGTTCCATGGGTGACAAGCAGGCCATAAAGGGGCAAAAATCAGCCCGACTCAGTTCGGGTTGAGTTTTGCAAGGAATGCTCTCGTAGAATGTCGGACGTAGTTGCATCGCGTCGTGCGGCGCTTGTCGTTGCTGCAGCAGGATTTTTCCTGCTGGCGCCGTCGCATGCCCAGGCACAATGGTGGAAGCGCGCGCCTGTTGACTTCGAGGCCTGCGCCGACGCCGCCGAGAAAGCTACGACCAAATCCGAGAAGACGGCTGCGCTTGCCGACTGCAACGCCAAATTCGCCGGCCGGCGCAAGGCGGGCGGCGGCTATTCCTATTACGATTTCCTCCAGGACCGCAGCTTCGACATCGCCGGGCCCAATCCGACGCCGGAGGAGCAGAAGAAGATCGACGAATCCTACACCGCCTATCTCGCCAATCAGCGCCGCAGCAATGAAGCCGCGCAGGCCACCGCGCGCCAGCAGCGCGAGCAGCAGGAACAACAGGTGCAGCAGCTCCAGCGGGTCGCGTTGCGAACCGAGGTCGAGCGCGTGCCCGTGCCGGTCGAGCGGCCGAAAGTCCAGCAGGCCGCCATCGGCGACGCGCGGCCGCGGCCGAAGGGCACACCCTGCACCAAGGGCTCGTTCTCCTGCGAATGGCCGCGGCTGTCGGATGGATTGAACGACATCAAGAAGCTGTTCAGCCCGACGCCGAGCAAGCCCGCGAAGAAGGGCTGAGCTGCGTCGCCGTCATTGCGAGCGCAGCGAAGCAATCCAGCATCTCTCCGCGGAGGCAGTCTGGATTGCTTCGCTACGCTCGCAATGACGAACTGGGCGGGGATCCGTCTCCTAGCCTCAGTTCGTGTGCTTCTTCTTGCTGCGCTTCGGTTGAGCAACCGGCGCATTCACCGGCGCCGTTGTTGTCGGTGAACTACTCAACTGCGAACGACTCTCCTTCAGGCGCGCGTCATAGCCGGGCGAATTCGTGACGGTCGGCGGCCTTGCCTGAGCAAACGTGGAAGCTGCACATAAGGCGGCGAGCACGACCCCGATCGTCAAACAACGTTTCATCGCACGTCTCCCGTCAGCCGGCGTGAACTCATGCAGCGCCGCGAACCTGCTGCGGCGTCAGCCGCGGCGGACCCTTGCCCGCGGCCTCAGCCTCGTTGATCAGCGCAACAATGCGGCGCGACAGCGGCACGTCGACACTGTTCTGTTCGGCGAGGGCGATGATCGCGCCCTGGAGATAGTCGATCTCGGTCTTGCGGCCCTGCTTCAAATCCTGCCACATCGAGGAACGCGCCTCGGGATCGATCTTCATGGTCCTTCCCAGGATCAGGTCGAAAATCGGATCAGGCAGTCTCAGCAAGGCGGGCGTCCAGGACGACGGGATCGGCGTCGCCGAGACCGGTGTGATGCCGGCGGCCCTCATTGCAGCCAGCCCCTCCGCCATCTGATCGGCGAACAACCTTCGCCATTCGCGGTTCCCCAATTGCGCAGCGAGGGGCATGTCGGACAAGGCGCTGAGCGCGTTGTTCAAATTGATGATCAGCTTGCCCCATTGCACGCCGGTGATGTCGCGGCTCGCGCGCATCGTGAGCCCCGGCACCGACAGAGCTGCGGCCGCGTTCGTGTCATCTTGGCCAACATGAATGTCGCCAGAGGTCGAGCGGTGGAAGCGGCCCTCGCCCATCCCGACCACGTTGAAAGGCACCATGCCGGCGAGCACGCGGCGATCGCCGAGGCGATCGCGCAGCACCGCGACGTTGCCGACGCCGTTTTGCAGCGAGACGATGACAGCGTCCTGCGGCGCATGCTGCGCGATCTGCTTGGCGACAGCTGCCGTGTCGGCGCTCTTCACCGTGACCAGCACGATGCCGGCGCTGTGCAAGATCGCGGGATCTTCCGATAGCGCGAGTTGGCCCGGATCGAGCTTCTTCTCGGAGCCGTCGAAATCGGTCAGAAGCAGACCGAACCGCTCGATCTCGGCCTTCACCCGCGGTCGCACCAGGAACGCGACGCGGCGACCGGCAGCCGCCAGGGTGCCGCCGACAAAACATCCGATGGCGCCCGCGCCGGCCACCACGATCGGTCGATCCGTCATCATCTTGGCTTGCCCCCTCAACGATCCGCCCTCGATAGCAGAGGCTGTGTCTGCTGCCCATTCCCGGAGTTGCGGCGCAATCGCCTTGTAACCGTCATGACGGCCTCATATGTTTTCGAACGGGGCTTGTTACCGGCAACAAAGCGCCAAGGGAGAACGCCATGGGTTTGCTCGACGTCCTCAACGGCATGCAGAACGGCCCGCGCGGGCCAAGCACGCCGAGTTCACAATCCTCATCCAGTGGCGGCATGTCGCCCATGACCATGGCGCTGCTTGGCCTGCTCGCCTGGAAGGCATTCAAGCATATGAGCGGCAACCAGAGCGGCAGCGCGCCGCAGCCGTCCCCGGCACCGACGCCGACGCATCTCCCCCCGCCGGTGAATGCAGGCGCTGGTGGTGGCCTCGGCGACCTGTTGAAGGGCGGCCTTGGCGGCCTGCTCGCGGGCGGCGCGGCCGGCAGCGTGCTCAGCGGCGGGCTCGGCGATCTCCTCAACCAGCTTCAGCACAGCGGTCATGGCGATACTGCCAATACCTGGGTCGGCAAGGGCGAGAACAAGGCGATCGCTCCAGGCGATCTCGCCAATGCGCTCGGCGCCGACCAGATCGAGAGCCTGTCCGCCCAAAGCGGCCTGTCGCGTGACGAGCTGCTCTCGGGCCTCAGCCAGTATCTGCCGCAGGTGGTCGACCATCTGACGCCGGACGGACGGCTGCCGACCGAGCAAGAGATCGCGGGCAGAGTCTGATTGGTTTAGTCAAACGAGGGGAGCACGGACATGAGCATGGGTGGCTTGTTGTGGATCATCGTCGTCGGCTTCATCGCCGGCCTCATCGCGCGTTGGCTGGCGCCGGGACCGAACAATCCGAGCGGCTTCATCCTCACCACCATCCTCGGCATCGCCGGCGCGTTTCTCGCGACCTTCATCGGTCAGGCCATCGGTCATTACGGTCCCGACCAGGGTGCAGGATTCATCATGGCCACCATCGGCGCCGTGGTGGTGCTGTTCATCTGGCACCGGCTGGTGGCGAGCGGCGTGATCAAGGGGTGACGCTTCAAAACGCCGAAAGCGGCACACCGCC